>NZ_JAGGPO010000007.1:0-249837 GCF_018613775.1 Arthrobacter sp. ISL-69
CACACAGTAGGGCCGATGCGGGCTGCCGCGGTGTTCGCCGAGGAGCTCAAGGACTCCGGCGCCCTGGACAAGGTGGCGTCGCTGCGGGTGGATCTTTATGGTTCGTTGGCCGCGACCGGGCAGGGCCACGGCACGATGACGGCCATCCTGCTGGGCCTGGAGGGCTTCCACCCGGAGAAGATCCTTCCCGATGAGGTGGAGGAGCGGCTGGCTGCCATCGCCGAGTCCGGGAAACTGCAGCTCGCGGGGTCCGTGCAGCTGCCCTACGGGGTGCAGGACATGGTGCTCCGGCCGCTGACCATCCTGCCCAGGCATACCAACGGCATGACGTTCACGGTCTCCGACGCAGCCGGGGAGGTCCTGCACACTGCCACGTTCTTCTCGGTGGGCGGCGGCTTCATCGTCCGCGAGGGCGAGGAGGACGCGGCGCTGAAGGAACTCGATGAGTCCAAGAAGGAGCTGCCGCTGCCCTTCCGCACGGCCGCGGAGCTGCTGGGCCGCTGCCAGTCTAAGGGCCTGTCCATCGGGGAGATCATGTTCGTGAACGAACGCGCGTCCCGGTCGGAGGAGGAAATCCGGGCGGGCCTGCTGCACATCTATTCGGTGATGGAAGGCTGCGTGGAAACCAGCCTGAAGCGTGAGGGGCTGCTGCCCGGCGGGCTGAAGGTCCGCCGTCGGGCCCCGGACTGGCACGAGCGGCTCCTGAAGGAAAGCCGGGACCATGATCCCGGGTACCGGGACCCGAAGTACTGGCAGGAATGGGTGAACCTGATCGCGCTGGCCGTGAACGAGGAGAACGCCTCCGGCGGCCGGGTGGTCACGGCCCCGACGAACGGTGCCGCCGGCATCATCCCGGCGGTGCTGTACTACGCGCTGCATTTCGCCCCCGGGATGGATGTGGCCACGCAGGCGGACCGGGACGATGTGGTGGTCAAGTTCCTGCTGACCGCGGCCGCGGTCGGGGTGCTGTACAAGGAACAGGCCTCGATCTCCGGCGCCGAGGTCGGCTGCCAAGGCGAGGTGGGGTCGGCGTCCTCGATGGCCGCCGCCGGGCTGGCCGAGGTCATGGGCGGGACCCCGCAGCAGGTGGAAAACGCCGCGGAAATCGCGATGGAACACAACCTCGGACTGACCTGCGACCCGATCGGCGGGCTGGTGCAGATCCCCTGCATCGAACGCAACGCCATCGCCGCTGCGAAGGCCATCAACGCCGCCAAAATGGCGCTCTGGGGCGACGGCACACACCGGGTCTCCCTCGACGAAGTCATCGTGACCATGCGCGAAACCGGCAAGGACATGAGCTCCAAATACAAGGAAACCGCCATGGGCGGCCTCGCCGTCAACGTCGTGGAGTGCTGACTCAGTTGTGCAGCGCCGCCCACAAGTTCAGGCTGGCGGCGAAAACCAGCCAGGAGACATAGGGCAACAGCAGGAGGCCGGCGGCGCGGCTGATGGGGCCGAAGAACAGCACGGTGACGGTCACGGCGATTATCAGGGCGATGATGACGGCGAAGCCCAGCCAGAGCGCCGGCGTGCCCATCACCGGATAGAGGCCGAAGAACACCGGCGTCCACATCAGGTTCAGCAGCAGCTGGATCCCGTAGGCAACCAACGCAGGTCTGGTGCGTTCAGTGAGGCGGCGCCAGACGAGCCATGCCGCCACTGCCATGGCGACATAGAGCAGCGTCCAGACCGGGCCGAACACCCAGTTGGGCGGTGACCACGGGGCCTTGTCCGCGGCGACGTACCAGCCGTTCACATTGTTCAGCGTGGCGATGGCACCCAGCCAGGAGACCAGCGCGGAAGCCGCCAGGAACACCGCCAGTCCGAGCACCTGAACGCCGGCGCTGTGGCTTTCGAAGCTGGACTCGGTCCCGCGGACGGACGCGCCGGGACCGGCCATGGACTGTTCGTGGTGAGCCTGCATCCTTCAACCCTTGCCAGTCCGGAGTGCCGCGTCAAGCGCCGGACCGGCACCGGGCACGTACGCATGGGCTTCCCCGTCCATCCGCTCTGTGCACCGACTCTGTTCACAGTCAGGGGGCAGTGCCACTATGGAGCTATGACTGGGGGATATGACCGGGACTTCTTGCGGGCACGCCTTGAGCTGCCCAGTCCGCCGGCAGCAACGGTTCTGCTTGACTACATCCACTTTTCAGTCCGGTTGCGCACCGCGCGCAAACTGGCCGCCGTCGTCGGGGTGAACATCAACGGACGCGAGCTGGTGCCGCTGGCCCGCGAAGGAACCTGGCATTTTGATTCCAGGGTGCCGAAGGAGCAGCAGGCAGGGCCGGACGTTTACAAGAACAACGCTTTCGACCGCGGGCATCTCGTGCGGCGGCTGGATCCCGTCTGGGGCGACACGGCCACGGCCAAGGCAGCCAACCAGGACACCTTCGCCTTCACCAACGCCGCACCCCAGGTTGACGACTTCAACCAGGGGAAGGGACTCTGGGTCGGGCTGGAGGACCACGTGCTCAACCATGCCGACCTCAACGACGCCAAGCTCAGCGTCTTCACCGGGCCCGTCCTGGAGGAGGACGACCTGCCCTACCGGGGCGTCCAGATTCCCAGGAAGTTCTGGAAGGTCGCTGCCTGGACCATGGACGGAAAGCTTGCTGCCGCGGGATTCCTGCTGGACCAGTCGCCGCTGCTGGGGAAAGTGGAGCTCAAGAAGGCTATCCGGGAACGGCTTCTTGCGGATGAACCACCGCCGCTTGGCCCCTTCCGCACCTTTCAGGTCCCGGTGCGGCAGATCGCCGAGCTGACCGGGCTGAGCCTTTCCCGGCTGGAGAACGCGGACCGGCTCGTCAAAAGCCAGCGCTCCCGGGGCAAGGAACCCATGGCGTTACGGCTCGAGTCCCTGGAGCAGGTCCGGCTCTGAGGCTGCGGCCGCGGGGGAGGGGCCCGGTCAGCGTCTTCCAGGCAGGGCCGATAGACTTATGGATTGCATGCCCGGCATGCACTGAAGCACTGCCGCAAAGATTGGACACCGCGCACTTGCGAGAATTCACCGCCCGCTTCGCCTCCGCCGAGGAGGTCGCCAACTGGGACTCCCACGTCACCGCGAACCCGAACGGCGGAAACCTGCTCCAGTCCGAGGCCTTCGCCCAGGTCAAGCAGCACTTCGGCTGGAATCCCCTCCACCTGGTCTACGAGACCGCCGACTACACGAGCTACAACCTGGTGCTGGAGAAGTCCTTCCCGGTCCTCGGTAAGCTCTGGTACCTCATCAAGGGGCCGGACGTGGCAGCAGTGGAGGACATCCCGGGAATCGCGGCGGCAAACGCCGAGTTCGTTAGGCGTGCAAAGCTCGGCGTATTCGCTATCAAGATCGAGCCTGACATCATCCTCTCCGAGGACGTCAAGCGGGTGATCGAGGGCGCGGGCCTGGTCAAGACCCACAACCTGCAGCCCAACGACTCCACGGCGCTGCTGGACATCGCGCCGGAAGAGAACCAGCTGCTGCGGAACCTGCATTCCAGGGGGCGCAACGCCGTCCGCCGGGCCATCCGGGAGGGTGTGGAAGTCCACAACGCGGAGCCCACCGAGGAGAACTTCAGGGCAATGTACGCCCTTATGACCACCACGGTGGAAGCGAAGTCGCAGGTCAGGGTCCGGGAGTACGAGTATTACCAGAAGTTCTGGACCAACTTCATTGACCGCGGCCAGGGCCGGCTGCTGTTCGTCTACGAGAACGGGGTCCCGTCCGTGGGCGCCTTCGTGATCAACTACGGCCGGAAGGGGACGTACAAGGACGGCGGTTCGCTGCAGAAGCGCGGCCAGTACGGGGATTCGCATCTGGTGCAGTGGACTGCCATTAACCAGGTCAAGGAACTCGGCTGCACGGAGTACGACTTCTGCGGGACGCCGCCGAGCGACAAACTCAAGGACACCTCCAACCCGTTCCACGGGCTGGGGCTGTTCAAGACGAGTTTCAGCAAGACGGTCACCGACTTCGTGGGCTGCTACGACCAGGTGATCAGCCCGCTGAAATACAAGGCCTGGATGGCTGCCGGCGAACGCGTCGCTCGTCAGATCTACACCCGGCGAACAGGCCGGCAGTTTTACTAAAAACCCTTGTGATGCCCTTGAGGAGGCCGCAATGACCAAAGCACCGGACGGTCGCCGCAGGCCGCCCACGGGGGCGCTGCCCCCGACCGAACCACTCACCGCGTCCCAGGTGCGGCAGGACGCCGCGGCCAAACGCATGCTGCGCAGGCTCGTGCAGGGCGAAAACCCGCCCACAGCCCCCATGAGCATCGTGGACAGGCTCGCGGGCAGCCCCTACGCCAACCCCATGATCCAGGTTGGGGGAGTGGACACGTCCGCGCGCAAGACCATCGACTTCGCGCTCCACCTGGCCGAGTCCATGTTCCGGTACGGCGCCGGCGCCCTGGAAGTGGAAACCAGCATCATCGCGATCACCGCCGCCCTGGGCCTGAAGCACATCGAAGTGGACATCACGAACCAGTCGGTGGCAATCAACTACGCCCCCACGGACCAGACGCCCATCACGCTGCTGCGCGTGGTGCGGTCCTGGACCAACAACTACGCAGGCCTGGCCCAGGTGCACCAGCTGGTCACGGAGATTGTTGCCGGCGGTGTGGGCCGCGACGAGGCAGTACGCCGGCTGGACGAAATCGTCCGGAGCTCCAAGCCATTCCCACGCTGGATGGTTACGGTCGCGTTCGCTGTGTTCTCCGCCGTCTTCGTCGGTGTGCTCGGTGGCGGGCTCGGAGCCTCCGCGGTCGCCTTCGTCTCCAACCTGCTGGTTAGCCTCCTGGCCCGGCGACTGAGCCGCTGGCGCACACCGGACTTCTTCATTACCGCCTCGTGCGCGTTCCTAGTCACCTTCATCGCCCTGCTCTTGTCGCGTTTCGGCAGCCCGGTGGGCATACAGATCGCGCCCGAGATCGTGGTGGTCGGCGGAATCCTGCTGCTGCTTCCGACGGGACGGCTCGTATCGTCGGTACAGGATGCCATCAACGGATTCCCGGTCACCGCGGCCGGCCGTTTCCTGTCGACCATCCTGACCTTCGGCGCCCTGGTGACAGGCATCGCCGTCGGCTTCGTGGTCGTGGACATGACTGGCATGGAACCGATCGACGTCACCAAAACATTCCCGCCGGCGTATCCGTGGTGGGCCGTGGGCATCATGGTTGCCATCGCCGTCGTCGCGATCGGGATCACGGAACAGACGACCTGGAAGCTTCTCCTCCCCACTGCGGCAGTGGGCGTCATAGGCTATCTGGTCCTCATCGGTGGACAGGAACTGGGAATCGGGCCGCGCTTCTCTCCGGCTCTGGCCGCCGTTGTCATCGGCCTGCTCGGCCGGGTAGTGGCGCTCCGGATGGGCGCCCCGCAGCTGGTGGTGGCCGTTCCCGCCGCGCTGATCCTGTTGCCGGGACTCACCATATTCCGGTCCATGTATGTATTGACGATTGAGGAATCGGAAATCCTGATCGGCGCCGGGGGCATGCTGAACGCAGGGGCGATCGTGCTCGGCGTCGCGGCCGGGATCGTCCTGGGCGACACCCTGGCCCGTCCGCTGACCCGCAGCCTGGCCAGCAACGAACGCCGGCGCGCCCGCCGCCGCTAGCCGGGCGCGAAGGCCGCTTCCGGATCAGTCCTCACCCTCGGTCCGCTAGATCGGTCCGCTAGATCTGCCCGATGGGGAGCTTCTTTTCAGCCTGGAAGTCGTCCTCCACTCGCCCGTAGGCCCAGTACCCGGAAAGCGATACCTGCCCGCGTTCCAGGCCGCGCTCACGGAAGAGGACCTCCCGGAGGGACTTCATGTAGCCGCGCTCGCCGTGGGCGAATACCTGCACCCGGCCGCCAGGCCGCTCGGCATCCCGTACGGCGTTGATCAGCAGTTCGCTGCTTCCGGCAGGGACGCCGTTACGCGGCAGCCACCGGATCTGCAGCCCGGCGGGTGCCGCTATCGGCTGGATCTCGGCGTCGCTGTCCACCTCCAGGAACGCCAGTCCACGGGCCTCCGGCGGCAACGACTCGACGGCGGCTGCAATTGCAGGGAGGGCGGCCTCGTCACCGGCGAAGAGGTGCCAGTCGGCAGCAGGGTCGGGGTTGTAACCACCGCCCGGCCCGGTGAACACCAGGCTGTCGCCGGGCTGGGCTTTGGCCGCCCAGGGCCCCGCCAGGCCCTCGTCGCCGTGGATCACAAAGTCGATGGCCAGCTCACGGTTTTCTTCATCAACCCAGCGCACCGTGTATGTCCGGGTGTGCGGCCACTGTTCACGCGGCATGGACTCCCGGACCGCCCAGAGGTCCAGGGGGAGCGGGTAGTCGACGTCGGGCTGGGGGAAGGCGATCTTCACGTAACGGTCGACGTA
The DNA here is from genome assembly GCF_018613775.1 of Arthrobacter sp. ISL-69. NCBI lineage: Bacteria > Bacillati > Actinomycetota > Actinomycetes > Micrococcales > Micrococcaceae > Arthrobacter > Arthrobacter sp. ISL-69. Next base: position 6,354 of record NZ_JAGGPO010000007.1, read on the forward strand.
ATCGTTGTTCACGTAGCTGGAGAAGCCCTCGCCGCCGGCCACGATCCGCACCATGTGGGGCGAGAGTTCCTCGCGCCTGAGGACCGTGAGATTCGTCTGGGGACGCGATTTTCGGCTGGCTGAAGTGCTTGCGGGCAGTGAAGTCATGTAAGTAAGCCTAGGCTAAGTTGCCCTTCCGAACCTCCGGCCGGGCTCCCGGGTTCGCAGGCTTGCCGCGCGGGCCGAATGAGGCCCCGGCGGTGCAGGCCCGGGTCAGAGGACAGGCAGCTCCCAATCCACCGGCTCCGAACCCAACGACCGGAGCGTTTCGTTGACTTGGCTGAACGGCCGGGAACCGAAGAATCCGCGCGAGGCTGACAACGGGCTGGGATGGGCGCTGGCCAGCACGGGTGCGTTCCCCAGCAGGGGCCGGACATTCTCGGCATCCTTGCCCCACAGGACGGCCACCAAGGGCACAGGGCTGCCGTCGGCGGAGCGCCGTCCGGCAACGGCGGCAATGGCCGCCGTCGTGATGCGCTCCCATCCTTTCCCGCGGTGGGAACCCGCCGCACCTGCACGGACCGTAAGGACCCGGTTCAGCAGGAGGACCCCCTGCTCCGCCCAGCGCGACAGGTCACCGTGGATACGGGCCGGCAGGCCCAGGTCGGCTTCAAGTTCCTTGTAGATGTTCGCCAGGCTGCGCGGAATGGGCCGGGTGTGCCCGTCAACTGCGAAGGACAGCCCGATGGGGTGGCCGGGGGTCGGATACGGGTCCTGGCCCACGATGAGCACCCTGACGTCAGCCAGCGGTCGCCGAAAGGCGCGCAGGACGTTCGACGGCGCCGGAAGCACCGGGTGCCCGGCCGCCACTTCAGCTGCCAGGAACCCCAGGACGCTGCGCAGCTCCGCTTCGACCGGAGCAAGCGCCGCGGCCCAGTCGGCAGCCACCAGTTCCGCCAACGGCATCCGCGCCATCTCGGCGAACCCCAAACCCGCCCCCGCAACAGGCTCCAGCTCGAACAAAGCTTCAGAATCAAACACGAGTCCATTCTCGCAGTGCTGTGCTCCACGAGCCGGTGAATGGGGCCCGCCCGCCTCCCGACGGCGCGTCACAGTGCGTAAATGACACGCGTGTTATTCGCCCGTACCATGGAAAGAGACTTTAACCGGATCAAGTGAAGGAGTTTGCCGTGGCCGAACCAGTGCGCGATGATCTGTCACTTGCGGACACCGGCAGCCAACCCACGGTGACCCTGGACCTCCTGCCCGCCCCGCAGCCGGGCTCACGGCTGAGTGAGCGGGACCAGCAAATGCTGGGGCTCGAGCGTCAGTGGTGGAAGTATGCCGGGGCAAAGGAGCAGGCCATCCGGGAGCTGTTCGACCTCTCCGCCACCCACTACTACCAGATCCTCAACACGCTGATTGATACCGAGGACGCCCTCGCCCACGACCCCATGCTCGTGAAGAGATTGCGTAGACTACGTACGTCACGCCAACGGGAACGCACGGCGCGCCGTTTGGGCTCAGACGCGTAAGAGTCAGGGCTGAGAAATCAGCAAGTACCAGCAAGGACATCGTTTTACCATGACCAAATACGCTCGGGATGAATTCGACAAGGTTCCGGAGACCTCCTCACGACAGGGTGTCCACCGGGTCGCTTCCGATGCTCCCCGGCGCCGGCTGGGACCCATTCTGGCCGTCGGCGTTGTGGCCCTCGCCATCGGCCTGGTTGCCTTCCTGTTCCTGCCCAAACTGGGATTCGCCCCCACCGGCAGCCCGCTCATGGCGGCCGGGTCCGCCCAGGAAAGCCCCTCCGCTGAGACGCCGCAGACAGCATCCCAGAGCGCCGAGCCCAGCGCGGATCCAAGCACGACTCCCCCCGCCGGTGAAGCGCTCCCCACCACCGGCACTCCATCCACCGCTCCCGAGGACAACGCACCGGCTGTTGACAAGTCCCAGCCCGTGGCGGTCTACAACGGGACCGCGACTGCAGGGCTTGCAGGCCGGGTGAGCAACACCGTTTCGGCGGACGGCTGGACACTCGGACCGGTGGGCAACTGGGGCGGAATGCCGCAGAAATCCTCCGTGATTTACTACAGTGGGGCTGGGCAAAAAGCCAACGCGGAGGCCTTGGGCGAACTCCTCAACATCACCTCGCTCGTGGACTCCGCTGAATTCCAGCAGCCTGTCGTGGTGGTCCTCGGGCCCGGCTTCCAGTAGGGGAATTCGGTTACGCCTGAATAACTATTGGGGGCTCGCAGGTCGCGGTCCTGCGCCCGGCAACGGCAATAGCTAGAGTGATTCCGGATGCCGCGCCGCAACGCGCGGACCGTCCCGACGGCGCACAGTGACGTGGGCCGAACAGAAGCAACCGGAAAGTGTGGGCATCATGGCATTGGGAACCGTCAAATGGTTCAACGCCGAAAAAGGCTATGGCTTCATCACCGTTGACGGCTCCGGCGACGACGTCTTCGTCCACTGGTCTGCCATCGAGGGCGAGGGCTACCGTGCCCTGGACGAAGGGCAGCGGGTGCAGTTCGAAGTGGGCGAAGGCGAAAAGGGTCCCCAGGCAGAGAACGTCCGGCCCGCCTGATGCTTCCTTCCGCGGCGGTGCATGGCACAACGATTCCCGTCCGCTCCGGCGGTGCGCGCCTGCGGTTCGCCGCCGCTGTGGTGATTGCCGCCGGCACGGCACTGGTGCTGGCCGGCTGCTCCGGCCAGACCGGAAACGCCCGTGTCGACACGGTCGATGCCGGCGGTGACGGGACGCTGCGGATCGGCCTGATCCTGGACAACACGGGAAAGCAGTCGTTCCTGAACTCCTCGTAGCTCGCAGCAGCCAAGCTCGCCGTCGAGGAGATCAACGCCGCAGGGGGCCACAAGGGGCGGCCGGTGGAACTGCTCCCGGAGAAAATCAGCGAGGACACAACGGCTCAGGCCAAGGAACTCGTGGCGGCGAAGGCTGATGTAGTCATAGGTCCCACCGACTCAAGCCGCGCGCCGGGCGCGATTGATGTCCTGGCACGCGCCAAAGTGGCTGTCATTTCCCCGGCGAATGCCGCGCACGGTCTCTCCCGGTACCGGAGCGGCGGGTACTACTTCCGCACGTCAGCAGCCGACGTGGCCCAGGCTCCCGTCCTGGTCAAACTCGCCAAGGACGGCGGGGCCCGCACCATAGCGGTCCTGCACGAGGAAGGCAGCTACGGCAAGGACGTCTCCGTGGCAGTCTCAGCCGCCGCCAAGGCAGCCGGCCTTGGCACCGTCGCAGATGCTGAATTCACGCCTGGCCAGGCACAACAGGCGGCCGCGGCCGCCAAGGCCGCCGGCCCGGACGCCGTCATCCTGGTGGGGCGCACCGGTGCCCAGGGCGCCATTGCAGAACTCAATAACAAAGGTCTGGCCGGCAAAAAGCTCATCCTCAGCGACGGCGCCATCAACCAGTACGGCTCCGCCCTCGGGTCCAAGGCCCTCGACGGCGCCCGCGGGATCCTTCCGGGCGTCTTCCCGTCGGCCCACTTCCAGGGCGAGCTCGTGGCGGTTGATCCCGGGCTCAAGGACATGACGTTTGCCGCGGAAACTTACGACGCGGTGAACCTGGCGGCCATCGCCGCGGCCGCGGCCCAGGACGACGCCGGTTCCTCCATTGCCGCGGCGCTGATTGCCGTCTCCGGCGGGAGTGCGAAGTCCGGCGGAACAGTGCCGACCGCAGCTTCGGGGGAGGACGCGGCCGCGGTGTGCAAAAACTACAAGGAATGCGCCGACGCCATCCAGGCCGGAAAGCCCGCGGATTACGACGGCGAGTCCGGCCGGATCGGCTTCGATGCCAACGGGGACGTGACCTCGGCCAACTACATGGTGTTCACTTATTCCGCGGACAACAAGGCCAGGATGACCGGCAGCGAAACTGCCGCCCGGGCCGGCGGCTGATCGCTCCTAGCGTATCGGGGGCCGCAGGCGCGCCATTTACCGCAGTCTCTGCTTGCACTCTCCCCGGGGGAGTGCTAATTATTGACTTAGCACTCCCACGGACTGACTGCTAAATCGACGCCCGGTTCCGGCCGGTTGTGGAGTAAGCGGGAAGGACAAAGGAGCGAAAGAAATACCTTGCTGGGGTGAGATCCCATCCGCGCGGCATACAGAGGCCGACGGTGAAGGGTCGTCCGTCGCGGGCGCCGCAGCGAAGGTTCATTCTTAACGACTGTCCCGAAAGGACTACTGCCGTTATGGCCAAGATCATTGCATTTGATGAAGAGGCACGCCGCGGTCTTGAGCGGGGCCTGAACATCCTCGCCGACGCCGTCAAGGTCACCCTCGGCCCGCGTGGACGCAACGTCGTCCTCGAAAAGAAGTGGGGCGCCCCCACGATCACCAACGATGGTGTTTCCATCGCCAAGGAGATCGAGCTGGACGATCCCTACGAGAAGATCGGCGCCGAGCTGGTCAAGGAAGTTGCCAAGAAGACGGACGACGTCGCTGGCGACGGCACCACCACGGCAACCGTGCTGGCACAGGCCCTGGTCAAGGAAGGCCTGCGCAACGTCGCAGCCGGCGCTGACCCGCTGTCCCTGAAGCGCGGCATCGAGAAGGCTGTTGAAGCCGTCACCATCGAGCTGCTCGCTTCCGCCAAGGAAATCGAAACCAAGGAAGAGATCGCCGCTACGGCATCCATCTCCGCCGGTGACGACGAAATCGGCGCGCTGATCGCTGAAGCGCTGGACAAGGTTGGCAAGGAAGGTGTTATCACCGTCGAGGAGTCCAACACCTTCGGCCTCGAGCTTGAGCTCACCGAAGGCATGCGCTTCGACAAGGGCTACATCTCCGCTTACTTCGTCACCGACGCTGAGCGCCAGGAAACGGTCCTCGAGGATCCGTACATCCTGATCGTCAATTCCAAGATCTCCAACGTCAAGGAACTGGTTGCTGTCCTCGAAAAGGTCATGCAGTCCAGCAAGCCGCTGCTGATCATTGCCGAAGACATCGAGGGCGAGGCCCTGGCCACCCTGATCGTCAACAAGATCCGTGGCACCTTCAAGTCCGTCGCCGTCAAGGCTCCGGGCTTCGGCGACCGCCGCAAGGCGCAGCTCGCGGACATCGCCATCCTCACCGGTGGCCAGGTCATCTCCGAGGAAGTCGGCCTCAAGCTTGAGACCGCCGGCCTCGAACTCCTGGGCAAGGCACGCAAGGTTGTTGTCACCAAGGACGAGACCACCATCGTCGAGGGTGCAGGCGACGCAGACCAGATCGCCGGCCGCGTTTCCCAGATCCGCGCCGAGATCGAGAACTCCGATTCCGACTACGACCGCGAGAAGCTGCAGGAGCGCCTGGCCAAGCTGGCCGGCGGCGTTGCAGTCATCAAGGCCGGTGCCGCTACCGAAGTTGAGCTCAAGGAACGCAAGCACCGCATTGAGGACGCTGTCCGCAACGCCAAGGCTGCTGTTGAAGAAGGCATCGTTGCCGGTGGTGGCGTAGCCCTCATCCAGGCCGGCGCCAAGGCATTCGCCAACCTGCAGCTCGAAGGCGACGAAGCAACGGGCGCGAACATCGTCCGCGTTGCCATCGACGCACCGCTGAAGCAGATCGCATTCAACGCCGGCCTTGAGCCGGGCGTTGTTGTGGACAAGGTCCGCGGCCTGCCTGCAGGCCACGGCCTGAACGCTGCAACCGGACAGTACGTTGACCTGCTGGCTGCCGGCATCAACGACCCCGTCAAGGTAACGCGCTCTGCACTGCAGAACGCCGCTTCCATCGCGGGCCTGTTCCTCACCACCGAGGCCGTAGTGGCCGACAAGCCGGAGAAGAACGCTCCGGCCATGGGTGGCGGCGACGAGATGGGCGGCATGGGCGGTTTCTAACCTGTCCAACCGCGCCTGACGCACACACTAAGTGCGGCTCCCTCGATTCGAGGGGGCCGCGCTTTGCGTTTGCCGGCCCAAGTCGAGTCGGCACGGACGACTGCGGGCGACCGCCGACAGTCCCGCTAGGCGGGTACTGAACCCGCGCCCACTGAACTGGTTCCTGCTGCGGAGAACCACAATGTCGGGCCGGTCTGGCAGGATAGTGCGGTGACGATTACTGCAGCAGCCGACGGTTCGGCTTTAGGAAATCCCGGTCCGGCCGGATGGGCCTGGTACGTGAACGATGACTGCTGGCGGGCGGGCGGCTGGCCGCACGGTACAAACAACCAGGGCGAGCTGATGGCTGTGCTGGATCTTTTCCGCTGCACGGCGCACCTTCCGGACGAGGAATTGCACATCCTGTGCGACAGCCAATACGTGATCAACTCGGTGACCAAATGGATGCCGGGGTGGAAGCGCAAGGGCTGGCGCAAGGCGGACGGCAAACCCGTGCTGAACGTGGAGATCCTTCGCGAAATCGACCAGTCGCTTGCAGGACGTAAGTACCGCTTTGAATGGGTGCGGGGTCACGCCGGCCATGACCTGAACGAAGCCGCTGACGACCGCGCCAGGGCCGCCGCGACGGCCTATCAGCAGGGCGTTGCAGTGCGGTCGGGGCCGGGCTTCGTGCGCGGGGACGGGGCAGCGGTCTCCCGGCCGCGCACGGGAGCCAGCGGGGGAACAGACCGTGCAGCGGGCGGAGCCCCCTCAGCCGCCGCCCTCAAGGCGCCAGGGCAGCAGGAGCTCCTCACCCCGTCGGGACGCAGCAATCAGCCGGACCTTTTCAGCGAGCCTGACCTTTTCAGTGAGCTGGAGGCGGATCCCTTCGCCGCGCAGGCCGGGCCGGAGACAGCCCCTGAGGCCATCGTTGAGGCACAAGAACGGGAGCTGCTCCGCCCCGACACCCGCGCCGACATCGGGCGTACAGGAGTGCTGCTGCACCCGGAGTTCACGGAGATCGGCACGTCCGGGCGGCTGTGGACGCGGGATTCAATGATGATGGCGCTCGAGGAAAACCCCGGCGGCGGAGCTGAACTGGACCTGATCGGTGCCGATCGGGTCGGAGCCGAGGCAGTACTGTTGACCTACCGCAGCAAGGGAAGGGCGGGATCCTCGCTCCGCAGTTCGCTCTGGGTCCTCGACGGATCCCAGTGGCGCCTGCGCTTTCACCAGGGAACACCGGAAGCGTAAGCCGCGGCCCGGCGGTGCGGCCCGGCCGCACATCCGCCAAACACGTTGGCCCAAGGAGCCGGCAGCACACATCATCTGTCCGGTTCAGCTAAACCGCTGGGCATTGCCCTGCTCGGCCTGGGCGTAGGTGGCGGCCGCCGAGTTGAGGGCCAGGTTGATGGAGGCGAGGGAAGCCTCGACCTTGCCCTGGGTGAGGGTCCACTCCGTGATCAGCGCCTGGAAGTTGGTTGCAGCGGATCCGCGCCAGGTGCCCTGCAGTTCATCCAGCCCGCGCTTCATCGCCTGGACGTCCGCGCTGATGCGGTCCACCGTGGCCTTGACGTTCGCTGACTTGAGCTGGAGCAGTTCGGTATCAACAGAGATGATGCTCATGGTTGTTGCCCTTCGACGCAGTGCGCACGCTTGTTCAAGCCTGCGGACGGCCCTTGGTGTGGGGACCGCTACGTCGAGCCTAGGAAGTGGGCGGAAAACCGCGCTACAACCACTGCCTATATGTGGACAACCTCGCCGCCGTCGCCGCCGTCGTGGTTACTGTCCGCATAGTCTGCTGCCTCGTCCTGGAACGGAAGGCTGACAACCATGGTGGCACCGCCGCCGTCGGTCTGTTCCACCCGGACGTAGCCGGAGTGGGAGCCCACGATGGCCGCCACGATGGCCAGGCCCAAGCCGCTGCCGCCTGTTTCGCGGGTCCGCGAGGTGTCCGCCCGGTAGAAACGCTCGAAGATCCGCGGGGCCTCGTCCTCGGAGATCCCGGGGCCATGGTCGCGCACCTCGATGACAGAGTGGCGTTGGCCGGCGTCGCCGGTCCGTACGCCCACCGCGAGTTCAAGGGGCGTTCCTGCCGGGGTGTAGCGCAGGGCGTTGCCCACCAGGTTTCCCACCACCTGGCGCAGCTTCGCCTCATCGCCCAGCACCGGCGCCGGAGACGGCGGTCCGCCGTCGAGGCCGGTCAGTGATATGTTCCGGTCCCGGTCGCTGGCCTGGGTGTCCACCATGGCGTCGTTGGCCAGGAGCAGCAGGTCCACGGGCTTTTGCTGCAGGGGGCGCTGCTCGTCCAGCCTGGCCAGGAGCAGCAGGTCCTCCACCATGGAGCCCATCCGCTTGGCCTCGCTTTCGATCCGCCCCATCGCGGTGGCCACGTCCTCTTCGTTGGTCAGGGCACCCTGGCGGTAGAGCTCGGAGAACCCCCGGATCGTCACGAGGGGAGTGCGAAGCTCATGCGAAGCGTCAGCGGCAAAGCGGCGCATCCGCTCTTCCGAGGCCATCCTGGCTGCGAAGGCGGACTCAATGTGGCTGAGCATCGCGTTGAGCGAGCCGCCCAGCCGGCCCACTTCCGTGGAGGGATTCTCCACATCGACGCGGCGCGACAGGTCACCCGCGGCGATGGCTGCTGCTGTCTTTTCGACCCGCGCCAACGGGCGGAAGGACCTGGACACCGTCCAGGTGGCAATGAAGAAGGCAAGAACCAGCGTCAGGAAGCCCACTCCGATCACCACCAGCGCAGCGTGTTCCACGACGGAGTCCACGGGGGCCAGGGGCAGCCCGATAATCACGACGGCGTTGCGCTGGTTGCCGTCCAGCACGTTCAGCGCCACGACGCGCCAGTTGCGCCCGTCGGTTCCGCGGACCTGGAACGGGTCGAGGTCGAGCCTCTTGGCATCCGCCGGGGAAAGGCTGTCGATGTCCGGGTGGGAGTCTTTGCTGCCGCCGAACGGGAAGGGGTCCTGGTCCGGGCGCAGGAGCATGAGGGAGTAGTCCGTGGGGATATTCGGGTTCTGTTCCTGCAACTGGCTGAAGGATTGCTGCTGCTTAACGGAGTTGACAGCGACCTTGAGCTTGTCGTCCACCTGCCCCTGCAGGTAGCTGTGCAGGAGCGTCAGCGTGCCGGAACCGGTCACGGCGAGTGCCACCAGCATCAGCGCCATCATGATGGCCACCAGCTGGGAACGCAGTGAGGCCGACTTCCAACGGTGCAGCAAGGTCAGCGCTTCTCGGCTGTCCGCAGTACGTAGCCCACCCCGCGCTTGGTCTGGATGAGGGCGGGGGCATCGGGATCGATGTCAACCTTGCGGCGGAGGTAGGAGATGTAGGACTCCACGATCGAGGCGTCGCCGTTGAAGTCGTATTCCCAGACGTGGTCCAGGATCTGGGACTTGGACAGGACCCGGTTCGGGTTCAGCATGAGGTATCGCAGGAGCTTGAACTCGGTGGGCGAGAGCTCAATGACTGTCCCGCCGCGCCGTACCTCGTGGGCGTCGTCGTCGAGCTCCAGGTCGTCCACCCGGATCACGGCGTCGTCGTCAATCATGGGCTGGGTGCGCCGGAGTACGGCGCGGATCCGGGCCACCACCTCGTCCAGGCTGAAGGGTTTGGTGACATAGTCGTCGCCGCCGACCGTGAGGCCGGTGACCTTGTCTTCGGTGTCATCCTTGGCGGTGAGGAAGAGTACGGGGAAGTGCTTGCCGGCGGCACGCAGCCGGCGGGTCACCGTGAAGCCGTCCATGTCGGGCAGCATGACGTCAAGGACCGCAAGGTCGGGGGAGTGGAGCTCGGCGGCGGCGAGGGCATCGCGTCCGTTGCCAGCCGAGACGACCTCGAAGCCGGCGAACCTCAGCGACGTGGAGAGCAACTCGCGGATGTTTGGTTCATCATCGACGACGAGCAGCTTGGCTTCGGGACCGTTCTTTTTCATATCTCCCATGATGCTCCCAGAATCTGGGAGTTTTCTGAATGAATGTTGTGTGTCCCATGGGTCCGGCCTTGGGAGGTCCGCTCAGGTGGCGGAGGGATTCCGTCCGACGTCCTTGGCATCCATGATCCGGTAGGCATAGCCCTGCTCCGCCAGGAACCGCTGGCGCTTCGCTGCGAAGTCCTGGTCGAGCGTGTCCCGTGCCACCAGTGAATAGAACCGCGCCGCGCGGCCGTCCTGTTTGGGGCGCAGCAGGCGGCCCAGGCGCTGGGCTTCCTCCTGCCGGGAACCGAAGGAGCCGGACACCTGGATGGCGACCGAGGCTTCGGGAAGGTCAATGGAAAAGTTGGCCACCTTGGAAACCACCAGGGTGTGCACCTCGCCCGCCCGGAACGCGTTGAACAGCTTCTGGCGTTCCTTCACGGACGTGTCGCCTTTGATGACCGGGGCCTGCAGCCGTTCGCCCAGTTCGTCCAGCTGGTCAATGTACTGACCGATCACTAGCAGCTGCTCACCCCGGTGCTGCGCCACCAGCTGTTCCACCACATCGGACTTGGTTTCGGAGGTGGCGCACAGCCTGTATTTGTCGGCGTCCTCAGCCATGGCGTACGCAACACGTTCGTCGTGCGGCAGGTCCACCCTGACTTCCACGCAGTCCGCCGGCGCGATGTAGCCCTGGGCCTCGATGTCCTTCCATGGGGCGTCGTAGCGCTTGGGGCCGATCAGGCTGAAGACTTCGCCCTCGCGGCCGTCCTCGCGCACCAGGGTGGCCGTCAGGCCCAGCCGCCGCCGGGCCTGCAGGTCCGCCGTCATCCGGAAGATGGGTGCCGGCAGCAGGTGGACCTCGTCGTAGATGATCAGGCCCCAGTCGTGGCCGTCCACCAGTTCCAGGTGGGGATAGAGCCCGCCGCGTTTCGTCGTGAGGACCTGGTACGTCGCAATTGTGACCGGGCGGACTTCCTTGACCGAGCCGGAGTACTCGCCGATTTCGTCCGCCGTCAGGGACGTCCGCTTGATGAGCTCGTCCTTCCATTGCCGGGCGGACACGGTGTTGGTCACGAGGATCAACACCGTGGTGGAACTGATGGCCATGGCCGCCGCGCCCACCAGCGTTTTGCCTGCGCCACAGGGGAGCACCACCACTCCGCTGCCGCCGGCCCAGAAGTTCTCCGTGGCCAGCTTCTGGTACGGCCGGAGCTTCCAGCCGGTTTCATTGAGCATGATGGGGTGGGGCGTGCCATCCACGTAGCCGGCGAGGTCCTCTGCGGGCCAGCCGATCTTGAGGAGCAACTGCTTTAGCTGCCCCCGCTGCGAGGAATGGACCACCACGGTTTCGCCGTCGATGCGCGGGCCCAGCAACGGCTGGATCTTCTTGGCACGGCAGACTTCCTCGAGCACGGGGTAATCGTTGGTCCGCATCACCAGTCCGTGCTGCGGATCCTTTTCCAACCGCAGCCGGCCGTACCGGGACATGGTTTCTTCGATGTCGATGAGCAGGGAATGCGGGACGGGAAAACGTGAATACTTCAGGAGGGTGTCCAGCACCCGTTCAGCATCCAGCCCTGCCGCGCGTGCATTCCACAGGCCCAGGGGAGTGAGACGGTAGCTGTGCACGTGCTCCGGCGCGCGCTCAAGCTCGGCGAAGGCGGCGATGGCGTGCCTGGCCTCCGTTGCCTGCTCATGGTCCACTTCGAGCAGGATGGTTTTGTCGCTCTGGACAATCAGGGGGCCGTCGTTCACGGCGCCAACGCCCGAAGGCTCCCGGTCGGGTGGATGCTGGTCACTGCTGGAATTCCTCTTCCGCCTCAATATCGATGATCCGGTGAATGGAGAGCACCCGCTCGGTTTCGCGGGCGGGGTCGAACACCCTGACCCGTCCTCCGGTCACAGAAACCGGAACAACCGTTTCCCGGCTGGAATTCCCCTGGCTGTCCACAACGTTCATCACCACGGACTGCCGGAGCCGGATGGCCTTCTGCAGGGTTTCGAGCCCGAGCTGCGTTGCCTCCTCACCCGTTGATCCCGCCGGCGGGCGGTGGCTCCCGTTGCCGTTCCCGCCGTGGGGGCCCTTGTGGCTGCGGAGAATCACCAGCTGGGCGTCGACGTCGGCCTCCGGAGGCGCCGTCCGCGGCGCGCTGTACACCGGGCGCCCGCTGCCCGGAACGGCAGTGGTGCGGCGTAGCCGGACCAGCGTTGATTCCGGTTCCTCGACGGCCGGCGACAATCCCAGGGCACGCAAAACCTGGGCGGTTTCCTTGGGCCCCGCGCGGGATATGAGGACTGTGGGCGCGATGCGTACCAGCCCCAGCCCGGACGCGCCGGATTCCTTGACCAGCTCCAGCAGGGCGTCCTCATCGTCGCTCTGGATAAAACTGGAGGCGCCGCCCACCCGGAGCCTGCCGTGACGCGCCGCGGTGTCCTCCACGAGGTACTCAAGCGGCTGCGGCACCGCGGTGGCCGAATGCTCGCGCAGGAAGCCCAACAAACTGGCGGCGTCGTGGCCGGCGTCGAGGGCGCGACGGATCGAGGCCACCGAGAAGCGGTAGATAGTGGCCGGACCCTGGCCCTCGGCGTCGGCCATCATAAGCAGCTTTTCGCTCAGCTCAGGTGCCAGGTATCCCGGCGCCACAGCGGTAAGGTCGGCCTGCAGCAGGACGTGGTTGAGTGCGGCCGGCAGATGCTCTCCCAGGATGTCCAAAGCCTCATCCGGACGCTCGGCGGCCATGGCCGAGCCCAGCTGGCTGAGCGCACCCGAACCGATGAGGCCGAGCATTTCGGCTTCGGCGAGGACACCGCGGATCAGCGAACTAAAACGCCTGGCCATGCGCGGCTGGGTCCACTCGGCCCGTTGCAGCACCGCCGCGGCATCAAGCACCGGCGCCTTGCCATCCGCCTCGGCCGCCTCAAGCGTAAGTTCGTTCAGGATCTCCAGAATCCGTTTCCGGACCACTGGGGCGTCGGGCCGCTGGGCTTCAGCGGACAGTGCGTTGATGGTGGTGCCGGCCGCTGCACGATGCGGGGCGGGGCCCGCGCCGGGGCCGGTGATGGGCTGCCCCACCAACGACGGGGCGCGCTCGCTGGCCAGCCAGGCATTGACCAGCCACAGCCACTGCTCCTGCCGCGGCAGCGTAAGCCACTCCAGCTGCTCTGGCTGGACCCAGGCGGAGCTGTCAACGTCAAGCCGGAGGAGTCCGGCGAGGGCGCAGAGCTCCACCAGCAGGCCGGCGTCGTGCAGTTCGATCCGGAGCGAGTCGGCCAGCCGCTTCATCTCGCGCACCCCGACGCCGCCGCTCCGCAATGTCACGAGCGGCTGCTCGCGCACGCAGTACAGGAGGTCGCCTGTCAGCCGGAGGGTTTCCGCGATGGCGCCCAAGGCGGCATTGCGCCGCAGTGCCGCCGTGGTCTGTCCAAGCCTGGGGACAGGGGGAGTCAGGGTGAAATCCTCGATCACGGCGCCGCCGCGGAGCGAGATGCCCACGCTGTGCGGCAACTCCACGTGCGCGGCGTCCAGCGGGACCAGCAGGCCCCTCGCCAGGAGCCAGTCCACCGGGCCGACGTCGGAACCTTCGTTAAGGACTGAAGCGCGCCGTTGAGCCTGGGGGACCGCGCCCATGGCCCAGTTCCCGAAGCGTGCCAGGAGCCCGGTGGTCCGCTCCGGGGCCGTGGCGAGGATCCGGTTCAGCGCCTCCGGCGTGGCCGTCCAGTGCTGCAGCGCCAGGGCGGCTTCCATGGGCGTTGTTGCGGGATGGATGGCGGCACCGCTGTGGTGCAGCTCGGCTACGAGTTGCACCACGCGCTGGGCGAAGGCCGGCTGGAGCCGGACCAGCTCCGTGTAGCTACGGCCCAGCCCGGCCGGATAAATTCCCACGACGTCCCGAAGGCTTCCCACCGGAAGATAGAACCGCTGGCGGGGACCGGCAGGCAGCGCGGCGCCGTGCGGAGGATCGGCACGGTGCACCAGGGCCAGTTCCTCAAGGGAATGCAGGATCCGTTCAATGGCGGAAAGCGACGCGCCGTGGACCAGTTTCTTCAGCCCCGCGGCCGAAGCGCTGTGGGCAGTGTCCGTGTTGGTGCAAAGGTGAAGGGTCTCCAGGACCTGCATCTGCGGCCGGTTCAGCCGCTCCAGCGCCCGTTGCACACTGACTCGTGCGCTGGCCCGGGCCGCCAGGGCCGGGAAGTCCGGAACGTTCGGTGAGATGAGGTCCGGCCGCGCGGAGAACAAGGCCCGCAACGAGTCATCGCTGCGTGCCTCCAATTCCTTGCTGAGCGCGCGAATAAGGGACATCAGTCCAACGTTACCGCCCGCCGGACTTTCCTGCCCGGCGCCGGGCGGCAACGCCGTCGATCACCAGGATAATCATCAGGAGGAATGCCAGCGGCAGGCCGTACAAGGCAAAGGACGTGACCCACACCGGGGCTGCGCTGCCGGCAAAGGCAATGGCCATGACGGCGCCCACGGCGGCCAGGGAAAAAACGGCAATGACCGCCGCAACTATCATCAGTGGCCGCCGGTAGCGGGAGGGTGTCATGGAAGTAACGCTAACAGCCCGGCTGTGCCCGTGCCGCAAAGCGGGAAACCGGGTCCCGGCAGGATAACCTTGAAGATACAGACCAACATGGTCCAGGCAGTCATACCCTGAACCCGCATATCAATGCGGATGCGGTGGACGCCGGCCGTGTCACAGGAAGTCCAGAACGAAGAAGGTTGATTACGTGCCTACCGGCAAGGTCAAGTGGTATGACAAGGAAAAAGGCTTCGGATTCCTCGCGGGCGAGGACGGCCAGGAAGTATTCCTGCCCAAATCCGCCCTGCCCGAGGGCGTAACGGAGCTCAAGGCCGGCACCCGGGTGGAGTTTGGCGTGGCTGACGGACGCAAGGGCGCACAGGCGCTCGGGTTGCGCGTGCTGGACAAGACACCGTCCATCGCCAAGGCAAAGCGTCCCAGCGCCAAGGACCTGGCCCCCCTGGTCCAGGACCTGGTGACCGTGCTGGATAACCTGTCCGGAACGCTGTCCGCCGGAAAGTACCCGGAAGGCAACAAGGCCAAGGCGATTGCCGCCGCCCTCCGTAAGGTTGCCGACGAGCTGGACGCTTAGGCATCCGTATGACTTCCGAACCTGATCAGGGCGCCCCCAAACCGGCCTCAAGGCCCCGTGCCGGTGTCCCCGTATGGCGCACCGGCAAGCCGGATGCCGTGCTCGCTGCAGCCGCCGACTTTGCCCGGACTGCGGTTGGGGGCATCGCCCCGGCCTCGCAGATCGGACGGCACCTGGGTGCGAAGACCGAGGGGGACCGTGTTGTCACGCATCTCTTTGAGTCCCTGCTGGCCGGGTACCAGGGGTGGCAGTGGTACGCGGTGCTCACACGCAATTCACGTTCCAAGGTCATCACGGTGAACGAACTCGGCCTGTTGCCCTCGGAGGATTCAATCCTTGCGCCGGAATGGGTGCCGTGGGCAGAACGGGTTCGCCCCGAAGATGCCCAGGATGATGAAACTGCGGACGCCGAAACTGCGGACGCCGAAACTGCGGACGCCGGCGCAGCCGTCGACGGGATCGCCGTGGACGCTGCGGACGACGCAGCCGCGGACGATACGGCCCCGGACCTGATGGGCGAGGCAACCGTTTTCGACGACGACGAGGCACCCGTTTCCGACGACGACGAGGATGCCGGCCACCCGGAATCAGACGCCGGCCAATCCCTCCGCGAGGCTGACTAGCCAGCTGAAATAACGGGGACCAGGCAACACGGGGGCCGGCGATGATGTCCACCTTCAAGTCCCTGCATATCCTCAACTACCGGCTCTGGTTCGTTGGTGCCCTGATATCCAATATCGGGACCTGGATGCAGCGCACCGCCCAGGACTGGCTGGTCTTTGACCATCTGACAGATCATGACGCGGGGGCCATGGGCATCACCATGGCCCTGCAGCTGGGGCCGCAGCTCTTCCTGGCGCCCGTGGCCGGCCTGGTGGCGGACCGCTTCAACCGGCGGCACCTCCTGGTGCTGACCCAGTCCACCATGGCGCTGCTGAGCACCGGGCTGGGCCTCCTGGTGGTCCTCGGCGCCGGGCAGCTGTGGCATGTCTACGCTTTTGCCCTGCTCCTGGGCCTTGTTTCCGCCCTGGACGCACCCGTGCGGCAGACCTTCGTCTCCGAGTTGGTGCGGGACGACTACCTGCCGAACGCGGTGGCACTCAACAGTGCCTCCTTCAACGTCGCCAGGATGATCGGACCCGCGGTGGCCGGCGTGCTGACGGTGGCCGTCGGACCGGGATGGGTTTTCCTGATCAACACCACCACGTTCCTGGCCCTCCTGTTCAGCCTGTGGAAGATTCCCGCTTCATCCCTGCGCCTCCTTCCCCGCGCGGCTCCCGGCAAGGGGAGGATCCGTGAAGGACTTCGTTACGTACGGTTCCGCCCGGACCTCGTGGTGGTCCTCGTGGCCGTATTCATTGTGGGCACCCTCGGCCTGAACTTTGTCCTGTTCATCGCGGCCATGGTGGGTACAGAATTCGGTTTGGACGCCGGTGCCTTCGGGCTGATGAATTCCATCATGGCCATCGGCTCCGTGGCCGGCGCGCTGCTGTCCGCCGGCCGAAGCAGGCCACGGCTGCCGATCATTTTCGGAGCAGCCGGCGCGTTCGGCGTCACGTCAGGGCTGGCGGCCCTGGCACCCAGCTACTTCTGGTTCGGCGTGGCCCTGGTGCCGGTGGGGCTCTTTGCCATCACGATGATGACCAGCGCGAACGGCTACGTGCAGACCACCACGGACCCGGTCATGCGCGGCCGGGTGATGGCCCTCTACATGGCCATCTTTATGGGCGGAACCCCCATCGGGGCGCCCCTGGTCGGCTGGGTGGCCAACGTTGCAGGGCCGCGCTGGTCCATGTCCGTGGCCGCGGTTTCCGGGCTGCTGGCCGCGCTGATCGGAATGGTGTGGATCATCCGGGCAAAGCAACTGAGGCTGGGCTTCAACCGACGTGCCCGGGGGATGCGGTATTTCCGACTGGTATCCGGCGCGTCCGGCTACACCGGCGAAGCGGAAAGACAAGAAGGCAAAGAAGAAGGCGCCGTCCGGGAACAAAACCCGGACGACGCCGTCGAACGCTAACGGGGTCAGCGTCGGCTGATGCGTTACTTCCGCAGTTCGCCCACTACGTAGTCGATGCTGGACAGGAGGGCCGAGATGTCGTCCGGCTCGATCGCAACGAAGGTGGCGATGCGCAGCTGGTTGCGCCCCAGCTTGCGGTAAGGCTCCGTGTCCACAATCCCGTTGGCGCGGAGGACCTTGGCGATTGCCGCGGCATCAATGGAGTCGTCGAAATCGATCGTGGCGATCACGTTTGAGCGGTCTTCGGCCTTGGTGACAAACGGCGTGGCGTACTCGGAGGCCTCGGCCCAGGAGTAGATGCGTCCGGCTGAATCGGCGGTGCGGGCAGCGGCAAAATCGAGGCCGCCGCTGGCGTTCAGCCACTGCACCTGCGCGTCCAGCGTCACCAGGGTAGCAAGTGCCGGGGTGTTGTACGTCTGGTTCAGGCGGGAGTTGTCAATGGCGGTCTGCAGGTCCAGGAAGTCCGGGATCCACCGGCCGCTTTCCTTGATCCTCGCGGCACGCTCCAGCGCGGCGGGGGAGAAGAGGCCCAGCCACAGGCCGCCGTCGGACGCGAAGTTCTTCTGCGGCGCAAAGTAGTAAACGTCGGCTTCTGAGACATCCACATCCAGGCCGCCCGCGGCGGACGTGGCATCCACCAGGACCAGCGATCCCTCATCCGCACCGGCAACCCGCTTGACCGGGGCAGCCACACCTGTGGACGTTTCGTTCTGCGGCCAGGCGTACACGTCCACGCCCGCTTCTGCCTGGGCTGTGGGCCGTGTGCCGGGCTCGGCCTTGAGGATGGAGGAGGCGTCCAGGAACGGAGCCTTGTTCGTGGCGGAGGCGAACTTGGAGCCGAACTCGCCGAAGGAAAGGTGCTGGGCCTTGCTGTCCACCAGGCCGAACGCCGCGATGTCCCAGAACGCGGTGGAGCCACCCACGCCAAGAACGACCTCGTAGCCCTCCGGCGCGCGGAAAAATTCGCTGAGGCCGTTGCGGACCGATCCCACGAGGTTCTTCACCGGGGCCTGGCGGTGGGAGGTACCCAGCAACGTGGCGGACGCGGCGGAAAGTGCCTCGATCTGCTCCGGGCGGACCTTTGAAGGCCCGGCGCCGAACCGTCCGTCCTTGGGCAGGAGGTTGGCGGGGATAGTGATGCTGGTGTCGCTCACGATGGCTCCAATTTTTTCGGCGTGGACGTGGGAGAGGCCCGGCAGTACACGGGTTCCTGCCGGAGGAATCCCCTATATTCTGCCTGACGTGCCTGCGGGGGACGGAACGGCACCCGTCATAGTCCAGTCACTGAGACATCCCGGCGGTCGGCGCACTTCAGTTGCGCCGGCTGTACTGCGGCGGATTATCCGGAGTAATTCAAAATAGGCTAGGCTTGACTTTGACGTACAGCGGGCCGCGACCCCGGCCGGGCTGATCCCCGGGAGGGCTGTTCCCAAGGCTGATCGGTGGATGAAGATCCACTTGACGAGACCGACGGAGAACGCCTCCGCGCGGTACGGTGGGACTGACGCAAGGACTGTGCTCGAGGAGCTGAGCTGGATGACGGATCTGATCGACACCACGGAGATGTATCTTCGGACAATCTTGGAGCTTGAGGAAGAGAACATCGTGGCTCTCCGCGCCCGGATTGCCGAACGGCTGCGCCACTCAGGGCCCACCGTTTCGCAGACCATCGGCCGGATGGAGCGCGACGGGCTGGTGGTTGTTTCCGGCGACCGGCACCTTGAGCTCACCGAAACCGGCCGGAAACGGGCCACCGAAGTCATGCGCAAGCACAGGCTCGCGGAACGGCTCCTGGCTGACGTCATCGGCCTTGACTGGGCGTATGTCCACGACGAAGCCTGCCGCTGGGAACATGTCATGAGCGAGCGCGTTGAACGGCGTATCTTCGAACTCCTGAACCACCCCACTGTTTCCCCCTACGGCAATCCCATTCCCGGCCTGGCGGCGCTTGGCGGCCAACCGGCTCCTCTGTTCACGGACGGTGTGGTGAACCTGCTCGACGCCATGACCGGGTACGGGGCCGACTCGCGCATTACTGTCAGCCGCCTGGCCGAACCCATCCAGGTTGAACCGGAGCTGCTGGTCCAGCTGGATGAAGGCGGAATCCGGCCGGGTGCGACGCTCGCCCTGGAGCGGGTAGGGGAGTACATCTCGGTGCGCGTGCCTGAAATCGAAGGCGCCCTCGAGCTGCCGCCGGAAGTTGCGGCCCACGTGTTTGTTACCGTCAGCTAACCGCCCACATCATAGGACCACCTACAACTCACTGAGACGTAGATAACGGAATTATTACCGCGCTGATTAATCACCTATAGTTGGGGACTAGCGCCGATACTAAAGCGTTACCTGATCCGAAGCCGAGCTCTGCCAGCGGATCAGTGTACGAATCACCTCCTGGCAGAGGCGGGGGAACCACTACCGGCCGTTGAAAGACGGCCTTGGGGTGAAGTCCGTCAGCGGCAAGTCATCTCCGACGAAGGAATCCTTAGGGATACCCCTGTGCCGGATGCCTTGCATTGGCGGACCGGGTCTTTGATCTCTCTGACCCGAATCCGACAGCTAACTCCGCAGGCTATCCAGAGAGGATATTTCTTGACCACGCAGACCGTCAGGGGCCGCCGCAGGGCGACTGGTCCCGCTTCGGAGTACCCCGTGGCCGAAGCCGTTATGACGGTCAGGCCACGCGATGCACATCGTGATGCGCGCCGGCGCCGGAGCCTGTTCAGTCAGGTCACGGAGTTCGCTTCCGCGAGCGGTGTGGGTCAGAAGGCCGGCATTGCCCTGGCCGCCACCGGACTGGTCCTCACTGTGACCGTCCCGTCAACCGGACCCATGATGAGCACAGCGGACACCGGAAACACGTCCGCGGCCGCCGCATCTGTAGCGGCGCAGCCTGAGGTTTCCGCGGCTGCAGGCGCCAAAATCGACTTCAACCGGACCTATATCGCCACCAAGGGCGATCCCGACGGCAAGCTCAAGCAGCTGCTGAGCGCGCAGTCCGCCGGCACCATTACCCGTGCAGCGTCCACCGGAAGCCTCGGGGCACCGCTGGCGCAGATGGTTTCCGCATCCCCCTTCGGCTTTCGGGTCAGCCCGATCACCGGCGGCACCGGCGAATTCCACCGCGGGCAGGACTATGCGGCCCAGTGCGGCACAAGTGTCATGGCCGCGGCCAGCGGAACGGTGACGTTCACCGGATGGCACCCCTACGGCGGCGGAAACCGCGTGGTGATTGACCACGGCAACGGCCTGGAGACCACGTATAACCACTTGTCCTCGTCCAACGTCCAGGTAGGCCAGAAGGTCAGCCGTGGCGACGTTGTGGCCCTCAGCGGGACCACCGGCGCCTCCACGGGCTGCCACCTCCATTTTGAAGTGATGGTCAACGGCGAAGTCGTTGACCCCACCGGCTGGCTCTGATCCAATCCGATGGAACACTCTCGCATTCCCGTGACATGCCGTGACCTGAATGTGACATTCACACGGAATTCCTGTACCGTCTAAAGCACGCCAACTTTTCCGAAGTTGGCGCTCTTGAGTGGATTGCCTAACTCTGCCACCGCTCAAGGTCCGTTCGCATTACATCGTCTGGCAGAGGCGGGGGAACCAATTTTGGTCTTCGCAAGAAGACCTTGGGGTTAAGTCGCAAAGCTTCCCAGGAAGCCGAGTGGCCGGGTGACTCCCATCCGAATCCGACAGCTCACCTCGTAGGCATTGGGAGAGGCTACCTTCGTGTCTACACGTCACAATTCTGCGCGCCACCGTGCGCAAACGGTTCGTACGAACCCGTTGAACTCCGTGTCCAAGGCTGTTACTGCCAACGCCGGGACCGTAGGTCGCCAGGCGGCTGTCATTGCAGCCGCGTCCGGACTGATCCTCAGCGTTGGTATGCCGGCAAACGCCGCAGACACCAACCTGGGAGTGTCCGCTTCCACGGAGTCCGGCTCACAGTCGGCCCAGCTGGCCGTTACCGCGGAACCGACAGCGACTATTTCCTTCGAGCGTCCGGCAGTGACCACGAAGGCAGCGCCCAAGGTTGAAACCTTACGGGCTCAGTCGACCGGTTCAGATTCAACTGAGGCTGACGGAGAAGCGAAGGCGGGCAAGCTCGCCGACGCCGTTTCCTCCGCTGCCGCATCGGGCCTCGCCGCGATCGCCTACACCGGGATCGGCAGCCCCTACGTCTGGGGCGGCACCACCCCCAGCGGCTGGGACTGCTCAGGCTTCACCCAGTGGGTCTACGCCCAGGCCGGCATCAGCATCCCTCGCACCAACGCATGGAACGCCATGAAGCCTACCGCCACCCCGGCGCCTGGCGACCTGGTCATGCAAAACGGCGGCGCTCACGTTGGCATCTACGTCGGCAACGGCATGATGATCAGCGCGCTGAACCCGTCGCAGGGCACCATCCTGCACGCCGTGTCCGCCACGGGCACGTCTGCGTTCTACACGCTTCGCTAAAACACGCGCTTCCCTTCGCTGAAGCGCGCGTAATTCGCTAAAAACCCGTTCGGGCCGTTCCGGCTTACCCCCAAGATGCCGGAGCGTCCAAAAACCGCGGCCTGCCACGCAGTCTGAGGAAAACGAAAGAGAGAAATAATGACTACTCGTGCCATCGCACGGCACCGCGCCGAGGTTACCAAAACCAACTCGCTTGCTGTCATTGCCAAGGCCGTCGGCGACAACGCCGGTGGCATGGGCCGTCAGGCTGCGGTTATCGCTGCTGCTTCCGGTCTGGTCCTGACGAGCGGTATCGCAGCCAACGCTGCCGACACCAATGTTCAGCGCGAAGCAACCTCCGCTTCCACCCTGGAAGTTCAGTCTTCCGCTCCGGCCAACATCTCGGCCGCTTCCAGCATCGCCATCTCCTTCGAGAAGCCGGCTGTTTCCACCACCCCGGCCCCCGTCGTGGAGGCTCCGAAGCCGGTCGTCGAGGTTCAGGAAGCTGCTCCCGAGGCCGCTCCCGCAGCCGTTGCGGCAACTGTGTCCGCCCCGGCAGCTCCCGCCGCGCCCGCCGCCGCCAGCGGAAACGGTGCTTCCATTGCAGCAGCCGCTTACGCCCAGCTCGGTGTTTCCCAGGACTGCACCGCCCTGGCCACGAACGCGCTTGCTGCTGTGGGCATCAACTACCACGGCTGGCCGGCAGGTTACCTGTCCCTGGGCCGCACCGTGAGTGCAGCCGAGGCACAGCCGGGCGACCTCGCGTACTACGAAAACGGCGGCATGGGCATGGCCCACATCGCTGTATACGTCGGCAACGGCCAGGCTGTGCACGGTGGCTGGAACGGTGGAACCACCTCCCTGTTCAGCGTCAACGTCGGCTCCGGCCCGGTCTTCATCCGCGTTGGCGGCTAAAGCCTCCGGCTAGCGACTTCCAGAAGAACCCCTGCCATCGGCAGGGGTTCTTCTGCGTTTCCGGCAGGTGAATTTTTACCGACACGCAGCGTGTGGTAAAGGCCCGATTCGGTGATCGGGCACTTGAGTGTTTACTCTTGTGTTGTCGATCCATAGCCCGGACAAGCAGAGGGCAGCCGGCCCTCGAGCCCCTGACGGGTGCGGCCGTGAAGAGGTATGTGCATGCGCACTCTCGTTCTTAATGCTGGATATGAACCGCTGGCGGTTGTGACCTTCCGCCGGGCGCTGGTTCTTGTGCTGACCGGAAAAGCAAGCGTGGTGGCCGAAGGCGACGATCCTGTCGTAGGGCCGCAGGAGATCCTGGGCCGCCCGTCCGTGATTCTCCTCAACCGCTACATCCGGCCCCGGTACAACACAATCACGGCTGTGAGCCGCCGGGGCGTGCTGCGCCGTGACGGCCACCGCTGCGCCTATTGCGGTAAGGCAGCACACACCATTGATCACGTCCACCCGAAATCGCGGGGCGGTGCGGACTCCTGGGAAAACCTGGTGGCCGCCTGCCTGCGGTGCAACAACGTTAAGGGTGACCACACGCCGGCCGAGATGGGCTGGAAGCTCCGGTTCGTACCGGCGCCTCCGCACGGCACCATCTGGCAGATCAAGGAGCTGGAGAAGCCCACGCCAGCGTGGGACCCTTTCCTTCTGCCCGAATCCGCCGCCTGAGGCGTCACGTCTGCACCGGTCCAAGTGTCCGGGGCTAGGCTGGCCATGTGGAGTTTGATGCCTTGATTCTGGCCGGCGGGCGCTCATCGCGCCTGGGCGGCGTGCCCAAGTCCCAGCTCGTGTACGACGGCGCCACCCTCCTGGCGCTGTCGCTGGCAGCATCCGCCGGTGCGGCCGCCACGGTAGTGGTGGGACCTGACCCGGGCGCGTTGCCACCGGGCGTTCTGACGTGCCGCGAGGAGCCGGCGTTCGCGGGACCTGCGGCGGCGATCGCTGCAGGGTTGGCGTCCCTTGACCGCTCGCGTGGCCCGCTCCGGGCGGCGTTGACGCTGATCCTGGCCTGCGACATGCCCAAAGCGGACCAGGCCGTTGCCGCCCTGCAGGCCGCCCTGGCCCATGACAGCCGGAATGCCACCGAATCCGAAGGAGTCATGGCGGTTTCTCCGGATGGCCGCAAACAGCCGCTTGCAGGCTTTTATGGCACAGCTGCGCTAGAACGCGCGGTGGACGAAATGGAGAAGAGCGGGGGGCTCACAGGGGCATCAGTCTTCGCCCTCCTTGCTAGGCTTGACGTGCGGGCTGTTACTGTCCCTGCCGGCGCCACGGATGACGTGGACACGTGGGACGATGCCACCGCGTTAGGGGTGTCCCGCCAGGGGTCATGATCCACCGTTGGTGGGGGACCGTGCAGTGGCACCGCAACTGAATTTGAGTATGGAGGCAACAGTGAAAAGCCAGGACGAAACGCTGGAGGACTGGTGCCGGGCCCTGCTGCAAGCCTTCGAGCTGGAGGACGTCGAGGTGGACGTCAATGAAGTGCTTGCGCTGGCCGGCGTCGCCGCCCATTCGGTGGTGCGGCCGGCGGCGCCGCTGACCACTTTCATCGCCGGCTTCGCGGCGGGCATGGCATCGGGTTCGGGGCAGGCGCCGGATGCGGTCTCAATGCAGGCGGCCCTGGGAGTGGCACGGGCGCTGGCAATGGATTACGCAGCGGCCGACTCCACAGCTGGCCCGACTGATCCGGCCGGCCCCGGTTCGGTGCGGACCGACGCTGCGCCCGGACCGTCGGTCAGCAGTGGGAACACCGGCGCATGACGGCTGCGCCGCCGGACGGGGGTGACGCCGCCAGCGACGGGCCCGAACGCGGCGAAACCGAAGATTCAGCCGACCCACGCCCTGGCGGAGGCGCCAGCGGGTCATCCGCCGATCCCGGAGCTGAGGACGCCGCTGCCACGGCAGCCGGGTCCGCCGATACGGGGCACAGCCATTTGGCGCACACCTGGCAGGAGGCCCGGCAGGCATCATTCGATTGCGCAACTCCCATTCCGCCCGGGCTGGTGCCGCTCAGGAATGCCCTGGGCCGAACGCTCGCAGCCGATATTACGGCGCTCCAGGACATGCCGCACTACGCGTCGTCCGCCATGGACGGCTGGGCAGTCAACGGCACAGGGCCCTGGATCCTGGCGGACCCCGGACATCGGCTAGCACCCCATCAAGCCAGCCCCATCGTCACCGGCGGCCTCATTCCGCCCGGGGCGAAGGCTGTTCTCCGCAGCGAGAGCGGCACGATAACCACGGACGACGAAGGGCTCCCGGTCCTGGCCCTCGGCGGGGCCGCACGGCCCGGCGAACCGAAGAACGGCCAGCACATCCGGAAGGCGGGCGAGGAAGCGGCTGGCGGGGACATGCTGGTCAAAAGTGGCACGGTCCTGAACCCGGCCCACCTGGCCCTCGCGGCGCTGGCCGGCCATGACGCCCTCCGGGTCCAGGGGAAACCTGTGGTGAAGCTCCTGCTGACAGGATCGGAGGTGGTCACGGCAGGCCTGCCCGCGCCGGGCAAGGTCCGTGACACCTTCGGCCCACAGCTTGGAGCCGTGGTTGAAATGCTTGGTGGCATCAGCGCCGGGCAGGAGAAGATCGGCGACGACTACGACGAATGGCTTGCCGCCCTGGAAGACACCGGGCCGGATGACGGGTCAGGGCTCCGGCAGGAAACAGGGGAGCCAGCAGCTGAAGAGGCGCCTGCAGACGTCGTCATCACCACCGGCGGAACCGGCCGTTCCGGGACCGACCACCTCCGCCGGGCTGTCGCGGAACTCGGCGGCCGTCTATTGATCGACGGCATCGCCATGCGTCCCGGGCACCCGGCGGTCCTCGCCGAGCTGCCGGACGGCCGCTTCATCCTTGGGCTGCCCGGCAACCCCCTTGCCGCGATGATGGCGCTCTGCACGGTGGGTGCGCCGCTGCTGGCAGCATTGGGCCACGGAACACTGCCGCCGGTCGGTGAAGTGCCGTGCGGAACGATGATCGACCCGGATCCGGGACGGACACGGTTGATGCCGTTCAGGCTCCTGTACGGCATGGCATCCCCGGCCCAGCACGCAGGTCCCGGCATGATGCGCGGCCTTGCGGCGGCGGACGGCGTCCTGGTGGTTCCGCCGCACGGCGTTCAGCTGGGGGAGGCGGTGCCCGCCTTCGCCTTGCCCTGGGGCGCGCCGATCCAGCAGGCGGAACCTGCAGCCGCGAAGCCCAGGACTGCTCCACGCAAGGCTTCCCGGAAGCCCGCGGCTTCGGACGGTCCCGTGGACTGGAGCGAACTGCTGGGCTAATACGGTCCCCGCTGGTGAAGGCGGTCCCGGCTTGCAATGATGGTCATATCCCGCACTGTTAGGAGCACATCGTGGCCCGCATGACGCAACGCCGCAAGATCCACAAGTTTGTCCTGGACGGTTCACCCCAGTCCCTTGAATTTCCCGTGCGGCACCGGGAAGATGTGCTGGCGGTGGAGGAGCCGCTGGAAATACGGCTGGGATCCCTTCCCTTTACCGTAACCATGCGGACGCCCGGAGACGATTTTGACCTTGTGGCAGGATTCCTGGTGTCCGAGGGCATCATCTGGGCCCCCGAGCAGCTCGTCTCGCTGCGGTTTTGCGCGGGCGAGGACGAGAACGGCGTGCAGACCTTCAACGTTGTGGAAGCGCAGCTGCGGCCCGACGTCGTCCTCCCTGACAGGGGACGGAACATCTTCACCTCAAGCTCGTGCGGCATCTGCGGCACCGATTCCATCGACGCCGTCCGCAAGTCGTCGCACTTCAGCCCCGCGGCGGATCCCCTGACTGTCCCTGTGGAAACGTTGTCCGGGCTGCCGGACCAACTCCGGGCGGCGCAGGCCGTCTTCGAGGCCACTGGGGGTGTCCACGCCGCCGGGCTCTTCCGGATCACGGACGACGGCGGCACTGAGCTGTTGTGCCTGCGTGAGGACGTAGGGCGCCACAACGCCGTGGACAAAGTGGTTGGCTGGGCGCTGCGGGAACGGCTGCTGCCGCTGACGGGCACGGTCTTGCAGGTCTCCGGGAGGGCCTCATTCGAACTCGTGCAGAAGGCCGCCCTCGCCGGCATCCCGGTGCTGGCCGCTGTCAGTGCACCTTCCAGCCTGGCCGTGGAGCTGGCGGAAGCCAGCGGCATGACGCTGGCAGGCTTCAGCAGGGGCAACAGGCTAAATGTCTATGCCGGACGACACCGGATCACGGCTCCCGCACCGGTGCCCGGATAGGCAAAGCGCTTGGATTAACGGACTGGGCGCAGTAGATTTTATCCATCGATTGGACGCGCCGCTCCGCTCCTTCGGCCGAGTTCCGGGGCCAGCGCATAAGCTGAGCGGCCAGGCACGTACCGCGAACCAGCTGTCAGCTCCCAGGCCACCGGCATTAAAGAGGACCACATTGCACGACGACCGCCGCATCACGGAAGTCCGTCTCGACCGCTTCATGCGCGAACGCGTCGACCCCGCGGTATACACCCGCAGTGTCCCGCTGAATCTCAGCAGCTGGGATGTGCCGGACGAGCCTGTCCCTGTCATGGAAGCCCTGCGCCACGACTTCACCCCGCTCGAGCACGGATCCGCATGGGGCGGTCCCTGGGGCACCAAATGGCTGAGGTTGCAGGGCGAGGTTCCTGACTCATGGGGAACCGCTCCTGACACCGCCGTGGAGATCGTCGTGGACCTCGGCTTCACTCGCGAGCTACCCGGCTTCCAGTGCGAAGGCATAGCGTGGCGGCCGGATGGCACCATCATCAAGGCCATTTCGCCGAGGAACCAGTACATTCCACTGAAGCTCCTCGGCAGCGGAATCGCAGTGGACTTTTACGTCGAAGCCGCCGCCAACCCCGATGTGGCACAGGGCTGGACGTTTGCAGCCATGCCGTATGGCGACAGGGCCACGGCGGGACAGAGTCCCAAGTACCGGCTCGGCGCCCTCGCCATCGCCGAGCTCAACCAGACTGTCTGGGAGCTCCAGCAGGATGTCTGGACCCTCAGCGGCCTCATGCACGAACTCCCCATGGAGCTCCCGCGCCGCCATGAGATCCTGCGGGCCCTGGAACGGATGCTGGACATCATGGACCCCGATGATGTTGCGGGGACCGCAGCCGCCGGCCGCGAAGCCTTGGCTGAAGTGCTGTCCCGTCCGGCCTACGCCTCCGCCCACCAGCTGGTTGCCACGGGCCACGCGCACATCGACTCTGCATGGCTTTGGCCTGTCCGGGAGACCATCCGCAAATGCGCCCGGACGTTCTCCAACGTGGTGGCACTGATGGACGAGTCGCCGGACTTTGTTTTCTCCTGTTCGTCCGCCCAGCAGCTGGCCTGGATGAAGGAGTTCTATCCGGAGCTGTTCGGCCGGATCCGGGAGAAGGTCAAGGCCGGGCAATTCGTGCCGGTCGGCGGCATGTGGGTGGAATCCGACACCAACATGCCAGGCGGCGAGGCGATGGCCCGGCAGTTCATCGAAGGGAAGAAGTTCTTCCTGGATGAATTTGGCGTGGATTGCCAGGAAGCCTGGCTGCCTGATTCCTTTGGATACTCAGGTGCGCTGCCCCAGATCGTAAAGGCGGCCGGCAGCAAGTGGTTCCTGACCCAGAAGATCTCCTGGAACCAGGTCAACAGGATGCCGCACCACACGTTCAACTGGGAAGGGATTGACGGCACCCGGCTGTTCACCCACTTCCCGCCCGTTGACACCTACAACTCGGAACTGAGCGGCCGCGAACTGGCGCACGCCGAACGGAACTACCGGGACCACGGCCGCGGCACCGTCTCGCTGGTCCCGTTCGGTTACGGCGACGGCGGCGGCGGACCAACCCGGGAAATGATCGCCGCAGCCCACCGCACGGCCGACCTCGAAGGCTCCCCGAAGGTGCGGATCGGCACTGCCGCCAACTTCTTCACGCAGGCGCAGGCTGAATACACGTCCCTGCCCGTGTGGGTGGGGGAGATGTACCTGGAACTGCACCGCGGAACGTACACCAGCCAGGCAAAAACCAAACTGGGCAACCGGCGCAGCGAACACCTGCTCCGGGAAGCCGAACTGTGGTGCGCCACCGCCTCCGTCCGCACCGCGGGCGGGTTCGCCTACCCGGCGGTCGAACTGAAACGCCTGTGGCAACTGGTCCTGCTTCAGCAGTTCCATGACATCCTGCCCGGGAGTTCGATCGCGTGGGTCCACCAGGACGCCGAGCGGAACTATGCGGCCGTCGCGGATGCCCTTGAGGCCATCATCGCCGGCGCCGCGCGCGCCGCACTCGGGGAGGGCACCAGCGAGTTCCTGCTCAACGCCGCACCGCACGAACGCAGCGGTGTTCCCGCCCTGGCCGCCGCCGAAACCGTCCGGAGCGACCACCCGGTGACGGTGACCGAATCCGGCGGGGGCTACATCCTGGACAACGGCGTGATCAGGGCCGTGCTGGACGCCAACGGACTCCTGACCTCGCTTCTGGACTATGCCAGCGGCCGCGAAGCGATTGCCCCGGGCCAATTCGGGAACCATCTGGAACTCCACCGCGATACGCCCAACGAATGGGACGCATGGGACATTGACGAGTTCTACCGCCGGAACGTCACCTCACTGACCGAAGCGCGTTCGGTGACGCTGGAGCGGGGCGGCTGGGACGCCGTCGTGGTGGTGGAACGGCTGGCCGGATCGTCAGCCATCACCCAGCGGATCTCGCTTGAGGCCGGCTCCGGATCACTGAGCATCCTGACCGCCGTGGACTGGCAGGAACGGGAAAAGCTTCTCAAGATCGGCTTCCCGCTGGACGTCCGGGCGGACCGCTCAGCGTCGGAGACCCAGTTCGGGCATGTGTTCCGGCCAACCCACACCAACACGTCCTGGGAGGCGGCGAAGTTCGAAATCTGCGCCCACCGCTGGATCCACGTGGCGGAGCCGGGCTATGGCGTGGCGGTGTCCAACGCGTCCAGTTACGGTCACGACGTCACCCGCAGCGTGAGGGACGACGGCGGCACCACCACTACGGTCCGCACGTCGCTGCTGCGTGCCCCCAAGTACCCGGATCCGGGTGCGGACCGTGGCCGGCACGAACTCCTGGTGACCGTCAGGCCCGGGGCGGCCATCGCCGACGCCGTGGAAGAGGGCTACCGGACCAACCTTGCACCGCGCATCGTGAAGGGCGCGCACGCCGTCAGCCCCCTGTTCACGGTGTTCAACCAGGGAATCGTGGTCGAGGCGGTGAAGCTGGCGGAAGACGGCTCCGGCGATGTCATTGTGCGTCTCTACGAATCCCTGGGGGAGCGGTCCGAGGGAATGGTGACGGCCAACTTCGACACGAAGGAAGTGCGCGCCGTGGATCTGCTGGAGCGTCCAATTGCGGGCCAGGGCGTGACAGCGGGCCTGGATTCCGCGAAACTGACGCTCCGCCCGTTCCAGCTCGTGACCCTGCGATTCACCCGCTGAGGCGCAACGGCCGTTAAACAGGCTGAGTGGGGGCGGTCCCCAACGGCCCGCCACCACTCATCCCCCCAATAGCGCTCAGTGGCTGCCCGGCGTCGAACGGATTGTCCCCATTCCCGACTCCCGGCAGAAGCCACTTTCACACATTCATGATTCTCTCATGTTCTAATGATTTTGTGAAAGCCCTAACTCTACTTTGCAGTAGATGACCTTTGCGGGGCGGATTGCGTTGCCCGAACCCTTGCGATCCAGAAGGCGGCGAGGCCCACCACGAAGCACAGCGCGGCCCCGTAATTGATGACGAACTTCAGGGGAGTCAACTGTGCCGGGAAGAAGGGGAACAGCAGGCTCACGGTCAGGCAGACACCGCCGATGGCCAGCAGGAGGGCACCCGCCCGCACCAGCCCCGGCAGCCGGCCGCCAACCGCCTTCACCATGGCGGGGAGGAGGACCAGGGAAACGTAGGCCGGGTAGGCGCGCCCGGCTGCACCGTAATACTCCACCAGGTGGGCATTGCGGGTGCTGCGCTCGTACACCGCAATGAGCCCCGCCGACGAGCCAAACGAATCCATCATGGTGAAAAAGACGACCATGACGGCAGAGATGAGGCCAAACACCAGCAGTCCGGGCAGCCCGACCAGCCAGCGCCTCTGTTTATCGGCGCCGAAGGCATTAACGCAACGCAGCCCAATGAAAAAGATGACGGCGAATAGGACGAAGCGCAGGATGAGGTTGGCGACGTTGCTGCCGCCGAGCAGGCCGTCGATGGCAACGTACGGGCCGTCAATGCTCAGGAGGATTGCGAGTGTGGCCAGCATGAAGATGTAAAAGAGTGACCTGTTCTCACCCCTGACCGCACTTGGAATTCGCGCCACCGCAGCGGCGCAGCAGACGGCCAGGGTGGACCATTGCAGGATCTCGATCATCCGAGGTTCTCCCAGATCGTTTTGGTTTGTTGGTTGTCTTGTTCCTGGCGCTTGAGGGTCCTTCCCAGCGCCTGCAGCCGCTCGCCGGCCAGGGCGGCGAGCTCGCCGTCGGACAAGGCGTCCAGGGCTGCCTGCCGTGCGCCGGGCGGCCAGCCGGCCTCGGACTCGGTAATCATTCCCGTGGCCACCAGGCCGCCCGTCGGCCCAACGCCGGCTGCCCTGGACGTGGCGATGGCCAACTCCGGGGTCAGCCGGTTGGCGGTCAGCTGCGCGGAGTAATTCTGGGGGGCGATCCCGGTGGCGGCGGAAACCCGGTGCCGGAGTTCGCCGTCGTCGATTGCGTCTACCCAGTTCTTCACGGAGGTCGTATGCGGCGCGGGTGTGAGCGGCGCGGGTGTGAGCGGCGGCCCATCCGCGTCGCCGCCGCCCGCTGCACCGGCGGAGCGGGCAATGACCGCACTCAGGAGGTCCATGGTGGCGATCTGGCTGACCAGTTCCGCGGCAGTGGGCAGCACGGGGCTTCCGGCAAGCTCGCTGTAACTCGCGAACGTGGCCAACGCCGCCACCGGGTTGATATTGAAGGCGCGGCTGATGCTGACGACGGTGCTTTCCGCCACCTTCCCGCGGACCAGCTGCTGCGCCAGGGTGGTCCGCTTGACCCCCGAGATCCTGCAGATATCGGCAGTGCTCGCCTGGGGCGCTATTCCGTGAAGCCAGCGTTGGAACGCCTTGGCGGGGAGTGGCATGGATGGCTTCCTGCGGGGTGGGGCGGTTGGAGTAGCGACAGTCGATTTTACGGCGGGGGGTATGTGAACTATGCTAGATGGTCGAACCCGTTGGTCCGTACACCCCCCAAGTCCGGACCAGCGGGTTCTTCCATGCCCGGCGGGATTTCAGGCCGTTTTGGGCCGCAGTGAGAGGATGGACTAATGACTGCAACCCTTGTTGCCAAAGATCTTTCGGGCGGTCACGACCACCGCACACTCTTCTCAAAACTCTCCCTCACCGTGGCCCCGGGCGACGTTGTGGGCGTTGTTGGCGCGAACGGCGCCGGCAAATCCACCCTTCTCCGGCTGCTGGCAGGGGTGGACCAGCCACTGGCCGGATCGGTGAGCCTGGCCCCGGCCGATGCCTTCGTTGGCTGGCTGCCGCAGGAACACGAACGCGTCGCCGGTGAGACAGTGGCGGGGTACGTCGCCCGCCGGACCGGCTGTGCACAGGCAACGGCAGACATGGAATCAACGGCGGAGGCCCTGGGCTCGGAAGCCGCCGGCGCCGATGACGCCTACTCCCTGGCCTTCGACCGCTGGATGGCCTCCGGTGCTGCGGACCTGGACGAACGGATCGCGCCGGTCCTTGCCGACCTGGGGCTGGACGTGGGGACGGAGGCGCTCATGACGGGGCTGTCCGGCGGGCAGGCGGCACGCGTGGCGCTGGCCGCCCTGCTGCTGAGCCGCTTCGACGTGGTCCTGCTCGATGAGCCCACCAACGACCTTGACCTCAACGGGCTGGCCAAGCTGGAGGCGTTCGTGCAGGGGCTCCGCGGCGGTGCGGTCCTGGTATCCCACGACCGTGAGTTCCTGGCCCGCTGTGTCACCACCATCGTGGAACTGGACCTAGCCCAGAACTCCGTGGCCGTTTACGACGGCGGCTACGAGGCGTTCCTGGAGGAACGCGCCGTGGCCCGCCGCCATGCCCGGGAGCGGTACGAGGAGTTCGCCAACACGAAGGCGGACCTCGTTTCCCGCGCCCGGACCCAGCGCGAGTGGAGCTCCCAGGGCGTCC
Organism: Arthrobacter sp. ISL-69; assembly: GCF_018613775.1. Lineage (NCBI taxonomy): Bacteria > Bacillati > Actinomycetota > Actinomycetes > Micrococcales > Micrococcaceae > Arthrobacter > Arthrobacter sp. ISL-69. The sequence continues at coordinate 38,753 of NZ_JAGGPO010000007.1, forward strand.
GGAACGCCATGAAGAAGAGCCCTGACAATGACAAGATCCGCCGTGCGGCCTCCACCGAATCCTCGGAAAAGCAGGCCCAGAAAGTGCGGCAGATGGAATCCCGGATCGCCCGGCTCGACGAAGCGGAAGAGCCGCGCAAGGAGTGGCAGCTGCAGTTCAGCATCGGCCAGGCCCCGCGATCCAGTGCCATTGTGGCAACGCTGCGGGACGCCGTCGTCCACCAGGGTGACTTCACGCTGGGGCCGGTGAACCTGCAACTCAACGCCGGGGAGCGCATAGGCATCACCGGTCCCAACGGGGCCGGCAAGTCCACGCTGCTCCGGCTCCTGCTGGGGATCCGGCAGCCGGACTCCGGCAACGCCGCCATGGGCGCCTCTGTGGCCATTGGCGAAATCGACCAGGCCCGCGGTCTGCTGGCCGGTGACCTCAACCTCGGTGACGCCGTCGAGGCTGTCCTGACGGAGCTGACCCCGGCGGAAGTCCGCACCCTGCTGGCCAAGTTCGGACTCAAAGCGGACCACACCTCGCGCCCGGTCGACTCGCTCTCACCAGGCGAACGGACGCGCGCGGCGCTTGCCCTGCTGCAGGCCCGCGGCGTGAACCTTCTGGTCCTGGACGAGCCCACCAACCACCTGGACCTGCCCGCCATCGAGCAGCTCGAAGAGGCACTGGAAAGCTACGACGGCGCCTTGCTCCTGGTGACGCATGACCGCAGGCTGCTGGAAAATGTGCGCCTGGACGTCCGCTGGAACGTGGAGGACGGTGTGGTGACCGAACTACTCGCCGGTGGGTCCGTACCATCCGCGACATCACCAGGCGCCAGGAACGGCGCCATGAAAGGCCAGACACGATGAGCATGGACCGGGTAGCGTGGAGCTCCCTCTACAACATCACGCGGGCCGCCAGCGGTTCCAAGCCGTTCTCCAAGGCGACGCTCAAGCGCGTGTTCGGCTTCGCGCGGCCGCACCGCCGCAAGCTGATCGCCTTCGTGCTGCTCTCGATCGCCATGGCTGTCCTGGCCGTGGCCACCCCGGTCCTTGCCGGCCAGGTGGTGGACGCCATCATCGCAGGCGCCGGCACCGACGTCGTGATCCGGCTGGCGGTGCTCATCGCCGTCGTGGCCGTGGCCGAGGCCGGGCTGGGGCTCGTGACCCGCTGGCTGTCCTCCACCATCGGTGAGGGTGTGATCGTGGACCTGCGCACCAAGGTGTTCGACCACGTCCAGAAAATGCCCATCGCCTTCTTTACCCGCACCCGCACAGGGGCCCTGGTCAGCCGGCTGAACAACGACGTCATCGGCGCGCAGTCGGCCTTCGCCGGCACGCTGTCCGGCGTGGTCAGCAACGTGGTGGCCCTGGCGCTCACCCTCGTGGTCATGCTGGGCAAGTCCTGGCTGGTGACCGTGCTGGCCATGATCCTGCTGCCGATCTTCCTCATCCCGGCCCGCCGGATGGGTTCCAAGCTGGCCGACCTGCGGCGCGAGGCTGCCGAGCACAACGCCGCCATGGGTACCCAGATGACCGAGCGGTTCTCCGCGCCCGGCGCCACGCTGGTCAAGCTCTTCGGCCGCCCGGACGAGGAATCCCGTGAGTTCGCCGTCCGCGCCGGACGGGTGCGTGACATCGGTGTGCGCACCGCCATGCTCCAGTTCACGTTCGTCACCGCGCTGACGCTGGTCTCGGCTCTGGCCCTAGCCCTGGTGTACGGGCTGGGCGGCTGGCTTGCGCTGGGCGGCCAGCTCGCCGCGGGCGACGTCGTGGTGCTGGCACTGCTGCTCACCCGACTGTACGCGCCGCTCACCGCGCTCTCCAACGCCAGGGTGGAAATCATGAGCGCCCTGGTCAGTTTTGAGCGGGTCTTCGAAATCCTCGACCTCAAGCCCCTGATCCAGCAGAAGCCCGACGCCGTCGAGGTGCCGCCGGGTCCCGTCTCGGTGGAGTTCGACGACGTCCGGTTCGCCTACCCCGCAGCGGACAAGGTGTCGCTGGCGTCGCTCGAGGACGTCTCCACCCTGGACACCCGCGGCGGCGAAGAAGTGCTGCACGGCATCAGTTTCCGGGTGGAACCGGGCCAGACCGTTGCCCTGGTCGGGTCCTCGGGGGCCGGCAAGTCCACCATCGCCCAGTTGCTGTCCCGGCTGTACGACGTCGATTCGGGCGCCGTGCGCCTCGGCGGAACAGTGCCCGGGACCGGCCTGGACGTCCGTGACGCCACCTTTGATTCGATGCGGGCGACCCTCGGCATGGTGACCCAGGACGGGCACCTGTTCCACGAGTCCGTCGCGTCCAACCTGCGGCTGGCCCGCCCGGACGCCACCGAAGCGGACATGTGGGATGTGCTGCGCCAGGCCCGGCTCGAGTACATGATCCGGTCCCTGCCCGACGGCCTTGACACAGTGGTGGGAGAACGCGGCTACCGGCTTTCCGGCGGTGAACGCCAGCGCCTCACGATTGCCCGGCTGCTGGTCGCGCAGCCGCGCATAGTCATCCTTGACGAAGCCACCGCCGCCCTGGATTCCACCAACGAAGCGGCCGTGCAGGCTGCACTGGGGGCAGCGCTCGAGGGCCGCACCGCCGTCGTGATCGCCCACCGGTTGTCCACCATCCGCGCCGCGGACATGATCCTGGTGGTGGAGGACGGGGCCATCGTGGAACGCGGCACCCACACCGGGTTGCTCGCGGCGGAAGGCCGGTACGCGGAGCTCTACCGCACCCAGTTCGCGGAAGCGAACGCCGTGGTGGAAGAGGCCGTTCCGGAGTTCTAGGCCCGGCCCTACGCGCGGTCCGCCGCCAAGGCGGGCAGGATGTGGTCCGTCAGCAGGGGTGCAAGGTCGGCCGGCAGCTCGGCGCCCAGGTCCAGCCAGCGGATTTCGGCTATCTCCGCCGAGGGGTGCGCTCTCCAGGTGCCCGGAGCGGTAAACACCGTAGCCTCAATGTCCGTGGCGGCCTCGTTGGCGGCGTCGGCGAGCCAGACGCCCATGGGCCGCAGGTCTTCGGGCGCCACCTCGATGCCCACTTCCTCCAGCAGTTCACGCGAAGCGGCCTGGGCTGCGGTTTCGCCGGATTCGGGCTTGCCGCCGGGGTGCATGAACTTGTCCGTGCCGCGCTTGCGGACGGTCAGCAGGCGGCCCCGATCGTCATAGACGCAGACGGCGGACACAACAATACGGTCTTTCACGGCTACGACCCTAGCCCATTGGAGCCCGCCACGTCCGGCGCCGGCCCGTCCGGACCTGTTCCATTCCGCGCCAGCCGGCGCAGCACGGATTCCAGGAGCTGGTTCTTCCGCGGCCCGCGAACGTCCCAGGAATAGCTGAATTCGTCCGGGCCCCGGAGCGCATAGGTGACGCGGTAGGTGTCCGGGTCGCACCAGTGCTCGTCGTGGCTGGACTCGGCCCGGAAGCTCATCCGGTGGAACGGCCGGCCGTCGGGGAACGTCATCTCCATCGAGTCGGAGGCGGCCGTGGGATGCAGGATGTAGTCCCGGCTTGCGGGGCCGGTGAACGTGTCGCCGGCGGGAGTAGGCCAGCGCATGGTGCCCTCTTCATGGAAGGCAAGGCCGCCGCCGCCGTTCGGGGAAAAGCGGACGACGCCGGTGAAGGTTCCGCGGGCGTCGGAGCTGCGGTCCCACAGGGTGCGCTCTACAGACCAGCTGCCCAGCAGGTAGGCGCGCAGATCGAAATCCTGCGCCTGGGTCTGCGATTCATTCTGCGGCTGGAAGTTCAAGTGCCCTCGATTGGAATCGAACCAACGACACCGGCTTTAGGAGAGCCGTGCTCTATCCACTGAGCTACGAGGGCGGGCGTCCGAATTGGTTGGCACCAGGCCGTCCTGTTCGGGCACGGATACAAGCATACAAGGTACAGGCGCGTACTACGCTCTTGGCATGACTGCAGCAACACCAGCAACGTCCATCCGGGCGGGATTCCTCCCGGACATAGCCTCCACCCGGCTGTATTTCGGGGCGTGGGCCAAGCTGAGCGTGCTGCAGTATTTCGTGGCTGAAACGGCAGTGATCGCGGCCTGGGCCGGTCCGCAGCCCTACGACCGCCGGACCGGCTACATCAGCGATCTCGGGGCCGTCCACTGCGGCCTTTATGAGGGCAGGGACGTGTGTTCGCCCCTGCATGCGGTGATGAATGCCTCGTTCGTGGTGCAGGGCCTGGGCATGCTGGTGGGGGCGCTGCTCCTCAGCTCGGCACTCCTGTGCGTCGCAGCCCGGCCCGGCGTCCGGCTCGCCTTCGGTCCCGGCCACCGTGTTCCCTGGTTCGCGGCCCTCGCGGCCAAGGTCCTCACCTTTACCGCGGGCGCCGGGACAATCATTGTGGGGCTGGTGCCCGAGGACGCCGGATGGTTTGCCGTGCATCTGACCGGCGCCCTGATGTACTTCATCGGCGGGGCGCTGGCGCTGCTGCTGTTAGGGACGCTGTGGCTGAGGCAGTCGCCGCTGGGATGGTTCATCCTTGCGTGCGGGGCGGTGTCTTTCGGGGCGCTGGTGATCGGCGGGGTCACCGGCATGGAGGTCCCGGAGCCGGGCACGCTGGAGCGGTTCATGGGCTATCCGGTGACGATTGGCCTGGCCACTACGGGGCTGGTCATTGCCCAGCGCGTCCGGCAGGAGCTGAAGGCCCGGAAGGTGCGGACAGCTGCCCAAGCAATCAGGACCTTTTGAGGTTCTAGCGGCCCTTCGGCTTCCGCCCCAGGAACACCGCGGCGCCGCCTGCCAGCAGGCTCACCACGAGCAGTACCCAGCCGCTGACGGTGAGGGCGGACGCCAGTGCCACCTGGCCGCCGTCGGCCGTTGACGCGGACAGCATGGAATCGATGGCAGCGTTTCCCCACAGCCGAACGGCGGCGAAAAGGAGAGGGAGCGCCCAGAGTGCCCAGCGGAGCGTTTTGCGTGCCACATTGGTCCCGATCAGCAGGAGCCACGTGAAGCCGAAAATCAGCGGAAACAGCGTTCCCGCCGTCTTGTGGACGTAGTTGAGCTGGCCGCGGGCTTCCTCATTCATCGCCGCCCTCAGCTGGTCCACGAATCCCTGGTCAAAGCCGCCGATCAGCGAATCGGGCATGGGCAGGCCGCCGGAGAGCTGCGTGAGCTGGTTCAGCGTCAGCAAATGCAGGTACCAGAACAGGAAAAGGCTGGCCACCACGCCCGCTATGAGGATCACGTTGCTGTTGTTCCGCGCCTTCTCCGGCGACCGCTGGGTGGTGGGGTTGATCACCGGCGGCAGGTGGTGCTGGGGAACGGACGCGTTGGCGCCGTGTTTCTTGATCCGCTGTGCTGGTGTCTTGGCCATGGGTTCATTATCGCTGTTCCTGTCCCCGCCTGTTCCCCGTTCCTGTTCAGCGCCGGTGGCCGCGGATAGGCTGGGACGCGTGACGGAACTTGGAAGACACAAACTTGGCAGGCACAGCGCGGCGGAACTCAGCGCGGGCCTGGACGATTACCAACTGGCCGAGGCACTGGTCCGGGAAGCCGGGATGCTGGCCCTCATGATGCGCCAGGGCGGCCTGGAAGGACAACAGAAGACCTCGGTCTCCGATGTGGTCACGGCTGCCGACCACGCCGCCGAAGCCTATGTCCTCGAACAGCTGCGGCGCTGCCGCCCGGACGACGGCATCCTGGGGGAGGAGGGCTCCTCCGTGGAGGGGAGCAGCGGCCGGACCTGGGTGATCGACCCCGTGGACGGCACCTACAACTTCCTGCACGGCTCCACGTACTGGTGCTCCGCGCTCGCCCTCAAGGACGCCGCCGGTACGGTTCTTGGCGCCATTTTCCAGCCCGAAGAGGACAAACTCTGGCTGGGCGGAACCACCCGGCCGGCCACCCTGAACGGTGAACGGCTGACGTCATTCCATACGGACGGCGGCGCGCGGACGCTGCAGCCGCTGGCCGAACAGGGCGCCGCCACCTACATCCACCCCTCATGGCTTGCGGACCCGCTGTGCGCCATGCCCTGGCACTCCGCGGCCACCGCTGCTGCGTCGCTGCGGATGTTCGGATCAGGGTCCTGCGACCTGGGCCGGGTGGCCGACGGCGAGCTCGACTGCTGGTTCCAGCACAGCTGCCCCGAGTGGGACTGGCTCCCCGGCAAAGCCATCGTGCTTGCGGCTGGCGGCGCGGTAGACGTCGTGCGGGTCAACGGCCTCGAGTGGTTCGTTGCAGGAGGCACGACGGCGGTCCGGCAGCTCCGCGCCGCTCTGGAGTCCGGCTCGGTGGAGTAAGGCCCCCTGGTCACGCTCTGAGCCGAACGCAGGCCGGTCCGGGAGTGAGTGTCGGCCCCACCGCCTAGACTTATAGCACCATGGATATGTTGTTTGACCCGTATGCTGACGGACCGTTCAAGGCTGCCCCGAAAGCGGCAGCGCTCACCAAGTCGCGCCCCGGGGCAGGGGAAGATCCGGCTCGCTACGGGAACGGCGGGCCAGAGTCCGAGGGGGAACGGGCACGTCCCAAGCTGCCCGGCGTGGACGAACTCCTGCAGGGCCTCAACCCCCAGCAGGAAGAAGCGGTCAAGCACACCGGCGGCGCGCTGCTCATCGTGGCCGGGGCCGGATCCGGCAAGACACGCGTACTCAGCAACCGGATCGCCTACCTCATCGCCACCCGGAGGGCGCATCACGGCGAGATCCTGGCCATCACCTTCACCAACAAGGCCGCCGCGGAAATGCGGGAGCGCATCGAAGCGCTGGTGGGCGGCCGCGCCAAGATCATGTGGATTTCCACCTTCCACTCGTCGTGCGTGCGCATCCTCCGGCAGGAAGCCGCCAACGTTGGGCTCAAGTCCAATTTCTCCATCTATGACTCCGCGGACTCCCTGCGGCTTGTCACCCAGGTGTCCAAAACCCTGGACCTGGACCCCAAGAAGTTCGCGCCCAAGGCCATCCAGCACAAGATCTCGGCGCTGAAGAACGAGCTGATCGACGCCGATTCGTACGCCTCCTCCGCCAATTACAACGATCCCTTCGAACAGGCCGTGGCCGACGTCTTCAAGGGCTACACCCAGCGGCTGCGCCAGGCCAACGCCATGGACTTTGACGACCTCATCGCCGAAACCGTCTATATGTTCCGCGCCTTCCCGGCGCTCGCCGAATCGTACCGCCGGCGCTTCCGACACGTCCTGGTGGACGAATACCAGGACACCAACCACGCCCAGTACGCGCTGGTCCGCGAAATTGTGGGCGAGGGTCCCGGGGCTTCCGAACTCACCGTGGTGGGCGACTCGGACCAGTCCATCTACGCGTTCCGCGGGGCGGACATCCGCAACATCGTGGAGTTCGAAAAGGACTATCCGAACGCGCGCACCATCAAGCTGGAGCAGAACTACCGTTCCACCCAAAACATCCTCACGGCCGCCAACTCGGTGATTTCCCGCAACCCCAACCGTCCAGACAAGAGGCTCTGGACCGCCGAGGGTGAAGGCCACAAAATCATCGGCTACGTGGGCGAAAACGAACACGACGAAGCCCAGTTCATCGCCAAGGAAATCGACAGGCTGCAGGACGAGGACAACCTGCGCCCCGGCGACGTCGCGATCTTCTACCGCACCAATGCCCAGTCCCGTTCCATTGAAGATGTCCTGGTGCGCGTTGGCCTGCCGTACAAGGTGGTGGGCGGTACGCGCTTCTACGAGCGCAAGGAAATCAAGGACGCCCTCGCATACCTGCGCGTGCTGGTAAACCCCGACGACGACGTCAACCTGCGCCGGGTGCTCAACGAACCCAAGCGCGGCATCGGCGACCGCGCCGAGGGTGCCGTGGCGGCCCTGGCCGAACGCGAACGGACCTCGTTCATGGCCGCCGCCCGCCGTGCGGACCAAGCGCCCGGGATGGCCACCCGCTCGGTCAACGCGGTGCTGGGTTTCGTGAAGCTGTTGGATGACCTCGCCGAAGTGGCCAGCGGCTCCGGTGCCGCTGCTGCCCTGGAAGCTGTCCTGGAGCAGACCGGGTACCTGGTGGGACTGCGGTCCAGCACCGATCCCCAGGATGAGTCCCGGGTGGAAAACCTCGCGGAACTCGTCGCCGTCGTGCGCGAATACGAGCAGGAGAACCCCGAAGGTTCCCTGGGCGCCTTCCTGGAACAGGTGTCACTCGTGGCGGACGCCGACCAGATCCCGGACGCCCCGGGCGCTGACATCGATGCCGCTGTGGCCGAAGCCAAACGGCTGGGCGTGGTGACGCTCATGACCCTCCACACGGCCAAGGGGCTGGAATTCCCGGTGGTGTTCCTTACCGGCATGGAGCACGGCCTCTTCCCGCACCAGCGTTCGGCCACGGATCCCAAGGAGCTCGCGGAGGAACGGCGGCTGGCCTACGTGGGCTTGACCCGTGCCCGGAAGCGCCTCTATGTGACGCGTTCGGAAGTCCGCAGCATGTGGGGCCAGAGCCAGTACAACCCGGCCAGCCAGTTCATCGAGGAAATTCCCGCCGAACTGGTGGAATGGCGGCGTGAAGGCACCTCCCGGCAGGTCAGCGGCTGGGGGAGCGGGGCGTCCATCGGGTCCAGCCGGTACGGCGGATCGTTCTGGGGTGCGGGCACGGCCCGCGGCAACCCGGCGAGCCCTTCCGCCGGCTTCAATGCCGATGTTCCGGCCGCCGTCGCCAAGAACCGCGTACAGCCGCAAAAGGAAGTCGTTGCCGTCAGCGTCGGGGACAAGGTGAACCACACGAGCTTCGGAAACGGCACCGTCCTGGCAGTCGAAGGCGCGGGGGACAAGACCGTGGCCAAGGTGAAGTTCAGCGTCGGCGAAAAGCGCCTGCTGCTGAGGTACGCACCGCTGACAAAGCTCGACGCCTAACACCCCTTCCAGGGCGGCAAGGCGTCCCGCCGCAGGGCAGCGACCCTTGCCGGGCCTTGGCGGCAGGATTACAGTCCAGGGATCTCAGCTCGTGTCATCAGCCTCACCGGGAGCAGATCCGCATGAACGTCCTTTTCGCCAGCCAGGCCGTCGACGGCCATTTCAATCCCATGACCGGTGTGGCGATGCGCCTCAAGGAGCACGGACACGACGTCCGCTGGTACACAGGGCCTGTTTTCCGGGACAAGCTCCAAGGCCTGGGTATTCCACTCTTTCCGTTCCGGCGTGCCACGGAGCACCGGGCGGATAACCTCGCGGAACTCTATCCGGAGCGGGCACGGCTGAAGGGGCCCCGGGCCATTGGGTTCGACGGCGAGAAGATCTTCGCCAGCAACGTCACCAACTTTTTCGAGGACATCCGCGACCTGCACCGGGACTTTCCCTTCGACGTCCTGGTAGCGGACAGTTCCATGTTCATCCACCGGCTCGTTTCGCATTTGTTGGGCAAACCGGTGGTGAACTTTGTGGCGATCCCCAACATGGAAAGCGACCCGCAGGTTCCGCCGCTCTTCTTTGGGTTCCTTCCGCCGCGCAATCCCGTGGAACGGGCCCTCCAGGCTGCTGCAGGCCTGATCTCGGACAAGGTCATTCTTCGACCCGCAGGACAAAGCTACCGGCGGCAACATGCAGCCTTCGGTCAGGAGGTGCCCCGGGGAGGGCGGCTCACCGACGAACCCTACCGTTGCTCCGACGCGACCATCCAGACGGGCCCGGCGCAGCTGGACTTCCCCCGCCGCAACGCCAATCCCAAGGTCAGGTATGTCGGCGCCCTTCTTCCATACCGCCTGCCAGGGGCTACCACGGATGCCGACGCCGGGGCGGCCGACCCGGGCGATGGGTGGCCGAAAGGGTATTCCAAAACCCTGGTGATCACGCAGGGGACGGTCGACAATGCCGACCAGGACAAGCTCATCATCCCGGCACTCGAAGCTGTAAAGGACATGGACGCGCTGGTCATCGTGGCCACCGGCGGCCGCGGCACTACGGCCCTGCAGGCACGCTATCAGCAGCCCAATATCCTGGTGCGCGACTATGTGGACTTCGCCAAAGTCTTCGACTTTACTGACGCTTTCGTCACCAACGGCGGATTCGGCGGAGTCCAGCTGAGCCTGTCCAAGGGTGTACCCCTGGTGGTGTCCGGCATCAATGAGGGCAAAAGCGATGTCAATGCCCGGGTGGAATATGCGGGAGTAGGCATCAACCTGCGCACCGAGGCGCCCAAACCCGCGGACCTGGCCAAGGCAGTGGAAACGGTCCTGGCAGATCCCGGCTGGAAGAGCCGCGCCAGGAGCATGCAACAAGAGTTGAATACCCGTGACCCGGCGGACGCCGCTGCCGCCGTCGTCGAGAGTGTGCTGGCTCCCGGGGCGGGCTGACGGCGGTCATGACGCATAATGGGTGCCATGCGACGGACTGTATTGGGGATCCTGGCCGCCCTCTTCCTGATGGCCTGCACGGCGTGCACCGTCACGCAGAAGGACCCGGACTACGTGCCCCCGCCGCCGCTTCCCGTGCTGGAGCAGCTGAAACAGGCGCCCGTGGCGGACTCCGCCCCGTTCTCTGCGGGCGAGGACGTACTCAGCTTCGTCACGGCGGACCGAAACACCGTCTGCTCCCTCACGTCGGCGCGCGGCGAACACGTCAACCTGCCGTATGAACCAAACGCCTTCAGCGACCCCGCCAACAACAAGCTCGCCATCGTGCCGGTGGCGCACTGCGAGCTGGCCAGGTACGCCAAACCTGATCCCGCGGACGTCACGGACGACTGCGCCGGCACCGGCCTGGGCTTCCTGGGCGGCGCAGCCCTGCTCACGCCGGACAAGACGAGCTACGGCGAATGCCGCTCCGGTGTGACCCAGATGGAAGCCGCATTCGGGCCCAAAGGCAGCAAAGCGGGCCCCGTATCCCAGCTCCCCGTCCTGGAGGACGGCCAGAACCTCGAGCGGAACGGCCTCCGCTGCTCGGCCTACAACGGCGGCGTGGCCTGCGGAAACGTCTCAGCCGGTGTTGCCTTCTTCATTTCCCGGGACCATTACGAACTAGTTTCCGGAGGCAGTGAAAACGCCTCAGCGACGCCCTCGGAGGCGTCAAAAAGCCCGTAATCTAGGGGTTTTTCTACGCTCCATAGAATAGTGTCCTTACTCACATAACAGGTACTCTGGAACGGGCCGGTCCGCAGAAAGGACTAGAGTTCCGAAAGGAGCATTGCGCCGTGTGGCTCGTTTCCAAACCTGCCGCAGGGTGCGTTTATTCCGCAGCCCGGTAACCACGACTACGTGGGGTCCGGCTGTACAGAAACTACTTCGACGTAGAAGGACACTAAACCGTGGACCTGTTTGAATATCAGGCGCGCGATATGTTCGAGGCGCACGGTGTACCCGTGCTTGCTGGCATCGTGGCGCACACCCCTGAAGAAGCAAAGGCAGCTGCCGAGAAGATCGGCGGCGTAACTGTCGTCAAGGCACAGGTTAAGGTCGGTGGCCGAGGTAAGGCCGGCGGCGTTAAGGTCGCCAAGACCGCCGATGAGGCTCTGGAGCACTCCACCAACATCCTGGGCATGGACATCAAGGGCCACACGGTCAACAAGGTCATGATCGCCCAGGGCGCGGACATCGCCGAAGAATACTACTTCTCCGTCCTGCTGGACCGGGCCAACCGCAACTACCTGGCCATGTGCTCGGTAGAAGGCGGCATGGAAATCGAACAGCTCGCCGTCGAACGCCCCGAGGCGCTCGCCAAGATCGCCATCGATCCCGCAGTGGGAATCGACCAGGCCAAGGCCGACGAAATCGTTGCCGCTGCAGGCTTCGCTGAGGAACTGCGTGGCAAAGTCGCCGACGTAATCCTGAAGCTGTGGGACGTTTTCAAGAAGGAAGACGCAACCCTGGTTGAGGTCAACCCGCTGGTCCAGACCGGCGCCGGTGAGATCGTTGCCCTTGACGGCAAGGTCACCCTGGACGAGAACGCCGATTTCCGCCACCCCAAGCACGCACACCTTGAAGACAAGGATGCTGCTGACCCGCTCGAGGCCAAGGCCAAGGCGCAGGACCTCAACTACGTCAAGCTGGACGGCGAAGTTGGCATCATCGGCAACGGCGCCGGCCTGGTCATGTCCACCCTTGACGTCGTTGCCTACGCCGGCGAAAAGCACGGCAACGTCAAGCCCGCCAACTTCCTGGACATCGGCGGTGGAGCGTCCGCCGAGGTTATGGCTGCCGGTCTGGACGTCATCCTGGGCGACGAGCAGGTCAAGGCCGTGTTCGTCAACGTTTTCGGCGGCATCACCGCCTGTGACGCTGTGGCTAAGGGCATCGTGGGTGCACTGGCTGAGCTGGGACACTCCGCCAACAAGCCGCTGGTTGTCCGTCTCGACGGCAACAACGTCGAAGAAGGCCGCCGCATCCTGGCCGAGGCCAACCACCCGCTGGTTACCCTGGCCGCCACCATGGACGAGGGCGCCGACAAGGCTGCCGAGCTCGCCAACGCAGCTAAGTAAAGGGACGCACCATGTCTATCTATCTGAACAAGGACTCCAAGGTCATCGTCCAGGGCATCACCGGCGGCGAAGGCACCAAGCACACCGCCCTGATGCTCAAGGCCGGCACCAACGTCGTAGGCGGCGTCAACGCCCGCAAGGCCGGCACCACCGTCCTGCACGGCGATAACGAAATCACCGTTTTCGGTACCGTTAAGGAAGCCATTGCCGAGACCGGCGCCGATGTCTCCATCGTCTTCGTGCCGCCGGCGTTCACCAAGGACGCCGTTGTTGAAGCCATCGAGGCCGGCATCGGCCTGGTTGTCGTCATCACCGAGGGCGTGCCGGTTCAGGACTCTGCTGAGTTCTGGGCATTGGCGCAGTCCAAGGTCGACGCCAACGGCAAGCAGGTCACCCGCATCATCGGACCGAACTGCCCCGGCATCATCACCCCCGGCGAGGCCCTCGTTGGCATCACCCCGGCAAACATCACGGGCAAGGGCCCCATCGGCCTCGTCTCCAAGTCAGGCACCCTGACCTACCAGATGATGTACGAACTGCGCGACCTGGGCTTCTCCACCGCCATCGGCATCGGCGGCGACCCCGTCATCGGCACCACGCACATCGACGCCCTCGAAGCGTTCGAAGCGGACCCCGAGACCAAGGCGATCGTGATGATCGGCGAGATCGGTGGCGACGCTGAAGAGCGTGCCGCGGACTACATCAAAGCAAACGTCACCAAGCCGGTTGTTGGCTACGTGGCCGGCTTCACTGCTCCGGAAGGCAAGACCATGGGCCACGCAGGCGCCATCGTCTCCGGTTCCGCGGGCACCGCCCAGGCCAAGAAGGAAGCCCTCGAGGCTGCCGGCGTCAAGGTCGGCAAGACGCCGTCCGAGACCGCCAAGCTCCTGCGCGAGGTCTTCGCGACCCTCTAGGTCCGAAGCACCACAGCACCAAAAGCACGACGGCGTCCGCCGCTTTCCCCAGGGAAGGTGGCCGGACGCCGTCGTACTTTTCTTTAACTTCCGGCTGCCTCACCGGCCGAGGAGCTCGTCCAGCTGTTCGTAGCCGGCAGCAATGCCGGATTCCATGCCGTCAGCCAGGAACCGGGCGCGTGCTTCCACGCTGGGGTAAACGGACCTGCCGGTGAGCTTGGAACGCCCGCCCGGCAAATCCTCGAACGTTCCGAACTCCAGCGTGACGACATCCGGATATCCCTCATATTCGAACGTCTGCAGCACGAACTCATTCTCGCGGACCGTGTGGAACACGCCGCGGAACGCATGCTGCCGGCCGTCCCTGCCTTCCTGCACGAAGCGGTACGTTCCGCCTGGGCGGCAGTCAAACTCGTCAATCCGCGTGGTCAGCTGCCGCGGTCCGATCCACTGCCGGAACAGCCCGGGATCCACGTGCGCGCGGAAGACCGCTGCCGCCGGGTAATCAAACTCGCGCTCGGAGTCCACAAACGGCAGATTCTCCGGGGCCACGAGCTTCAGTGCGTTGCTCATGCCGTTCCCTCCACGGCCACCCGGCTGCCGGCGGCCCCGCCGAGGAGTTCGTCGAGCCGCTCATAGCCCTCCGTCATGCCGCCCTCCATGCCGGACTGCGCCATGCCGTCGCGGGACTCCTGGCTCGGGTAGACGGAATGGCCCTTGATGCGGCACCGGCCGCCGCCCAGGTCCTCAAAGGTGAGGAACTCGAGGCTGGCCACGTCCGGGTAGCCGTCGAATTCGAAGGTCTGGACGGCGAACTCGTTCTCGCGGACAGTATGGAAGACGCCGCTGAACCCGTACGCGGCACCGTCCGGTCCCGTGTGGAGGTAGCTGTAACTGCCGCCGGTGCGGAAATCGTAGTAGTTGATTTCCATCTTGAGTCCCCGGGGGCCGAGCCACTGGACGATCAGGTCCGGTTCCTTGTGGGCGCGGAACACGTCCGCCACCGGGAAGTCGAATTCCCGTTCGTAGTCAATGAAGGGGAGTCCCTCGGGGATGCTGAGTTTCAGTTCGTTGCTCATGATGGGTCCTTTGCCTGTGTGCCGCCTGCGGCGGCCCTGGATTGGAGTACTGCATCGAGGCTGCGGAACTGCCCCTCGCGGACCAACCGGTACTGGTCAATCCATGCGGTGAGCGCCTCCAGCCGTGCGGGGTTCAGGTGGACGGGCCGGCGCTGGGCGTCACGCGTGCGGGTGACCAGTTGCGCCTGCTCGAGGACCTGGATGTGCTTCGAGACCGCCTGTTTGGTAATCGCGAAGGGTTCCGCCAGTTCGTTTACCGTAGCCGGGCCCCGGCTGAGCCGGGAGATGATGCGCCGGCGGACCGGATCGGCGAGGGCCAGGAAGGCCGCATCGAGCAGTTCATCGTCGCCGGTGTCCATGGCCTGCCAGTCACCTTGCCTTAGTCAATCAATCGCTTTATCAATCTCTTGGTTGTTTAAGGCTACGCCTGCCGGAGCCCCCGGGCAAGGGGTATTTCCCCGCATTCTTGGCTTGTCCCTTCGATTCAAAGTTTGTTAGTATGTCAGGACAAACTACCGAAGGAGCAAAGCGTGCCTCTCGTGCGAATTGATGTCAGCCAGGGCCGCAGCCCCGAGGATCTGGGCCGTCTTAGCCAGGGGATCCATGATGCGATCCTGGCGGAATACGGGATCCCCGAGCGCGACTACTTCCATGTCCTGACCGAACATCCCCGCGGGCAGATCTTTGCCCAGGATGCCGGGCTGGGGTTTGAGCGCACGCCGGACGTGGTGATGATCCAGATTTTCACCCAAGGGGGCCGGGGCCAGGAAGCCAAGCAATCCCTCTTTGCGGCAATCGCCGGCAGGCTGGGAGAGCTGGGCGTGGCCGGCGAGGACGTGTTCATCGGCTACGTAGAGAACACTGCCGGTGACTGGTCCTTCGGCTTCGGCCGGGCCCAGTATGTCACCGGCGAACTGGCGGTTCCCCCGAAATAGCCCGGGCCTTTTGGCCCCGCCGGGCAGTCCCGGTGGTGTCTATTCGGCATGTTATGCCAAGTTGTAAATATGTCAGTACAAACCTTTGACAGGACATTATTTCTAGGGCAAAGTAGTGGTTGTGGCCCCGCTCACGGGGGTCCGCCAGGAACCGGAGCTCTATCTGTTCAGAGGTACAGAGTTCAAACCAGAAAGGTCCGCGATTACCGTGACCCACGAACTGCTCACGATCGGGCGCATCAGCGTTGATATCTACCCGAACGACATCGGGGTGGATCTGGAGGACGTCACGTCCTTCGGAAAGTACCTCGGTGGTTCACCGTCCAACGTGGCTGTGGCAGCCGCGCGGCACGGCCGCCGGACCGGTGTCATCACCCGCACCGGCGATGACGCCTTCGGCACGTACCTGCACCGCGAACTGCACAAGTTCAACGTGGACGATACGTTCGTTACGCCGGTGAAGGAATGGCCCACCGCGGTCACGTTCTGTGCGATCAAGCCGCCGGAAGACTTCCCGCTCTACTTCTACGGACGTTTTCCCACGGCCCCGGACCTGCAGATCAAGGCCGAAGAGCTGGATCTGGACGCCATCCGGGAGGCGCGGATCTTCTGGTCCACCGTGACCGGTTTGTGCCAGGAGCCCAGCCGCGAAGCGCACATCAAGGCCCACGAAGCCCGCCCGCACGCCGGCCTGAAAGACGGCCAGTACACCATCCTGGACCTGGACTACCGGCCCATGTTCTGGGCCTCGGAAGAGGAAGCCCGGGCCCAGGTCGCCAAGATCCTGCCGCATGTCACGGTGGCGATTGGCAACGACAAGGAATGTGCCGTCGCAGTGGGTGAGGGAACCCCGGACGAGCAGGCAGACCGGCTCCTGGCAGCCGGCGTCGAAATCGCCGTCGTCAAGCTTGGCCCCGAAGGCGTGATGGCCAAGACCCGCACCGAACGCGTGGTGTCCGCCCCCGTTCCGGTGGAGACCGTCAACGGCCTCGGTGCCGGAGATTCCTTCGGCGGCGCCTTCTGCCACGGACTGCTGTCCGGCTGGCCCCTGGCCCAGGTCCTGGATTACGCAAATGCCGCCGGCGCGATCGTCGCGTCCCGCCTGTCCTGCGCCGACGCGATGCCGACGCCGGAAGAGGTCACCTCGCTGCTGGCCGAACGCGGCCGCCTGGTTCCCGGGCAGTTCGCCACCGAAGGAGCAGCACTGTGACCCTCACGCCCATCGCCTCGAACAATGCCCTCGACGATGATCCCCGCCGCTACGCGCACCTGAGCACCATCCGACTGGAGGATCCGGACGCTATTGCCCGCGCTGCCAAGGCGCGGCGCCGCCACCCCGGGCTTAAGTACGGCCGGCAGAACTTCATCGTCGCCGCAGACCACCCCGCCCGCGGTGCCCTCGCGGTCGGCAACGATCCGGTGGCCATGGCGGACCGCCGGCAGCTGCTGGACCGCCTGCAGATTGCGCTGGCCAACCCCGACGTGGACGGCGTACTCGCCTCGCCGGACATCATGGACGACCTGCTGTTGCTCGGGGCACTCGACGGCAAACTGATTTTCGGATCGATGAACCGCGGCGGCCTGTCCGGCCTGGTCAATGAGTTCGATGACCGCTTCACCGGCCACACCGCCGCAGCCCTGGAAGCCTTGGGGGCCGACGGCGGCAAGATGCTAACGCGCATCTGCCTCAGCGACCCGGACACCGTGTCCATGCTGGAAGCAACGGCCAAAGTCATCGACTCCCTCGCTGAACGCAAGCTGATCGCCATGGTGGAGCCCTTCCTGTCCGTCCGCGAACACGGCAAGGTCCGCAACGACCTGTCCACCAACGCCGTCATCAAGTCCATCGCCATCGCCGAGGGCCTGGGCTCCACGAGCGCGTACACGTGGATGAAGCTGCCCGTAGTGGCCGAGATGGAGCGCGTGATGGCCGCCACCACCATGCCCACGGTGTTGTTGGGCGGGGATCCGGAAGGTACCCAGGACGAGGTCTTCGCCACCTGGGAAGCCGCCCTGGCCCTCCCCGGCGTGCAGGGCCTCACTGTCGGCCGCACCCTCCTGTATCCGCAGGACGGCGATGTTGCCGGCGCCGTGGCCACCGCCGCCTCCCTCCTTCACCACACCGCATCAGCCCACACCGCAGAAGTATCGGAGTAACTTCCCATGGGGACGAGAACAGCAACCGGAACCCGTCGAATGACCGTGGCCCAGGCCGTGGTGGAATACCTTTCCAAGCAGTACACCGTTGACTCTGTCGGCGGGCTGGACTACCGGGAGCGCCTGATCCCCGGAACGTTCGGCATCTTCGGGCACGGCAACGTTGCCGGCGTCGGCCAGGCCCTCAAGCAGTACCAGCAGCTCGATCCGGCGATCATGCCGTATTACCAGGGCCGCAACGAACAGGCGCAGGCGCACCAGGCCGTGGGCTACGCACGCCACACCCGGCGCCGCCAGACGTTCGCCATCAGCACCTCGATCGGCCCGGGTTCCTCGAACCTCCTCACCGGGGCGGCGCTGGCCACCACCAACCGCCTGCCGGTGCTGCTGCTCCCGAGTGACACCTTTGCCACGCGCGCTGCGGACCCCGTCCTGCAGCAGCTCGAACAGCCCTATGCCTACGACATCACCGTCAACGATGCCTTCCGGCCGCTGTCGAAGTTCTTCGACAGGGTCT
The DNA here is from genome assembly GCF_018613775.1 of Arthrobacter sp. ISL-69. NCBI lineage: Bacteria > Bacillati > Actinomycetota > Actinomycetes > Micrococcales > Micrococcaceae > Arthrobacter > Arthrobacter sp. ISL-69. The sequence goes on from NZ_JAGGPO010000007.1 coordinate 56,711, forward strand.
CCCGGCCCGAACAGCTCTTCTCCGCGTTCCACCACGGACTGCGCGTCCTCACCGACCCGGCCGAGACCGGCGCCGTGACCATCTCGCTCCCGCAGGATGTCCAGGCCGAGGCCTTCGACGTGCCCGAGGAGTTCCTGGCCGAACGCGAGTGGCGCATCCGCCGCCCCGATGCCGACGACGAGGACATCCGCCGTGCCGCCGAGGCCATCCGTGCCGCGAAGCGCCCGCTCATCATCGCCGGTGGCGGCGTCCTCTACGCCTACGCCAACGACGAACTCGCGAAGTTCGTCGAGCTGACGGGCATCCCGGTGGGCAACACCCAGGCCGGCGTCGGCGTCCTGCCCTGGGACCACAAGTTCTCCCTCGGTGCGATCGGCTCCACCGGCACGACGGCGGCCAACGCCATCGCTGCCGAGGCGGACCTGATCATCGGGATCGGCACGCGCTACGAGGACTTCACCACCGCCTCGCGGACCGCGTTCCAGAACCCGGACGTGAAGTTCATCAACATCAACGTTGCCGCGATCGATGCCTACAAGCACGGCACCACGCTGCCGATCGTGGCCGACGCCCGCAAGGCACTGGTCAAGCTCAACCAGGCGCTGGGAGGCTACCGCGTCGGCGCCGACCTTGAACAGCAGGTTGCTGCCGAGAAGAAGCGCTGGGACGCCACCGTTGACGAGGCGTTCGACACCCGGTTCACACCGCTGCCGGCGCAGAACGAAATCATCGGAGCCACCAGCCGGGCCATGGACGCCCAAGACGTGGTTATTTGCGCCGCGGGGTCCCTGCCCGGGGACCTGCACAAGATGTGGCGTGTCCGGGATCCCTTCGGCTACCACGTCGAATACGCCTACTCCTGCATGGGCTACGAAATCCCCGGCGGCCTTGGGGTCAAGCGCGCGGCGCTGGCGGAGGCCGCACGCGGTGGTGAGCAGCGCGACGTCGTGGTCATGGTGGGGGACGGCTCCTACCTGATGATGCACACCGAACTGGTCACCGCCGTCGCCGAGCGGATCAAGCTGATTGTGGTCCTGATCCAGAACCACGGCTACGCCTCCATCGGCTCGCTCTCCGAGATGCTGGGTTCGCAGCGTTTCGGCACCCAGTACCGGGCGCTGAACGAGGAGCAGCACAGCTTCGACGAAGGCGAAACCCTCCCGGTGGACCTGGCCCTGAACGCCGAAAGCCTCGGCGTGAAGGTGATCAGGATCGAACCGGGGGAGAAGGTCATCGCCGAACTCGAGCAGGCCATCCGTGACGCCAAGGCCGCCCCCGAGCGCGGCGGACCCATCCTGATCCACGTCGAATCCGACCCGCTGCTGGATGCCCCGAGCTCCGAATCATGGTGGGACGTTCCGGTCTCCCAGGTTTCCGATCTCGATTCCACCCGGCAGGCCTTCCAGACCTACACCGACCACAAGAACCGCCAGCGCAAGCTGCTCGGCTAGAACTCCCCACAGACCAAGGAAGTCCAACACATGTCAACGACGACCGTCACCACCACCATCAACCACTTCATCAACGGCGCCGAGACCGCCGGCGAGGGTACCCGCACCCAACCCGTCTACAACCCCGCCACCGGCGCCGTGTCCGCGGAGCTGCGGCTGGCCAACCGGGCGGACCTGGATGCCACCGTGGCCGCCGCCCGCGCCGCCGCCGACAGCTGGGGCGACATCTCCCTGGCCAAGCGCACCACCGTGCTGTTCAAGTTCCGCGAACTCGTCGCTTCCCACGTGGACGAGCTTGCTGAACTGATCACCGCCGAGCACGGCAAGGTCCTCTCCGACGCGAAGGGCGAGATCGGCCGCGGCCTGGAGGTCATCGAGTTCGCCTGCGGCATCCCGACCCTGCTCAAGGGCGACTACTCCGACCAGGTCTCCACCGGCATCGACGTCTTCTCCTTCCGCGAGCCGCTCGGCGTCGTCGCCGGCATCACGCCGTTCAACTTCCCCGTCATGGTGCCGCTGTGGATGGCTCCGATGGCCATCGCCACCGGCAACGCCTTCATCCTCAAACCCTCCGAGCGCGACCCGTCCGCCTCGATGCTGCTGGCCAAGCTGTGGAAGCAGGCAGGCCTGCCCGACGGCGTCTTCCAGGTCCTGCACGGCGACAAGGAAACCGTGGACGGGCTCCTGACCCACCCGGACGTGGACGGTATCTCCTTCGTCGGCTCCACCCCGATCGCCCAGTACGTCCACGAGACCGCCACCAAGCACGGCAAGCGCGTCCAGGCCCTGGGCGGGGCGAAGAACCACGCCATCGTGATGCCCGACGCCGACCTCGACAACGCCGCCGACCACCTCGCGGCCGCCGCCTTCGGTTCCGCCGGCGAACGCTGCATGGCCATCTCCGTCGCCGTCGCCGTCGGTGATGCCGCCGACCTGCTGGTCAAGAAGGTCGAAGAGCGCGCCCTGGCCGTCAAGGTCAACAACGGCACCGCGCCCGACGCCGAAATGGGCCCGGTCATTACGCCCGCCTCCAAGGAACGCATCGTGAAGATCGTCACCGAAGCCGAAGCCGCGGGAGCGGCCATGGTGGTGGACGGCCGCGACCTGGTGGTCCCCGGCCACGAGGAAGGCTTCTGGGTCGGCCCCACCGTCCTGGACCACGTCAAGGCTGAAATGACCGCCTACACCGAGGAAATCTTCGGACCGGTCCTCGTCGTCGTCCGCGTGGAGGACCTGGATGCAGGCATCAACCTGATCAACTCCAACCCCTACGGCAACGGCACCGCCATCTTCACCTCCTCCGGCGCCAACGCCCGCAAGTTCCAGCGCTCCGTGACCGTGGGCATGATCGGCATCAACGTGCCGCTGCCCGTGCCCGTGGCCTACCACTCCTTCGGCGGCTGGAAGGCATCCCTGTTCGGCGACAAGCACATCTACGGCCCGGAAGGCGTTTCCTTCTACACCCGTGGCAAAGTAGTCACGTCCCGCTGGCCCGAGCCCACCCACGCTTCGGGTGCCTCGTACAACTTCCCGTCCAACTAGCCCCATTCCCGAGAAGAAAGACAACGCTGTCATGACCGACAACAAGCTGATCATCGGCACCGCACCGGACTCCTGGGGCGTCTGGTTCGCGGATGACCCCAAGCAGACCCCGTGGGAGCGGTTCCTCGACGAAGTGGCCGAATCCGGCTACAAGTGGATCGAACTCGGCCCCTACGGCTACCTGCCGAACGACCCCACCCGGCTGGCCGAGGAGCTCAAGCAACGCGACCTGAAGGTCACTGCGGGAACGGTCTTCACTGCATTCCACCGCGGGCTGGACCAGTGGGAGACGGCCTGGGAACCGGCCCGCAAGGTCGCCGAGCTTACGGCTGCCATGGGCGGCGAGCACATCGTGGTCATCCCGGCCATGTGGCGCGACGACGTCACCGGCGAAGCGGTGGAAAGCGGCCAGCTCACGGAGAAGGCCTGGAGCGACCTGTTCGCCGGCCACAACCGCCTGGGCAAGACCCTGCTGGAGGACTTCGGCCTGAAGCAGCAGTTCCACTCCCACGCTGACTCCCACGTCGGAGCCCAGGAGGACATCGAAACCCTGCTGGCCGCCACGGATTCGAAATACCTGAACCTGTGCCTGGACACCGGCCACGCCGAATACTGCGGGGCCTCCAGCCTGGAGCTCATCAAGAACTACCCGGACCGCATCGGCTACCTGCACCTGAAACAGATCAATCCGGACATCCTCAGGAAGGTCAACGAGGAAAACATGACCTGGGCCGCGGCAAACCTTGCCGGCGTCATGACCGAGCCGCCGAACGGGCTGCCCGACCTCCGCGCCGTCATCGAAGCAGTGGAGGCATTGAACCGCCCCATCTTCGGCATCGTGGAGCAGGACATGTACCCGGTGGCCTTCGACGTTCCCATGCCGATCGCCAAGCGCACCCGCAATTACCTGCTGTCCTGCGGTTCCCGCACGGCCGTCAACTAACAGCCGACCAAGCACCCGAAACGTAAGGAAAGAACAATGACTGAAACCCTTCGCGTCGCCGTCATCGGCGCCGGCCGCATGGGCGCGGACCACATCCAGCGCCTCAGCAAGCGCATCCACGGCGTTGAAGTCGCCGCCGTCGTGGACGTGGACCTCGCCCGCGCCCAGGCAGCCATCGAAGGCATCCCGGGCGCAGTGGCCCTCTCCGATGCCGAAGAGGCGCTGAACAACGGCGACGTCAACGCAGTACTGATTGCCACCCCCGGCTTCCTGCACGAGGACATCCTGTTGAAAGCACTTGCCAGGGACATCCCGATCCTCTGCGAGAAGCCGCTCACGCCCGACGCCGAATCAGCATGGAAAATCGTCCAGGCCGAGGAAAAGCTGGGCCACAAGCGCATCCAGGTGGGCTTCATGCGCCGCTTCGACGCCGAGTATGCCGCCCTGGGCCAGGTCATCCGCGACCGCGAACTGGGCGAACTGCTGATGCTGCACCACCAGCACCGCAACCCCACCACGCCGCCGGGCTTCACCAACGAGATGCTGATCAACGATTCGGTGGTGCACGAATTCGACGCCATCCGGTTCTTCACGGGCGAGGAAATCACCAGCGTCCAGGTCCGCCTGGGCAAGGCCACGAAGAACGCCCCGGCCGGCCAGCACGATCCCCAGCATGTCCTGGTGGAAACCGAGTCCGGCGTGCTCGCCGACGTCGAAATCTACGTCAACGCCAAGTTTGGCTATGAAGTGGCCACGCAGGCCGCGTTCGAAGACGGCATCGTCAACATTGGCGGCGACAAGGGACCGTACACTCGCAGCGCCGGCCGCTGGGGCGGCAACGTCACCCCCGGATTCGAAGAGCGCTTCGGTGCGGCCTACGACGTCGAAATCCAGGCCTGGGTCGACGCTGCACTCCGCGGCGAAATCGGCGGCCCCACCGCCTGGGACGGCTACGCCACCGCGGCATGCTGCGAAGCCGGCGTGGAAGCGCAGAAGAACGGCGAAAAGGTCGCCGTGAAACTGAACGACAAGCCTGCCCTCTACAGCTAGGAACGACGGGGAGGGGGCCGCGGCCCCCTCCCCGTTTCCTTCCGCTCCCATGCACAACCTGACTGATCCACAATGGAGTGTTCCTCGTGAAAATCGCACTTGACCCCACGCCGTTCCACCACTCGCACAGCCTGCTTGAATTTCCCAGGGTGGTGGCGGACCTGGGCTACAAGTACATGCAGATGACCCCGCACGCCGACTTCACCCCGTTCTACAACCACCCGAAGGCCGATGACGAACTGGTGGGCCAGCTGAACAAGGCGTGCAAGGACGCCGGGATCGAGATCGCCTCGGTCCTGCCCGTGCTCCGCTGGTCCGGCCCCGATGAAGATGCCCGCGAGGCAGCCGTCCGCTACTGGAAGCGCGCCATCCAGATCACCGTGGACCTGGGCGTCAGCACCATGAACACCGAATTCAGCGGCCGCCCCGAAAAGGCCGAAGAATCAGAGCGCGCCTTCTACCGCTCCATGGAAGAGCTGCTGCCCATCATCGAACGGGAAGGCATCGACCTGCTGATCGATCCGCACCCGGACGACTTTGTGGAGGAGGGCCTTGCCGCCATCCGCGTCATCCGCGGCCTGAACTCCAAGAACGTGGGCCTGGTGTACGTGGCCTCGCACAGCTTCCACATGAAGAACGCGCCCCTGGACATCATGCGCGCCGCGGGGGATAAGCTCCGCCTGGTCCATGTTGCAGACACCATGGACCACCACGCCTCGCACGGCCTGCGCTACATCACCAACCCGCCCGGCAACCCTGTCCGCGTGCACCAGCACCTGAAGATCGGCGACGGCGACGTCAACTGGGACGAGTTCTTCGGCGGCCTGCAGGAAATCGGCTTCCTGGACCGCGACGACACGGTCATGGTGTCCAGCGTCTTTGCCGAGGACGACAACGCGGCGGACGTTTCGCGGTACCAGCTGGAGACAATGAAGCAGTACGTCCAGAAGGTCAGCCTTTGACGACCGCCGTCACCGAACAGCAGCGGCCGGTCAACCACAAACGGGCGCTGCGGACTGTCACCATCATTTCCACCTTCGGAGGCCTGCTCTTCGGCTACGATACCGGGGTTATCAACGGCGCCCTGCCCTACATGCAGGAGGACCTGGGCCTCAGCCCACTGACCGAGGGGCTCGTGACGTCCTCGCTGCTGTTCGGAGCAGCGTTCGGGGCGCTGTTCGGCGGCCGCCTGGCAGACCGGAACGGCCGCCGCAAGATGATCATGGTCCTCGCCGTGATCTTCCTGATCGGTACGCTCGCCTGTACCTTTGCGCCGAGTACCGAGGTGATGATCGCAGCCCGTTTTGTCCTTGGGTTGGCAGTCGGCGGCGCCTCAGTGACGGTTCCCGTTTACCTGGCCGAAGTCTCGCCCAGCGCCCTTCGCGGCCGGATCGTGACCCAGAACGAGCTCATGATCGTCACCGGCCAGCTGCTGGCCTTCATCTTCAATGCCTACCTCGGAAACACCTTCGGCGAAGCCGGCGGCATCTGGCGGTGGATGCTGGTGATCGCCACCCTGCCGGCCATTGCACTGTGGGTCGGGATGAACTTCATGCCCGAAAGCCCCCGCTGGCTTGCCTCGATGGGGAGCTTCGGCGAAACCCTGAGCGTGCTCCAGCGGATCCGTTCCCAGGCGGAGGCGCGCGTTGAATTCGAAGAAGTCAAGTCCATGGCCGTTGAGGACTACAAGTCCAAGATGGGCTCCTGGAAGGACCTCGGCATTCCCTGGCTCCGGCGGATATTCATAGTGGGCATCGGCCTGGCCGTCATCCAGCAGATCACCGGCGTCAACTCGATCATGTACTACGGCACGCAGATCCTGGCTCAGTCCGGCTTCGGCCGCGAAGCCGCGCTGACGGCCAACATAGCCAACGGCGTCATTTCCGTGTTGGCAACATTCGTGGGAATCTGGCTGCTGGGCAAGGTGGGTCGGCGCAAGATGCTCATTACCGGCCAGATCGGCACCACCACGGCACTGCTGCTTATCGGCTTCTTCTCGCTCGTCCTGCCTGAAGGAACCGGCCGCGGCTTTGTGATCCTGGCCCTGACCGTCACGTTCCTGGCCTTCCAGCAGGGCGCCATTTCGCCCGTCACCTGGCTGATGCTGTCGGAGATCTTCCCGCTGAAGATCCGTGGCCTGGGCATGGGCGCCTCGGCGTTCGTGCTGTGGATCGTGAACTTCCTGATCGGTTTCGGATTCCCGCAACTCCTGGCCGCGATCGGCATCTCCAGCACGTTCTTCGTTTTCGCCGGCCTCGGAGTAGGAGCCATCCTCTTCGCGGCCAAGTACGTTCCCGAGACCAAGGACAAGAGCCTGGAAGACCTGGAACACTACTTCAAGAACGTGGCCGGAAAGTAGGGCCAGCAAACAGCAAAGCCCCGCGGGCGCGCTTCGGCGCGGCGCGGGGCTTTTTGCTGTGGGGGCTCTTGTCCAGCCTCTTGTTTGCGGGGCTCCTTTGGGTCCTAGGCGTGCGCGTGCAGCTTCGGCAGTGCGTCCACCAGCGGGGCCAGTTCAGGTACTCCCTGGGCCTCGGCGAGGGCGCGTTCCAGCGTGGCGTCGTGGGCGGGGCGTGCCGCTTCAAGCAGCCTGATCCCGCTGTCGGTGAGCTCGGTGTAGATGCCGCGCCGGTCATCGGCGCAAAGGATGCGCGTCAGCAGGCCGCGGTCCTCGAGCCTGTTCACCAACCGCGTGGTGGCGCTGGCGCTGAGCGCGGTGGCACGGGCCAGCTGCTGCATGCGCATGTGCCAGCCGTCCTGGCGGCTGAGGGCGTCGAGCACCGTGTATTCGACGACGGACAGCTGGGCTTCGGCCTGGAGCGAGCGCTCCAGCTCCGACTCGATCAGGCCGTGCAAGGCCGCGAGGGTCCGCCAGCCCTGCGCGCGGACTTCAACGGCGTCGTCCTTGATGCCCATCTGGTACTTCCCTTCGGATCGTGCGCCCACGGATGTGAAACGGGGCACAACAAATAATAGTTGCTTGCGCGTGGTATCTGCTTGTGCAACAATAAATAACGCGTCTGCAACTACTAGCTTACGCGCCCTACCCCATTCCGTACAGTTTTTGAAGGAGCTTCACCATGCCTATTGGCCTGATAGCCCTCGCCCTCGGCGGGTTCGGGATCGGACTCACCGAGTTCGTGATCATGGGCCTGCTGCCCGAGGTTGCCGCTGACTTCAGCGTCAGCGAGGCCACTGCCGGCTGGCTGATCTCCGGCTATGCCCTCGCCGTCGTCGTTGGCGCCCTCCTGCTCACCGCGGCGGTCACACGCTTCGAACGCAAGCCCGTGCTCGCCGTCCTGCTGGTGCTGTTCATCGGCGGCAACCTGATCTCGGCCCTCGCTCCCGACTACTCCATGATGATGATCGGCCGGATCGTTGCCGCCCTTGCCCATGGTGCGTTCTTCGGCATCGGGGCAGTAGTGGCCGCTGACATGGTGGCCCCCACTAAGAAGGCCGGCGCCATCGCCATTATGTTCACCGGGCTCACCGCCGCCAACGTCCTCGGTGTCCCGTTCGGCACCATGCTCGGCCACGCGGCGGGCTGGCGCTCCACCTTCTGGGCCATCACGGGAATAGGAGTCCTGGCCCTGGTCGGCATCCTGACCCTCGTGCCAAAGACCGGCCGCGGCGACACCGCCCCCGGAAGCCTCCGCAGCGAACTCAGGGCCTTCCGCTCCGGCCAGGTCTGGCTGTCCATCCTCGTCACCATCCTCGGCTACGGCGGCATGTTCGGGGCCTTCACCTACATTGCCTTCACCCTCACCGAGGTCACCGGCTTCGCGGCCTCCACCGTGCCCTGGCTCCTGATCCTCTTCGGTATTGGACTGTTCATCGGCAACACCGTGGGCGGCAAGGCGGCGGACCGGAACGTGGACCGTACCCTCCTCGTGGTCCTGGCTGTGCTGGTGGTGGTCCTCGTGGCCTTCGCCCTGACCGCCGGCAACCAGCCCCTCACCATCGCCTCCATCGTCCTGATGGGCGGCTTCGGCTTCGCGACGGTCCCGGGACTGCAGATGCGGGTCATGAAATACACCCACAGCGCCCCCACTTTGGCCTCCGGCGCCAACATCGGCGCGTTCAACGTCGGCAACGCCCTCGGCGCCTGGCTCGGCGGCGTGACCATCACCGCCGGCCTCGGCTACACCTCGCCGATCTGGGCCGGCGCGGTCATTACGCTCCTCGGCCTCGGGGTGATGGCCGTAGCGGCCGCCAAGGCCCGGAAGCGCGGAGGACAACGTACGACGACGGCGGAAGCGCCTGCCGCCGTCGACTCGGCCGCCGTCGAGCCCGCGGCCGAGCCCGCGGCCGTTGCCCGCTGATATGGACTTCACGGACACAGGAGACACCATGACCTCAATACCCACCGTCACCCTCAACAACGGCGTGGAGATGCCCCAGCTCGGCTTCGGCGTCTTCCAGGTCCCCGACGACGAAACAACCGCCGCGGTCACCGCCGCCCTCGCCGCCGGCTACCGCAGCATCGATACGGCCGCCATCTACGGCAACGAAGAAGGCACCGGCCGCGCGTTGGCGGAGTCCGGCATTCCCCGTGCGGAGCTGTTCATCACGTCCAAGCTCTGGATCGACGATCTCGGCTACGAGCAGACGCTCGCCGCCTTCGAGGCGAGCCTGGAAAAGCTCGGGCTGGAGTACCTCGACCTCTACCTGATCCACTGGCCAGCACCGGAATCCCACAAGTACGCGGACTCGTGGTTGGCGCTGGAGAAGCTGCAGGCCGACGGCAGGGTCCGGGCTATTGGGGTCTCCAACTTCCTGCCCGAACATGTGCAGGGGCTCGTTGACCTGGGCGGTACGGTGCCGGCCGTCAACCAGGTGGAAATCCATCCTGCACTGCAGCAACGCGACGTTGCAGAGTTCAACGGCGCCCACGGCATCGCCACTGAGGCGTGGAGCCCGCTGGCGCAGGGCGCGGTGCTGGACGACCCGGCCGTCGTCGACATCGCGGCCCGGCACGGCCGCACGCCGGCCCAGGTTGTGCTGCGTTGGCACCTGCAGCAGGGGAGGGTCGTCATTCCCAAGTCGGTCACTCCGGCCCGCATCAGGGAGAACCTCGACGTGTTCGGATTCGCCCTCTCGGGAGAGGAGCTCGCGGCGGTTGACGCCCTGGAGCGCGGCGGGCGCACCGGCCCCCACCCGGCCGATTTCCACGGCTAGGCGGGTGCCCCGGAACGTCCCCGGATGACAAGCCGGGGGTGGCGGCAACAGCTGCTTCCCCCGGCTTTTTTGGTGCAACAAAACCCCATTCCAAGTTAAAACATCCTAATGTCAGGACAAACTATTGACATTAGTGAGTTGAATCACCATGATCGAGGTAGACAGTGCTCCGGCGGTTGCAGAGTGGCAGCCCGGAACCTGAGATCAAAGGAGATTAACGTGGCTAATTTTTCCTGGCGCAAGGCGGCTCTCATTGCAGCAGTCGTGCCGATGATGGCGCTCAGCGCCTGCTCAAGCACCGGCGGGAAGCCCGCCGAAACAGGCGGCGGCGCAGGCGCTGGCCAAGTCGCAACAACGGACCGCATCAAGGTCGCCCTGATCACCCACGCCGCGGCAGGGGACACTTTCTGGGACATCGTCCGCAAGGGCGCCGAACAGGCGTCGTCGAAGGACAACGTTGAGCTTCTCTACACCAGCGATCCCGAGGCCGGGCGCCAGGCCCAGCTCATCCAGCAGGCTATCGACCAGAAAGTCGACGGCATCGCAGTCACGCTCGCCAAGCCCGACGCCCTCAAAGAAGTCCTGAAGAAGGCCACCGACGCAGGGATCCCGGTTGTGAGCCTTAACGCCGGCGAAGACGTTTCCGCGAAGCTCGGGGCGTTCACCCACTTCGGCTCGAACGAGAAGCTCGCCGGTGAGGCAGTCGGCACCCGGCTCGCGGCGGAGAACTTCAAGCACCCGGTCTGCGTGATTCAGGAACAGGGCCATGTCGGCCTTGAAGCACGCTGTGCCGGCGTCAAGGCGAAGGTGCCAGGAACGGAGATCCTGTACGTCGACGGCAAGGACATGACCTCCGTCCAGTCCACCGCGACCGCCAAGCTCCAGGCTTCCAAGGACGCCGACGTCATCATCGGCCTGGGCGCCCCCTTCACACTCACTCTCCTCAAGTCGGTCACGGACGCCGGCAGCTCTGCCAAGGTGGCAAGTTTCGACCTGAACGCGGATCTCGCCCAGAAGATCGTGGATGGTGCAGTTCTGTTCACCGTGGACCAGCAGCCGTGGCTGCAGGGCTACATGTCCATCGACGCCATCTGGCAGAACAAGCGCGGCGGCTTCAAGATCGGCGGCGGACAGTCGGTCCTGACCGGTCCGAGCCTCGTCGACAAGTCGAATGCGGCCGATGTCCTGAAGTTCGCCCAGCAGGGTATCCGCTAACAGCCCGCTGGCCGGACCGGCCAACGCCGGCCCCGCAGCAAGGAGAATCATCATGACCATCACCCAGACACTGACAAAAACGGCGGCGCCCGATGAGCGCGTTGCCAAGCGCAGTCCGTTGCAGAAACTCCTCGGACGCCCCGAGATCGGTGCCCTCGTCGGCGCTATCGTCCTGTTTATTTTCTTCGCACTGGTCTCGCCGACCTTTACCCAGCCCAATGCTTTCGCGACCGTGCTGTATGGCAGCTCCACGATCGGAATCATGGCCGTGGGCGTGTCCTTGCTGATGATCGGCGGGGAATTCGACCTTTCCACCGGTGTCGCCGTGATCAGTTCGGCGCTTACGGCGTCACTGTTCAGCTGGTACTTCAGCACGAACGTCTGGGTCGGTGTCGGGCTGGCTCTGGTGGTGTCGCTGAGTATTGGTGCCATCAACGGCTGGATCCTGATGAAGACCAAGCTGCCCAGCTTCATCGTCACCCTAGCGACGTTCCTGATGCTGACCGGCCTGAATCTGGGTCTGACCCGGCTGATCGGTGGCGGCGTTTCCTCCCCTTCCATTTCCAATATGGACGGCTTCAAGTCCGCGCAGGCGGTGTTCGCCTCCTCGGTGAACATTGGCGGCGTCGACGTCAAAAATACTGTGTTCATCTGGTTCGCGCTCGTCGCGGTGGCCACCTGGGTGCTTATGCGGACCCGCGTGGGTAACTGGATCTTCGCCGTCGGCGGGGACTCGAACGCTGCCCGCGCCGTGGGTGTGCCGGTCAAGGCCACGAAGATCGGCCTGTTCATGGCCGTGGGTTTCTGCGGCTGGATCCTGGGCATGCACAACCTCTTCGCCTTCGACGCAGTGCAGTCCGGGGAAGGTGTAGGCAACGAGTTCCTGTACATCATCGCCGCGGTAATCGGCGGCTGCCTCCTCACCGGCGGCTACGGTTCGGCGATTGGCGGAGCGATCGGAGCCTTCATCTTCGGCATGGCCAACAAGGGCATCGTCTACGCCCAGTGGAACCCGGACTGGTTCAAGTTCTTCCTGGGCCTGATGCTGCTTTTGGCCACCATCGTCAACCTCATCGTCAAGCGCCGCGCGGAACTCAAGTAAAGGGGCCGGAGAAATGAATGCCAACGAGATCGACCAGCAGACGCTGCTCCAGAATGAAAAAGATCCCCTGACCCACACCCCCGTCCACCTGCTCTCCCTTGACGGAGTGGGCAAGCACTACGGCAACATCATCGCGCTGAGCGACGTGACGATGGCCGTGGACAACGGGCGCGTCACGTGCGTGCTGGGCGACAACGGCGCCGGCAAATCCACGCTGATCAAGATCATCGCCGGACTGCACCAGCACGACGCCGGGGTCCTGAACATCATGGGCGAAGAACGGAAGTTCACCTCGCCGCGCGACGCCCTCGATGCGGGCATCGCCACGGTCTACCAGGACCTCGCCGTGGTGCCCCTGATGCCGATCTGGCGGAACTTCTTCCTCGGCTCGGAGCTGACCAGCGGCTTCGGTCCGTTCAAGAGCATGGACGTCGACAAGATGAAGGACATCACGCTCAAGGAACTCGCCGCGATGGGCATCGACCTCCGCGACGTGGAGCAGCCCATCGGCCAGCTCTCCGGCGGTGAACGCCAGTGTGTCGCCATTGCCCGTGCCGTGTACTTCGGCGCGAAGGTCCTGATCCTGGACGAGCCCACCGCGGCCCTCGGCGTGAAGCAGTCCGGCGTGGTGCTCCGTTACATCCTGCAGGCCCGCGACCGCGGCCTCGGCGTCATCTTCATCACCCACAACCCGCACCACGCCTTCCCCGTCGGTGACCGGTTCCTGCTGCTCAAACGCGGCAAGTCGATCGGGTACTACGACAAGAAGGACATCACACTCGACGAGCTCACCGCCCAAATGGCCGGCGGCGCCGAACTGGCCGAACTCGCCCACGAACTCGAACAGCTCGGCGGACACGGCGACGTCGTGAAGGAAGTTAAGGGTGAAGTGGCCGAGGTGGCGCAGGCCACCGGCAAAGCGTACAGCTAACACCGCGGCAGGAGCAGGGTCCGCCCTCCGGGGGCGGCCCCGCTCAGCCATGCCACGGCCTGATACCTGCCGGGCCCAAGCATCTTTGAATAACCGAAAGGACCAGAACATTGGCCTACATCACTCAAAACTCTTCCGGAGCCCCGGCTCCCGTGCGGATCGGGCTCATCGGCTCCGGCTGGATGGGGGCGTTCCACGCTGAAAGCATCGCCCGCCGCGTTCCGGGTGCCGTCCTCGCGGCCATCGCCGATCCCAACGTTGAATCCGCTGAGGCACTGGCCCGGTCCCTGGGCACAGCCAAAGTGACGGCCAACGCCGAGGACATCCTGGCGGATCGCGACATCGACGCGGTGATCATCGCGAGCCCGGCGCGCTTCCACTCTTCCCTTATCGCGCAGGCGGCTGCCGCGGGGAAGCACGTTTTCTGCGAGAAGCCCGCCGGACAGGGGCTCGACGAGCTCGATGCTGCCCTGGCCGCGGTGGAAGCAGCAGGCGTGCACTTCCAGGTCGGCTTCAACCGGCGGTACGCAGATGACTTCCAGGCCGCCAAGAAGGACCTTGCCGCCGGTGTGGCCGGCACGCCGCAACTCCTGCGTTCGCTGACCCGCGACCCGGGCAACGGAAGTATCCCGAATGCTGCCAGGGTCCCGGCGTGGACCATTTTCCTGGAGACCCTGATCCACGACTTCGACACCCTCAACTGGTTCAACGAAGGTGCCGAGCCGGTGGAGGTCTACGCCATTGCGGACGCCCTCGTGGAGCCCGGCCTGCGTGACCAGGGGTTCCTGGACACGGCTGTGGTGACCATCCGCTACAGCAACGGTGCCGTGGCCGTGGCGGAGGCAAACTTCAGCGCGCTCTATGGCTACGACATCCGCGGCGAGGTTTTCGGTTCGAAGGGTATGGTCCAGGCCGGCCGTGCCACGGAAACGGCAGCCCGGCGCTACACGGCCGAGGGAATGTCGGCCGCCACCCCGCGGCTCAACGTTGAACTTTTCCGGCAGGCGTACACGGATGAACTGGCCGATTTCGCGGCTGCGGTGCGTTCACAGCGCGACGGTATGCCGCCGTCGTCGGCCGATGTCACCCTCACGCCCGGTGCCGCCGACGCCAGGCGCGCGTTGGCCATGGCGCTGGCCTGCATCGAATCGGTCAAGCAAGGCATTCCGGTGGCAGTGGCAGGGCTCGCAGCAGCATCCGCGCTCAGCAACAAGGCCGGAGTCTGATGCGGCTGGCAGTTTGTGCCGAGATGGTCTTCACCGACCTGCCTTTTGTGGAACGCGTGCGTCGAATCCACGAGTCCGGCTTCGACGTGGAGCTGTGGGATTCGCGCACGAAGGACATCAGTGCGCTCAAGGCCACCGGTGCGGTGTTTTCCTCCATGACCGGGTACACCTCAGGCAGCCTGGTGGACCCGGACACAGCCGATGACGTGGTGAAAACAGCCGAGTCGCTGATCCCGGCCGCGCTCGAACTGGGTGTCAGCCGCATGGTGGTGCACCCGGCGGAGCTCATCGACGGCCATGCCGCGCGGCCCCTCTACCGTTCCACCGGCCGCATGTGGAGCACCGGTGCCCGGACCCTGGAACGCCTTGGCAGGCTTGGCGCGAAATACGGCGTGACGTTCTGCCTCGAGAACCTCAATACGGTGCTGGACCATCCGGGCATCCCGCTGGCACGCGCGAAGGACACGCTGGCGCTGGTGGAAGCCGCCGGGCACCCCAACGCGAAACTGATGCTGGATCTGTACCACGCGCAGTTGGGGGAGGGTAACCTCATCGAGCTGGTGCGGTCCGCCCTGCCGCACATCGGTGAGATCCAGGTGGCGGACGTCCCGGGCCGCTGCGAACCGGGGACCGGGGAAATCAACTATGCGGCTGTCGCGAGGGCGCTCGCCGACGCAGGCTACGAGGGCACCGTGGGCATGGAAGCGTGGGCCAAGGGCGACAGCGCCGCGGCACTGGATGCCTTCCGGGCAGCGTTCACTGTTTATGCGGAGGAGAAATCATGAAGGACGTCATTCTGGGCCTGGTCGGCGTGGGGCGGATCGGCGTGATGCACGCCAACAACATCGCCGCACTGAACGGGGTCCTCAATCCGGAGGGCATCAACGTCAGGCTCCGGCTCACGGACGTGGCCGCAGACCACGCCCGGACAGTCGCGGCCGGGCTCGGCGCCGAGTTCCTTACCTCCGTGGAGGCCCTCCTGGCTTCCGGTATCGACGGCCTGGTCATTGCCACGGGGACGGGAACCCACCCCGAGCTGATCCGGGCCGGGGTGGATGCCGGGATCCCGGTCTTTTGCGAGAAGCCGGTTGCCATGAATGTGGCCGACGCGCTGCCGGTGCTGGACTACATCCGGGACAGGCAGGGCGTGGTGCAGATCGGCCATCAGCGCCGCTTTGACACCGGCTACCTGGAAGCCCGCCGGGCCTACCAGGCCGGGGAGCTGGGCTGGATCCATTCGCTGCGGGCGGTCACGTGCGATATGACGCCTCCGCCCGTGGAGTTCCTGGCCAGCTCCGGCGGACTCTTTCGGGACTGCTCCGTGCACGATTTCGACATCCTTCGCTGGCTGACCGGCCGGGAAATAGTCGAGGTCTACGCCAAGGGCTCCAACAACGGTGACCCGGCCATCGGGGAAGTGGGCGACGTGGACACGGCCCTGGCGCTGGTGACGTTCGACGACGGGACGGTCGGAACCGTCTCAGCCACCCGGTACAACGGAGCCGGACACGACGTCCGCCTGGAAATCCAGGGTTCACGCCGTTCGCTGATGGTGGGGCTGGACGACAAGACGGCGGTGGCCTCGGCCGAAGCCGGCGTCGGCTTCCCGGCGGGGGAGCCCCACAGGACGTTCGCCGAACGGTTCGACCAGGCGTACCGCTCCGAGATGGAAGCCTTCGTGGAGCTGATCCTGGGCCGGCGGGAGAACCCGTGCACACCGGAAGACGCCGTGGCTGCATCCCGGGTGGCCGACGCTGCCCAAAAATCGCTGGCAACGGGAGTCCCGGTCCGCGTGGCCCAGGAAGTGGCCCGCTAGCCTCATCCAAACAAGGCTGATGCCCCTCACCGCGTGCGGTGAGGGGCATCAGTTGTCTTTGACGCCTTAGGCTCCGAACGGAAGCCGCGGGTCCACATCCTGGCCTTCCCAGGTCTGGCGGATCCAGCCGTGGTGCGGGTCATCGCTGATGAGCCAGTCGCGGACCGGCCCGGGACCGGCCATGACGTTCAGGTAGTACAGGTCGTAACCCGGGGCAGCCATCGCCGGACCGTGCCAGCCGTAGGGAACCAGGACCACATCGCCGGTGCGGACCTCCGCCGAGACGTCAATGGGCCGTTCGTCCGAGGCGTACACCCGCTGGTAGCCGATGGCGTCCCCCTGCGGGCCGGGTGCGGCCGGACCGCCCGGTGCCACGCGGGTCTCGAAGTAGTAGATCTCCTCGAGGCTGGTTTCGCCGTCCTTTTCCTCGTCGTGCTTGTGTGGGGGATAGGAGGACCAGTTGCCGGCCGGGGTGATGACTTCGCAGACGATGAAGCGGTCCGCTTCCAGCGCGGCGGGCGTGCCGAAGTTGTGCACCTGCCGGGAGCAGTTGCCGGCGCCCCGCAGCTCCACGGGAGTCTCGGCGGCCGTCACGAGCCGGGTCGGGTAGGCAGTGTTCGCGGGAGCCGTTGCGACGGCCACCCTGCCGCCGTCGGCCGAACTGATCGTGACGGTCCTCCCGGTGCCCGTGTAGAGCACGTCGCTGGGGCCGTTGAACACGCTGGCCCGGCCGGCGAGCCGGAAGTCCTCGCCGTCGACCGTGGCGGTGAAGGACCCGTTGAGCGGAACCACAATGCGTTCCTCACCGGCGGCGGGAAGTTCGACGGCGGTGCCGGCCGCCAGGGTCGCGACCTTGAGTCCGGTGTGGGCCCAGCCGTCCACCTCCAGTACGGAGTCCGAAGTTCCCAGTGAGACGTCCCAGCTGCCGTCAGCAGCGGAACCCAGCGGATATACCCAGTTGGCCATAGATTTTCTCTTTCGATTACGTGCGTGCTGCCTGCAGCGCCTGGCGCGGGCGCCTAGCGCTGGACGAGGGTCATTTCAAAGCTGTAGGAGTCACCGCGGTAGACGTGGTGCCCGGTTTCCACCATGCGGCCTGTGTCATCCACCGCGGTGCGTTCCATGGTCACCAGCGCCGAACCGGGCTGCGTGTCCAGCAGGGGCGCCTGGTAGTCGTTGGCCACCATGGCTCCGATGCGCTGCGAGGCCAGCCGGAAGTTCACTCCGCCGTTGCGCAGGATCGCGTACAGGCCCTGGGCGCCGAGCTGGGCTTCGTCGATGGGGGTGATGTCGTCGCGGACCCAGTTTTCCATAAGCGCCAGCGGCTTGCCGCCCACCTTGCGCAGCCTGGTGAAGTGGTAGACCTTTGCGCCGGCAGGAAGCTGGAGCGCTTCACGCGTCGGTGCGTCGGCCTCGATGTGGGAGAAGCTGAGCACGTCGGTGGTGGGCTTGCTCCCGTTGTTCGTGAGGTCGTCGTAGAGGCTGGAGAGCTCCAGCGGCCTCCGGACCTGGCTGGAGACCACCTGCGTTCCCACGCCGCGCTTGCGTACCAGGAGGCCGGAACGCACCAGCTCGTCCATGGCCTTGCGCATGGTGGGGCGGGACAGGTTGAGCTGGGCGGCAAGGTCGATTTCGTTGTCCAGCCGGCTGCCCTGGGGGAGCAGTCCGGTGTGGATGGCGGACTCGATGCCCTGGACCACCTGGTGGTAGAGGGGCACCGGCGAAGAGCGGTCGATGCTGAGATTAAGTTGATTCGCCACTGAGCGCTCCCTTGTGCTCCGCGGGGTTCCGATGGTGCCGGAGAACCCGCGTATGTCAGCGTATGTTCTCTTGATAGGACATACTGCCTTTTTGACGATAATAGCAGGCTGATTTGGGGGTGCCAAGGACCGGCAACCGGATGCCTTCCGATGTTGCGGCGTTCACCCGCCAACGGCCGGGTCCGTACAGCTAGGCCCGCTGACGCGTGCGGCAGGCCTCCACAAACGCACGGAACGGGGCGACGCGTTCCTCCGCCGGGAGCTCCCGTGCTTCGGGATGCCACTGAACGGACGCCACCCAGCGTTCCGGGTCCTCAAGCGCTTCCACGGTACCGTCGCCGGCAATCGCCGTCACCACCAGCCCGTCCGCGACCCTGGCCACTGCCTGGTGATGGCCGGAGGCTATCTTGACCGTGAGGGCTTCCCTCGTGCCCGGCGGGCCGTACAGTCCGGCCACCTTGGAGCCCGGGGCAACGTCCACGTCGTGCCATGCCCAGGGGCCCGTTCCGGCTTCGTCGGCACCGTTCGGGCCTGCGCCATCAGTGGCCGCGGGCTCATGGTGTGTCACGGCGCTGACAGCCATGTCCTGGACGAGGGTGCCGCCATAAAGGACGTTGAGGAGCTGATGTCCGCGGCAGATCCCAAGCAGCGGCACGCCCTGATCGATGGTCCCTCGGGCCACTTCCAGGTCCAGTGTGTCCTGCGCGAGGTTAACGTCATAGCACTCGTCGCCCTGCTCCTCGCCGTAAAGTCGCGGGTCAAGGTCGCCCCCGCCGGGGAGTACGACGCCGTCGAGCCCCCTGAGCGTTTCGGCCAGCCGGCCATCGCCGGAGTCCGCGGTAAGCAGTACCGGCTCCCCGCCGCCGCCGTGGACCAGGTCCACGATGAAATCGAACAGCTCGTTGGCTTCCCCCACCCGCGGGTCCGGGTCCAGGGAGCTGCTGAGGCGGACCGGAATTCCGATCCGGGGGCGGCCGGGCGAGGGCAGGGGCGGAGTGCGCATGATTCATTCTGCAACAGCCTGAAGCCGTTAGGCGTCCGCGCCGCCCGGCCACTCCGCGAACCCGGAAGCTGCCCTGGCAAAGCCGGACAAGTATGTCTCCGGTTCCTGCCGTGATGCTGATCCGGACGGCATTCGACAGTAATGTGGAAAGCGCCAGCAGCAGAGGGCAAGACCGAAGGCAGGAGCCAGGATGGGCCGCAGGACACTCGTTGACGACCTCGTCGACGGCCTGCTCGAAGACATCCTCGACGGCAAGCTGAAGCCGCACGATGCCATCCCGCCCGAAGCCGACATCGCCAAGGCCTACGAGGTCAGCAGGCTCACCGTGCGGGAAGCCCTCAAAGCGCTGAGGGCGCAGAACATCCTTTACGTCAAGGCCGGGCGCGGAACGTTCGTCAATCCCTCGGACAACTGGACCGGGCTGGACGCGATCTTCAAGGCCGCGTCGCACGGAAACGGTGCGGACCAGGTCTCCGTGGGTCTCATCGAGATGCGGCGCATGGTGGAAACCGGCGCCGCCGCCCTTGCCGCCAAGCGGCACACTCCCGAGCACGCCGAGCAGATGCGTGAGTGCATCGCGGACATGAAACGCTTCCACGATGCCGGGGACCTGGACCGCTTTGTCGAGGCCGACATCGCGTTCCATGACGCCGTCCTGAAGGCCTCGGGTAATCCCTTTGTCCGGGCACTGTTCGCGCAACTGGGACAGCTGCTCTACATGACGCGGCGGGAGACCTCCGCCGTGCCGGAAATCCAGCTGCACGCCATCGAGTACCACCAGAAGGTGCTGGACGGCATCCTGAGCGGCGACGCCGAAGTGTCCCGGCGAACCATGGACGAACACATGGACCAGACGTACCGCGACTACGAGCGCTACGTCCACCACCCCAAGCCCTGACGTCGCCCGCCGCGGAGCCGCCCAATCGCGCGCCCGCCGAAACACGCAAGGCTTGACGTAACCCAGATCACCCTCATATGATCTTTCTCATGTTCTTCCGTCAGATGTCAGACATCAGACTTAGTTACTGATCGACGGAGTCCCCTCAACATCCCCCATCGGATCCAGCTGCTGTTCAGGCGCCGCATCCGTCAGATAGAAGGTCGACGATGACTTCACTCTTCATGCAGTCCGCAGGACTCGGCGAGCTCGGCGAACGCACACTTCGCAAGGTTCGCCGCCGCGTCATGCCGCTGATTGTCCTGCTCTACTTTGTTGCCTACCTTGACCGCAACAACGTGGGCTTCGCCAAGCTCACCATGAGCGAGGACATCGGCCTCAGCGCCGCCGCCTATGGCCTGGGCGCCGGTATTTTCTTCCTCGGCTACGCGCTCCTGGAGGTTCCGAGCAACGCCGGCATGTACCGGTTCGGGGCCCGCAAATGGCTCGCGCGGATCCTCATCACCTGGGGCATCTTCGCCACGGCCATGGCCATGGTCAACGGTGAAAGCACGTACTACATCATCCGCTTCCTGCTGGGTGCGGCCGAGGCCGGGTTCTTCCCCGCGATCCTCTTCTACCTGACGCTGTGGTTCCCCGCCGCGCAGCGAGTCACGGTCCTGGGCATCTTCATCCTTGCCCAGCCCGTGTCCAATGCCCTGGGCGCCCCGGTGTCCGGACTGCTGCTGCAGTTGGACGGCATCATGGGCCTGCACGGCTGGCAGTGGCTTTACATCATCGAAGGCATCCCAGCCATCCTGCTGGGCATCCTGACCCCGTTCCTGATGACCGACCGCCCGCGGGACGCCAAGTGGCTCAACACCGACGAACGCGAATGGCTCGCCACCACCATGGATGCCGAACTGGCCGCCAAGTCCAAGGGTGGAAACCACAACTTCCTGGCTGGCCTGAAGGACAAGCGCACGCTGGTCTACTCTGCCCTGTACTTCGGCCTGGTCTGCGGCATCTACGGCCTCGGACTCTGGATGCCCACCATCGTTGCAGCGCTGGGCAAGTTCTCCACCGCAGAAGTGGGCTTCATTGTCCTCATTCCCTATGCCATCGCCGCGGTCTTTGTGTACTTCTGGAGCAAGCGGGCGGACCGGACGGGCAAGCGCGCCTGGCACACCGCCGTCAGCATGATGCTGGCAGGCATGGGCCTGCTGGCAGCCGGTTACCTGCTCCCGGTCAACCCCGTCCTGGCCTTGATCGCCCTGACCGCCTCGGCCATGGGGATCTACGGCGCAATCGCCCCGTTCCTGTCGATGCCGTCCGCCGCGCTCACCGGAGCTGCAGCTGCATCCGGCCTGGCACTGGTCAACTCGCTGGGCAACCTCGGCGGTTTCGTGGCCCCCTACGCCGTTGGCCTGCTCAAGGACGCCACGGGCAACAACCAGAGCGGACTGATGTTCCTGTCCTTCTGCCTGTGCGTCACGGCCGTGGCTACCTACCTTTACGCACGGAAGCGCCCTGAAGGCGACGCGGCCCTCGATCCCGCAGTCGCCGCCGCAGCTGCAGTGAACACCACCAAAGTCTCCTGACACCTAGTTACCGACGAAAGAAACCTCATGACAACCACTTCATTTCCCGCAGAACGCACCGTAGTACTGACCGGAGCGGCGTCCGCCCGGGGCATTGGCCGCGCAGCCGCTGACCGGATGGCCAGCGAGGGCTGGTCCATCGCGATCCTGGACATCAACGCCGAGGACGCCAACGCCGCGGCTGCCGAGATCGGCTCCAACCGCGCCGTGAAGGCCATCGGTGTTGGCGCCGACGTTTCCGATGCCGCCTCCGTGGACCGGGCGATCAGCGAGATCGAAGAATCCCTGCCGCCCATCGTGGCCCTCGCGAACCTTGCGGGCATCAGCTCGCCGACGACGTTCATGGAAACCACCGTGGAGGAGTGGGACAAGGTTTTCGCCATCAACATGCGCGGAACCTTCATCGTGTCCCAGCGTGTGCTCAAGGGCATGATCGAGCGCAAGCTCGGACGCATCGTGAGCATCTCGTCGATTTCCGCCCAGCGCGGCGGCGGCACGTACTCCAAGGTGGCCTACAGCGCGTCGAAGGCCGGAATCATCGGCTTCACCCGCTCCCTTGCCCGCGAGGTGGGGGAGTTCGGGGTTACCGTCAACGCGATCGCACCCGGCCCCATCGACACCGACATCATGGGCGGCACCCTGAGCGAGGAGCGCAAGGCCCAGATGTCCGAGGGCATCATGATGGGACGCGTTGGCACCCGCGAGGAAGTCGCGGCCCTGATCTCCTTCCTGCTCGGCAAGGACTCCGGCTACATCACTGCCGCCACGTACGACATCAACGGCGGGCTCCAGGTCTCCTGATCCGCGGCGGCCCCGCCCGCACGTGAACGCCTATCCGTCCACTGAACGTAGCTGCAGAAGCGCCTCGCGGATTTCCGCCGGGGCGCTTCTGCTCTGCCCGCTGCGGACTAGGCTGACTGCATGAACGCCGCCGGCAGCCTGAGCCCCAGCCCCAGAACCCTTGAGGTTGAAAACCTGGACAGCTTCGACCGGCTGGTGAAAGCGGGCGTCCGCACCATGCATGGCTGGCACGCCCAATCGTTGGACCTGCGCGGCCGCACCGCGTCGCTGCAGGGCATGGACGCGCAGGGCGCGATTTTCCTTGGCTGCACCTTCGACGACGGCGTGGAGGAGTCGCTGCGGGACCGCGGGGCGCTGATCTTCCCCAGGCTGGAGTCCGTCCCCTTCAACCCCTATCGCGGGCAGCTCTACTCACCGCAGGAGCTCTACTCCAGTCCGCCCGGTGCGCCCTACGAGGCCACGCTGGACGCCCGGATCTACCACTGGAGCATCCGGCCCGGCCAGCGCCACCGGCTGGATGCCACGCTGGCCGCGGCGCTGCATGACCATTCGATCGGCGACGCCCTGGACGAACTGACGCGCTCCGAGCTGGGCGGCCGCTCGATGGTGGGAGTGATGGGCGGCCACACCGCGAGGCGCGGAACGCCGGCCTTCATGGAGGCCGCGGTCGCCGGACGGCTCCTGGCCAGGAGCGGCCGGGTGGTGGCCACCGGCGGCGGGCCGGGGGCCATGGAGGCCGCCAACATGGGCGCGTACCTCAGCGAACTGCCGGAAGCGGACTTCCACGCTGCGTTGACCCAGCTGGCAGCCGTTCCGGGGTTCCGGCCCTCGGTGTCCGCGTGGGCGCGGACGGCCGCCGCCGTCGTCGAACGCCATCCGGGCGGGACGCCGTCGCTGGGGATTCCCACCTGGTTCTACGGCCACGAGCCGCCCAACTATTTCGCCACGCACATCGCTAAGTACTTCGCCAACGCCATCCGGGAGGCAATCCTGCTGGAGCTTTGCGACGGCGGTGTGATCTTCCTGCCCGGGTCCGCCGGCACCCTGCAGGAAATCTTCCAGGACGCGTGCGAGAACTACTACGGAGCCTCCGAAACCATCAGGCCCATGGTGCTCGTCGGCGGTGAGCACTGGAAGCGGCGGTACCCCGCGTGGCCCTTGCTGCAGAGCCTTGCGGCGGGTAAGTCCATGGCGGACAGGATCTTCCTGGTGGAAACCGTGGAGGAAGCCCTCGACGCTGTGTCCCGCTAGCAGGGTCCCGTTAGCAGCGGTCGGCTAAAGGTCCTTGCGGCAGGCCGCCCGGCCCAGCTGGTACAGGCCGTTGAGGTCGCCGGCGGCGAGGCCGTCCGGGGTGCCGATTTCCGGGTACATCAGCTGCAGGGGGTCATCGACGTGTTCCAGCCCCATCACATGGGACAGTTCGTGCAGGATCACGGCGGTGGCGTAGGCGGAGCCCTCCGGCCGCTCGAGTTCGCCGGCAATCTGCGGTGCGTCGAGGTCCAGGCTGCCGGTGACGAATGTCTTCGGGCCGCCGTCAAAACTGTAGTGCGTGCTCCCGCCGGTGCCGATCACCTGCCCCTTGAGCTTGGGGGAGACCTCCGGGGTCGTCCACGAGATGAGGAGCGGCGCCCAGCGCTCGCCGTAAGTTTCAGGCTGGTAGGGATCGCGGTCCTCGGACGGCGCTTCGGTGGACGGTCCGTCGTTGATGAAGCGGATCCCGGTGGCCCGGGCAATGGTGCCGACGGCTTCCTCCACCAGGTTTTCCGAGCCGGCCGGTGCCAGCCCGGCATTGACCACATAATGCAGCGGGCGGCACGGCGAATAGCCCACGGGAGTGCCGTCGTCGTTCATCGCCAGGAACTTGAAGGAATCGCTGGGGACAGGCGGCTCGTCCGCTGTTCCCAGCGGGGAATCCTGTTCTTCCAGCCCCGGTGGCGGCGCATCGGACCCAACCGTTTCCGCAGCTGTTCCCGGCTGCTGGTCCGCGGCCTGTCCGTTGGGGACCGTGCTGTTCCGGAACTCGAAGAGCCCCACGAAACGTGGATCGCCGTAGAACAGTCCGGCAGCGGTAAACGCCGTCACCGCTATCAGGGCGGTGAGGGCCACGTTGCGCAGAATCCGGGCCGTCATACCTATCCGGCCGGAATGCCGAGGCCTCCGTTGACCGGGCGGGGGACTGTCCACTAGGCGACCACCGCGCCGAACGCCAGGCCGAGGAGGTACGTGACGCCGGCGGCGCCCATGCCGATGGCCAGTTGCCGGAAACCGCGGCTCGTCGGGGAGGTCCCGGACAGCAGTCCGACGACGCCGCCCGTCACCAGGAGCGCCAGGCCCACCAGCACGGCGGAAACCACCAGTGCCGCGACGCCCGTCATGCCAAGCAGGAACGGGATAATCGGAATGATGGCGCCGGAGGCGAAGAAGCAGAAGCTCGACGCCGCCGCGCTCCAGGCCGTGCCCACCGCCTCATGCTGGTCCTCGGTCTCTGGGAGCTCCGGCTGGAGCGACAGGCTGGGATCGCAGTCGCAGCTCAGCAGGCCCATCCGTTCCGCCACGCGGTGTTCGGCCGCTTCCCGGGACATCCCGCGGGCCAGGTAAACCAGCAGCAGCTCGTTGTGCTCGATGTCCAGCCGCGGGGCGGCGGAAAGGGTGATCTGGGTGGGCCGCGTTGCAGCCAGCAGCTCGCGCTGGGAACGGACGGAGATGAATTCGCCGGCGCCCATGGACAGCGCTCCGGCGAGCAGCCCGGCCACACCGCTCAGGAGCACCACCTGGTTGCCGACGCCGGATGCGGCCATCCCCATCACCAGGGAAAGGTTGCTGACCAGGCCGTCATTGGCGCCGAACACGGCGGCCCTGAAGGAGCCCGCCAGCCGGTTCCGGCCGCGGGTGGCGAGTCCACGGACAACTTCCTCGTGGATCTGCTCGTCGGCAACCATGGCGGGCGTGGCCGACGGGTCCGAGAAGTAAGGGGAGCGGCCCTCGGCGCGCTGGGCCAGCGCCAGCACGAACACGGAACCGAAATGCCGGGCCAGGAATCCCAGCAGCTGGCTGCGGAGGGAGGCCGGGCGGGGCTTCCCGGCGTGATCGCCGAGGAGCCGGAGCCAGTGCGCTTCGTGGCGGCCCTCGGCCTCCGCCAAGGCCAGCAGGATGTCCCGCTCCTCGCCACGGCGGTTCTGGGCCAGGTCGCGGTAGACGGCGGCCTCGGCACGTTCGTCGGCAAGGTACTGGCGCCAGCGCTTGATATCGGCGTGGCCGGGGGCGGCGGGGGTAGTGGCTGCGTTGACTTCCGGGGCGCTTGCGGCCGGGGTGTCGGCGGGGCAGGGCTCGTTTCGGTCAGATTTAGCGTGCTGAGACACGAACACTCCTGGGCTTGATAGGGCATGGTTCGGCCCCATTGCAGGTCCAGCCTACCCCGGTTTTACGCCAATTTTCGGCCGGTAGTCCTCACCGGGAAGTTTAGGCGGACCGTAAAAACCGCAGTGGTTTGCGGGCTTTCGCGGGGTGCAATGCACCGGCTATTGACCCCGCGTAATGCCGGTGCTGTGATGATTGCCAGGGCAGGTGCTTCCACGGCCCGGCCCCTGGCCGCACAACCAGACACGGAGGTTTGCACCATGGACACCACCGGATCAAGGCCCATCCAGCCGGAACGCGACACCATCGAATCCGATCCCGCCTATGACTTTGCCGAGGACGCGCCGATCGATGACGCAGTGGAGACCGAGGAAGAGGAACTGCTCGAAGAGGCCGGCCGGCGTGTTCCCCTGGTCGAGGAGGATTTCCTCGGCGACGAAAAGCCCGTGGTGCCTCTAAACGGTGAGGAATTCCCTGGGCCCGTGGACGAGGAGTGAGTCACCCCAAGCTGTAAACGCACGACGGCGGTGCCTCCCGCGCAGGGGAGGCACCGCCGTCGTGCGCTGTTTGTGCAGTTCTCCTTGGCCGGTTCTACTTGGCCAGGGTCGGAACCGGCTCTTCCTCGGAAGCGTTGCCGGCAACGCGCCGGTACCAGTTCTTCATAACGTGCGCGTCGGTAGGTTTTGTCAGCAGCGAGACCACTACGTAGACAGCGGCCGAGGCGAGCAGGCCGTAGTAGATCGGCTCGTTCGCGTAAATGCCGTCCAAGGGGGCGGCGGCATTGATCTCCAGGAAGATCATGGTGCCGAGGGTGACCACGGAACCCACGGCCATGGAGGCTGCGGCGGCAACACCGGTTCCGCGCTTCCACACCAGGCCACCCAGGATGGCGACCAGGAGTCCGCCAACCAGGATGTCGTAGGCGATGGTCAGCGCGGCCACCACGTCCTTGGTGATGATGGCGATGACAATGGCTATAACGCCCAGGCCAAGGACCCACATGCGGTTGGCTTTGACGTCGTGCTCAGGGTTGTCGGAGTCATCGGTGTTGATGTCCTTGCCGAACCAGCTGGCCACGAAGGGGAGGACGTCGGCGCGGGCCACGGTTGCGGCTGCGATGAGTGCCCCGGAGGCGGTGGACATCATGGCGGCCACTGCCGCTGCGAGCACCAGGCCGCCGATGCCGATGGGCAGCAGGTTCTGCGCCACCTCGGCGTAGACCACGTCCTTGCCCTGCGTGGCGACGTCGATCTCCGGGAGCGCCACCCGTGCGCCCAGGCCGATCAGGGCACCTGCCGCGCCGTAGAGGATGCAGTAGACGCCGGCCGTTGCGCCGCCCCAGCGGGCAACAGTGGGGGTTTTGGCCGTGAACACGCGCTGCCAGATGTCCTGGCCGATCAGGAGGCCGAGGGTGTAGACCACGAAGTAGGTGATGATGGTCTGGATCCCAATGCCATCGATCTGGAAGAAGCTGTCCTCAACGCGGCTGCGGATGCCGTCCAGGCCGCCCGCTGCGTTGAGCGTGAAGGGCAGCATCAGGAAGAAGATTCCGACGGTCTTGATGACGAACTGGACCTGGTCCGCAAGGGTGATGGACCACATGCCGCCGATGGTCGAGTACACCAGGACGATTGCGCCGCCGATGGCGATGGCCAGGGCTCGGTCCCAGCCGAACAGCACCACGAAGATGGTGGCGTAGGCACCGGTGGAGGTGGCACACAGCATCAGCGTATAGGCCAGCATCACGATGCCCGAGGTCTGCGTGGCCCGGCTGCCGTAGCGGAGCGTCAGCATCTGAGACACCGTGTAGATCTTCAGCTTCTGGATGGTGCCGGCAAACAGGAGGCTCAGCAGCAGCACGCCGCTGCCGATGGCCACCACGAGCCACATGCCGGAGATGCCGAACTTGTAGCCGAGGCCCACGCCGCCCACAGTTGAGGCGCCGCCAAGGACCACGGCGGCCATGGTGCCGGTGTAAAGGAACGGGCCAAGCCTGCGGCCGGCCACCAGGAAATCGCTGTTGTTCTTGGTGCGGGACTTACCCCACCACCCGAAGGCCAGCATGGCGACCAGGTACACCACCACAATGGCGATGTTGACGAAATTTGCGTCCATGAAAATGCTCCTTGGAGCTGATTGGCAGCAGGGCGGGAATCCGCGGGAGCGTCAGCGCAGTGCCGGAAATCCGCTGCTATGTTGCGGTTGATGCAGGGGGAGATCCCTGATGGTGACTCGGTGATTCTCGTGTGATTGCCTAATAGACAACACTTGTTGCCTAAAAGAGTAGTTGTGACGGCGGTAACAGTCAAGGTGCATCTGACACCAACGGCCCGTTCCCGCGTCACAAGGTGGGTATCCAGCTAGTATGGCTCCAGCGATGGGGCCGTGCGGCCGGCTGCGAAAGGTTCGTTAATGAAGGCTCTACCAGTTGAACCGAGCAACATTCCAGTTGCCATCGGTTCGCGCATCCGTGCTGCCCGCCAGTCACAGCGGCTCACTATCGAGCAGGTGGCAGACGCCACTGGCCTCACCAAGGGATTCCTGAGCCGGGTTGAACGCGACCTGACGTCGCCGTCGGTGGCTTCGCTCGTGACGCTGTGCCAGGTGCTCTCCATCTCCATCGGCGACCTGTTTGCCGCGCCGGAAACCCACCTCACCAAGAAGGATGAGGGACCGCGCATTTCACTGGGCGGCGAAGGCATCATCGAGCGCCTGCTGACGGCGCGCTCGGAACGGCGCGTCCAGATCATCCAGGCTGTGATCGAGCCCCGCGGCCGCGGCGAATCCGAACTCTACGCCGTGGACTGCGACGTCGATGTCCTCCACGTGATCAACGGCCGGATCCGGCTGATCCTCACGAATGAGGAATACGAGCTCAGCTCCGGCGACACCGTGACGTTCCCCGGCCGGGAGCCGCACACCTGGATCAACCCCACGGATGACGCCGTCGAGGTGCTCTGGGTGCTGGTCCCGGCCGCCAGCCGCTGACCCCGCGGGGTCTGACCCGGCGGGGTTGGCTCAGGGGCGTGGCTCAGCCCACGTGGACCCAGGGCCGGCGGGTGACGTCCGGCTCTGCCTCGCGCAGCACTTCCCGGGTAACGGGCGCGATCTCGCCCTCGCCGAACAGCAGGAACCGCGTCAGGTTGGTCAGCGGGTTCCCCTCGGTCCAACGGAAGTAGATGTGCGGCATGAGTCCCGTGACATCGCGAAGGTGCAGCAGCACGGCCGCCAGCGTGTTGGGCACGTTATTGCTGTGGATTTCAAGGATGCGGAAGCCGTGCCGGACCTTCCCTGTGACCATGAGTTCCTGCTCGAAGTCCGAACTGTCATCAACGAGGATCTCGATGAAGATCGCGTCGCTGTCCGCCGGCAAATGATTGGCCAGTTCTGCGTGCTCCAGCTTGGCCCTGTACCGCGCGGCGCTGAGGCGTTTGGGCTCGTGCGCGATCAGCCGGATGGGGCCCTCTTCGCTGGCGGCCATGAACTCCAGGGCCTGTTCGTCCAGCCGGATGTGGGTGGCGCGGAGTTCGAAGGAGCGCCTGACGCGCGAAGCGAAGCTCACCACCACGATGCCGAGGATGAACATCGCCGCGATCTTCAGGCCGTCGGGGCGTTCCACCACGTTCGCCACGGTGGTGTAGAGGAAGACGACGGCGATCGCCCCGAACGCGACCGTACGGCCGCGTTGCTGCTTGCGCCGGGCGGACAACGTGACGGCGATGGAGGCTGATGTCATCAGCACGAGGACGCCGGTGGCGTATGCACCGCCCTGGGCTTCCACATTGGCCTCAAAGACCAGCGTGATGAGGAAAGCAACAGCGGTAAACACCAGCACCAGGGGCCGCACGGCCCGGGTCCAGGCGGGTGCCATGCCAAAGCGCGGGAGATAGCGGGGTACCAGGTTGAGGAGCCCTGCCATGGCCGAGGCTCCGGCGAACCAGAGAATGGCGATGGTGCTCAGGTCGTACACGGTTCCGAAACCGTCGCCCAGGAACTGGTGGGCCAGGAAGGCCAGCGCCCGGCCGTTGGCCTTGCCGCCCGGTTCGAACTCGGCTGCCGGGATCAGGAACGTGGTGATGAAACTGGACGCGATGAGGAACCCGCTCATGATCAGGGCGGCCGTGGTCAGGAGCTTGTGCGCGCCGCGGATCCGGCCGGCCGGCTTCGCCTCGGTGTCGTCCGGGCTGCCCTGGATCTGCGGCATGACTGCCACTCCCGTTTCGAAGCCGGAGAGCCCCAGCGCGAGTTTGGGGAAAACCAGCAGGGCGATGCCGATCATCACGAGAGGGTTTCCGTGCTGCTGGTTGAGGGCGGCCCACCAGTCCGTGACCACATGGGCTTCGCTGAACACATGGGCGAGGCCTACCAGCACCACAACCGCATTGAGCAGCAGGAACACCGCCACCAGGACTACTGCCACGTTGATGGCTTCCTTGAAGCCGCGAAGGAAGACCACGCCCAGGCCTGCAATCAATGCCAGCGTTATCGCCACTTCCTGGCCATGCAGGAAGTCGGGGGCGAACGGGTTTTCGATGGCGTGCGCACTGGCGTCCGCAGCCGAGAGGGTCATGGTGATCATGAAGTCGGTGGCTGCGAAACCCAGGAGTGCCAGGACGAACAGCTTGCCGCCCCAGCGGGGCAGCAGCCGCTCCAGCATGGCGATCGATCCCTCGCCGCGGGGGCTCTCCGAGGCCACCCGCCGGTACACCGGCAGGGCGCCCAGGAGCGTGACGGCCACCAGGACCACGGTTGCCAAGGGGGAGACCATTCCGGCGGCAAGCGCGGCAATGGCGGGCTGGTAGCCAAGGGTGGAGAAGTAGTCGACGCCGGTGAGGCACATGACTTTCCACCAGGGCTGGGGTGTGTGGTTCGCCTGAGGCTGGCCGTGGGGACCCTGCCGTTTGCCGGAACCTTCGGGCATGCCCTCCAGCAGCCAGCCCTTTAACCGATGGGGTTTGCGTTTGAACCTGTCGGAGGGGTCGGCGGGCGGCCGGGTGAGCGTGGTCACGGTATCCTTTCGCGCAGCGTGGCTTTCGGCCGTCTGAGGACCGTGGTGCTGCTCCTGATTGGAGCGTAGGCCCGGGAACGTGCGCAGGATGCCGGCCTTAACGAAACCTTTACGCCCCGCGTGACCGCCATCACTTTTCGCTCACGACCCCATGGCGCCCGGCCTCCGCGGTTGCGTGGTGCGTCGGCGCAACGATGGTGAGATGTACGTCACATTTTGGAAACCTGCTGGAAACGCAGGGTTCATGCCCGGCCCCGCTGTTTAACGTCCCGGAAAAACTTCGCGGCTATGGCGGAAACACCCCGGTTGTAGCGTCGGACTCGGGGAACCCATAGTTGCACCGTCGTTTTGAATGGTCTCGCCGTAGCTGGCGCCCAGGAGCGCCACTTCTTGAGGAAGGCTCCCGAAATGAACATCTCTCTAGTCAATGTGGGCATGGCAGTGGATCCCGCGGTGCTCGATCCCGGCGCCACGGCCTGGATGCTGGCAGCATCCGCACTCGTCCTGCTGATGACCCCCGGCCTGGCATTCTTCTACGGGGGCCTCGTCCGGATGAAATCCGTCCTGAACATCATGATGATGAGCTTTGGCGCCATGGGAGTTGTTGCCGTGGTCTGGGCGCTGTGGGGCTATGGACTGGCTTTCGGGCCCGACACCATGGCCGGGCTCGTCGGCGATCCCTTTGCCAACCCCGGCCTGAGCGGACTGACCAGCACAATCGGGGGCAAGGCGCCCGGGCTCCCGGACATGGTGTTCATCGGCTTCCAGGCCACGTTCGCCATCATCACTGTCGCGCTAATCAGCGGAGCCGTGGCTGAGCGCGTGAGGTTCGGGCCGTGGCTGCTATTCGCGGCGCTGTGGGTCACGCTCGTTTACGCCCCCATCGCCCACTGGGTCTGGGGCGGCGGACTGTTCGGCCCCACCGGCATCGTAGGCAGCAAGATCTCCGCCCTCGACTTCGCCGGTGGAACGGTGGTCCACATGAACGCGGGCATAGCGGGACTGATGCTCGCCGTCGTACTCGGAAAACGCCTCGGATTCATGAAGGATCCCAACATCCGTCCGCACAATCTGCCTTTCGTGATGCTCGGCGCAGGACTCCTGTGGTTCGGCTGGTTTGGCTTCAATGCCGGCTCTGAACTCGCGGCCGACGCCATCGCCGGCCTGGCCTGGACCAATACCCTGCTTGCCACGAGTGCGGCACTCCTGGGCTGGCTGCTGATCGAAAGGCTCCGGGACGGCCACGCCACGTCCCTCGGCGCCGCATCGGGAGCCGTCGCCGGCCTGGTCGCCGTCACACCCGCCTGCGGGTTCGTGGACCCGATCGGCGCCATCCTGATCGGGGTCGTGGCCGGGGCGGTCTGCGCGCTCGCGGTCGGACTCAAATTCAAGATCGGCCTGGATGATTCGCTGGACGTGGTGGCCGTGCACTTTGTCGGCGGCCTGTGGGGGACGCTCTCACTGGGATTCTTCGCTGTCCCGTCGGTCAAGACCGAGGGCGGGCTCTTCTACGGCGGCGGCCTGACACAGTTCTGGCCCCAGGTCCTCACCGCGCTGATCGTCACCGTCTGGAGCGCTCTTATGACCACGCTGATCGGATTCGCCATCCACAAGATGATGGGCATGCGGGTGTCCGAAGCCAACGAGCGGTCCGGCATCGACGTCACCGAACACGCCGAAACCGCCTACGAACTGCTGATGGTTGGCGGCACGTTCCATCCCGGCGAACACCACGGCAAGACCGTTCCTGCGGAGGGCGAGACGGGCAAGCCTGAGGGTGCTCGCGGGGAAACGTCTGCGGAAGTGACGGCTGCGGGCCAGTCCGGCCGGCAGTCAGACCGCCAGGCAGAAAACAGCAGGGTGCGGACGTGAAACTCATCACGGCTATCGTCCGTCCGGAAAAGGTCGAGACCGTCAGGGCGGCCTTGGAAGGGTTCGGCGTCAGCGGACTGACCGTAAGCCAGGCCAGCGGCTATGGTCAGCAGCGGGGCCACGTGGAGGTCTACCGCGGAACCGAATACAACTCCGACCTTCTGCCGAAGGCGCGCGTGGAGGTGCTGGTGACCGAGGAGGCCTTGGACGGTGTGATGGCGGCCATCGAATCCGGCGCCAGCACCGGTCGGTGCGGGGACGGGAAGATCTGGACCATCTCCGTCTGCGACGCCGTCAGGGTCAGGACGGGGGAGCGGGGGGCGTCCGCCATCGACTGAGGGATCTGTCCTGACTGAGGAATGCACTCAACCTCGATTGGTAAACACTTGATGCACAACGGGAAACATGAGTGTATGATGGGTGTCACACTACCGATCCATCCTCGAAGGAGAGGCGTTCCTTTGGAAGAGCTGCGCATCGAGGCCAACGGCAACCTTGGCCCTATCGATTCATCCCGTATTCCCCGCTACGCCGGGGCTGCTACTTACGCCCGACTGCCCCGGTTGGACCAGGTGGCTAAGGCCGACATCACGGTGGTGGGGGTGCCCTTCGATTCCGGCGTCTCCTACCGCCCGGGTGCCCGTTTCGGCGCTAACCACGTCCGTGAGGCCAGCCGGTTGCTGCGCCCCTATAACCCGGCGTGGGACGTCAGTCCCTTCGAAAACGTCCAGGTGGCGGATGCCGGCGACATGGCCGTGAACCCGTTCAACATCAACGAGGCCATCGAGACCATTCAGCAGAACGCGCTGGACCTGACTGCCGGTGGCAGCAGGCTGGTCACCCTGGGCGGGGACCACACCATTGCCCTGCCGCTCCTCCGTGCCGCTGCCGAGCGCGCCGGGGAGCCTGTGGCCATGCTGCACTTCGATGCGCACCTGGATACATGGGACACGTACTTCGGGGCCGAATACACGCACGGCACGCCGTTCCGCCGCGCTGTCGAGGAGGGCATCCTGGACACCGAGGCGATCAGCCACATCGGAACCCGCGGTCCGCTGTACGGCAAGAAGGACCTCGACGACGACCACCGCTTCGGCTTCGGCATCGTCACCTCGGCCGATGTCTACTACCAGGGCGTCCTGGAGACCGTGGCCAAGGTCAGGGACCGGATCGGCAACCGCCCGCTGTACATCTCTGTTGACATCGACGTCCTGGACCCCGCGCACGCGCCGGGCACCGGAACCCCGGAAGCCGGCGGCATCACCAGCCGGGAACTGCTGGAGATCATCCGCGGCTTCCGCGGCATGAACCTGGTTGGTGCGGACATTGTTGAGGTGGCTCCGGCCTACGACCACGCTGAAATCACCGGCGTCGCGGCCAGCCACGTTGCCTACGAACTCGTCACCCTCATGGCGGACTCCGCGGTTGAGGGCAACAGGTTCGGTGCCGCCAACGGCTACGCCGCGCAGGCGCTCGGGCAGGAGAAGAGGCACCAGGCAGGGTTTGCCGCCGCTTCCGCTGCCCGGCCCGGAGGAATCATCCGTCCGGCCGTCGAGGAGTTCTCCAAGTGATCGATTTCGATCCGGGCGCGGCGGCTGCTCCCATAGGAGTAAACGCCGGAACCAGCGTCCGCAACGGCGGGGATCTCGTCGTCGAAACCCTTGAAGCGCTGGGCGCGAAGACGGTTTTTGGCATTCCGGGCCAGCACGCACTGGGCCTGTTCGACGCGATGGGCCGGGGAAACCTGCACTTCGTGTCCTCGCGGGTGGAGAACAATTCAGCGTTCGCGGCCGACGGGTATTCGCGGGCCACGGGCGAGGTGGGCGTGCTGTTCCTGTCCACCGGCCCGGGTGCGCTGACGTCCCTGGCCGGGCTGCAGGAAGCCTACGCCTCGGGTGTGCCCATGGTGGTGGTGGCCAGCCAGATTCCGCTGGACGGGCTCGGCGCCCGGCGCAAGGGCATGCTCCACCAGCTCGATGACCAGAAGGCCTCGGCCGCGAACGTCACCAAGAGCCAGCGGCTGATCCAGCACGCCTCCGGGATTCCCTCGGCCATCCAGGACGCCTGGACCGAGGCGATTTCCTCCCCGCAAGGCCCCGTCTGGCTGGAGATCCCGCAGAACGTCCTCCTGGATCCCATCATGGTGCCCCCGGTGGAGGACGCCCTCGCCGAAGCGGCGGACAACCCGCCCCGGGTGGAGCTGGTCCGGGAAGCGGTGAAATGGCTGTCGACGGCGGAACGTCCGGCGATCATCGCCGGCGGCGGCACGCGCCGCGGCCGGGCCGAGAAGTCCCTGCTGTCCATCGCGGAAAAGCTGCGCGCACCGGTGATCTGCACCCCCGGCGGCAACGGTGCGTTCCCCTGGAACCACGAGCTCTCGCTGCAGTCCTGGATCGAGGACCGGCACATGACGGACCTGCTCGAGGACGCCGACGTGCTGATCGTCATCGGCTCCTCCCTCGGCGAAGTGACATCCAACTACTTCACGTTCGAGCCGCGCGGCCGGATCATCCAGATCGACGCCGAACCCCGGGTCCTGGAGTCCAATCGGCCCGGCCTGGGCATCCGTGCCGACGCCGGCCAGGCCCTCGCGGCCCTGGACGCGGCCCTGACCGAACCGCACGGCGAACGGGCCGACTGGCACGGCACCTCACCGGAGGCGCTGGTCAAGGAATCCCTGGCCAAGGTCAAGGCCCGGCTGGAGTCCCAGGACCTCGGCAAGGAACTGAAATTCATGGCCGACATCCGCGAAGCCGTACCCGCGGAGATGCAGACCTTCTGGGACATGACCATCTCCGCGTACTGGGGCTGGAGCTGCTGGGACGCCCGCGAGGGACAGTTCCACTCCGCCCAGGGCGCCGGCGGGCTAGGCTTCGGCTTCCCCTCGGCCATCGGCGGGGCAGTGGGGCTGGAAACCACGGGCAAGTCCGGCCGGGTTCTCGCGGTATCCGGCGACGGTTCGGCCATGTATTCCATCTCCGAACTGGCCACCGCCAAGCAGCACAACGTCCCGGTCACCTGGCTGATCGTGGACGACGGCGGCTACGGCATCCTGCGCGAATACATGGTGGGCGCCTTTGGCCAGGCCACGGCCACCGAACTCGCCCGCCCCAACTTCGTCAAGCTCGCCGAAGCCTTCGGCGTCCCGGCCGTCCGGGTGACCCCGGAGAACGTCGGGGACGCGCTCACGGCCGGCTTCGCCGCCGACGGGCCGAACGTCGTCGTCGTCGAAACCCTGCTCAAGATGTTCGGCCCCACCCACCTGGGCGTCTGAGCGCAAAACCCCGGCACCACCCACGCGCGAACTGGCAGCTAATGCCCCCTCGAAGCAATTTTGAGGGCATTAGCTGCCAGTTCGCGCTTGGCGTTTAAGGGACTGCTCACCCAGACGGTCGCCTCTTAGTTTCCCAAAGCAACCATTTTCGCGTATAGTTGCCTTAGGCAAGCAAAGGGGTTATTCAGCATGGCAGTTGCACCGGAAACCGCGGCCGATCTCGTTTACCAAATCTTCGACCTCCAGCGGGCGGTCCGCTGCGTCGCGGTCTCAAGCCTGCGCGGGCAGGAAACCGGGGTGGCGCTCCAGGGCGTCCTGCGGTTCGTGGGGGAGGGGGAGTCCCGGGCCACGCATCTCGCCGCACGTCTGGGGGTCAGCGCTCCCGTCCTGAGCCGGCATATTGCCGATCTGGAAGAACACGGACTGGTGGTCCGCAGGCCTGATCCGGAAGACGGACGCGCCCAGCTTGTGGCGCTGTCCGAGGCCGGAGCGGGGAAGCTGCGCGAGATAGAGCAGCAGCGCACTGCGACGCTCCAGGGCTACCTGCAGGACTGGAGCGAGGACGACGCCGAAGAGACCGCGAAAGTCCTGAAGAAACTTGCCGAATCCCTCAGGGATTCAGCCCGGGCAAAGACGGCCGGATCCATCGAAAACATTCCAACCGCTTAGGAGCTGCACATGGCGAGCCACGCTACAGCCACCGGTCCGTCCCGGGCCCTGTCAAAACATCACCGCAACTATCCGCACCGGCGCCGCAGCCTGCGATGAGCCACCGCCAGATCATGGAGGCCCTCACCGGGCTGCTGGCCGCGTTCTTCACGGCGATCATCAGCAGCACCATCGTTGCCAACGCGCTGCCGACCATCATGTCCGAGCTCAAGGGCACCCAGACGGACTTCGCCTGGGTCATCACGGCTGCCCTGCTGGCCAACGCCGCCACCACCCCGATCTGGGGCAAGCTCGCCGATCTCTTCGACAAGAAGGTGCTCGTCCAGCTCAGCATCGTGATCTTCGTGGCCGGTTCCGTCATGGCGGGCCTGTCCGAGACGATCCCGCTCCTGCTGACCGCCCGCGTTGTCCAGGGCGTCGCCATGGGCGGCCTCACCGCGTTGGCGCAGGCCATCATCGGCTCCATCATCCCGCCCCGGGACCGCGGCAAGTACTCCGGCTACATGGGCGGCGTCATGGCTGTGGGCACCGCCGGCGGCCCGCTGCTCGGCGGATTTATCGTGGACAGCCCGCTGGGCTGGCGCTGGACCTTCTTCGTCTGTGTCCCGCTGGCCGTCATCGCCCTCATCCTGCTGCAGATCACGCTGAAGCTTCCCCACGTCAAGCGCCACGCGAAGATCGACTGGCTCGGTTCCATCCTGCTCACTTCCGGCGTCAGCCTGCTGCTGATCTGGGTGTCCTTCGCCGGCAACCCGGAATACTACGACTGGTGGTCCTGGCAGACGGCGGCCATGGTGGGCGGCGGCGTGCTGCTCCTGGCCCTCCTCGTGGTCGTGGAATCCAAAGTGGAGCAGCCTATCATCCCGCTCAAGATCATCAGCGAACGCACCACGGCGCTGGCCATCCTCGCCTCCGTTGCTGTGGGCGTCGGCATGTTCGGCTCCTCCGCCTTCCTGGGCCAGTACTTCCAGGTGGCCCGCGGTGCCACTCCCACCGAAGCAGGGCTGCTGACGCTGCCCATGATCGCCGGCAACCTCATCGGCTCGGTGCTGTCGGGCCAGCTCATCAGCCGGACCGGCAAATGGAAGCGCTACCTCGTAGCCGGCTCCATCCTCCTGATCGGCGGCCTGGGGCTGGCCGGAACCATCGACCACACCACCGAACTCTGGCTGACCGGCCTCTACACCGCAGTCCTCGGACTGGGGCTCGGCCTGCTGATGCAGAACCTCGTGCTGGCAGTCCAGAACACCGTCCGGGCCACTGACATCGGCACGGCCAGCGCCTCTGTGGCATTCTTCCGCTCCGTGGGCGGTGCGATCGGAGTGTCCGTGCTGGGCGCCGTCCTGGCCAACCGCGTCAAGGAACTGGCCACCGAGGGCCTGGCCGCAGCCGGGATCCCGACCGCAGGCGGATCCGCCGGAGCCAGCATGGACCTCCAGGACATGCCGGCCCCGATCCGGGACATCATGAGGGCGGCCTACGGTGACGCGACAGCCGAAATCTTCCTGATCTCCGCGGTGATCGGCATCATCGCCCTTGTAGCGGTCCTGTGCATCAAGGAACAGCCCCTGCGCCGCACCGTTGACATCGTCCCGGCAACTGCCGCTTCAAACAACGACAACGCCGCGCCGGCCTCCGGGCCGACGGCCGCGGCCGACGCAGGCATCGTGGACCTCGACCGGGAGTTCATCGAGGTCCTAAGCAGGCAGCGCGCCCAAGAGTCCCGCTTTCCCGACGCGGCACGCCAAGATCGGAGCACCACCGGCGAAGGGCGTGGACACCTCGACGGCGACGCCCCGTCTGCCGAAAGGGAAGGTTCCCGGGCGCGTTCCCGGACCATGGTGGCCGACCCGCAGCCCGAAGCCGCCGACGTCGTGCCCCTGCTGCTGCAGACGCAGCAGCTGCTGGCAGAACAGCAGCTCCACTTGGCCGAAGCGCTGCGTGCCGTCCACGAACAGACTGCGGAGCAGCGGGAGATCGCTGCCGAACAGGCGCGCATCAGCGGGGAGCTCACCACCATCCGGCGGCAGCTCGCCAAGGAACGGAAGCTGCAGCGCGCCGCGGCGGACTACATCGCCACGCACGGGCGGCACCGGGGCGAATAGTCGCCCACAACACCGTACGACGGCGACGGCGGCACAGTGCCGCCGTCGCCTTTGTCAGGGTGACGGGACCGGAGACGCAATGACCACCACGTTCTTCCCCCAGGGATCTTCCGTATAGCAGCTGATCAGCACAAGGCGGTTGGGAACTGCGGTCCAGATCGGGCTGTCCTTCAGGCTTGCCTTCACGTAGGTGTCCACCGATTCCACCCTGTAGCGCATGGTTCCCGATGCGGTTGTGGCTTCGAAGATGTCGCCAGGGACGCTCGCGGCGCTGAGCCGGTTGAAGGGAGCATCGCGGCCTTCCCAACTGTGGCCAAGGATGTACGTCGTGTTGGTGGACCCGGCGCCGGGCATGCCGAAGTCTGACACCCAATAGCCATCCACGGTGATCGGCGGCACGATCGCCTGGGACTCCAGTTCCTCGCGCGTCGGGGCAAGCGGATGAATCACGACGTCCAGCCCGGCCGCCGGATAAACGATCCTCGTGGGGGCTGCGGCCGGCGGATAGCTAGGCAGGCTCGGTGGCGGTTCCTGCGCCGCGGGCGCAGTTGTCGGGGTCTCCTTGCCGCTCCAGGGGAAAGTGTCCGGCGGGACAGCATAGCCAGGCAGAGCGAGCTCGGCGGACCGTAAATACGGGGAAGCTGCCGAGTGGGCCCCGGCCCTGCCGGATGCGCTCCCCGGAGGGACGACGCCAGGGAGGAACGTAAATACAAAGAAGGCCACGACGCCGGCAAGGAGCAGCAGCAGATCGCCGCGGTTCAGTGACAGGCGGTTCAGCGACAGGCCTTTTGGCGGCCGCCAGCTTCGCGAAGACCATTTTCCGGGCGCCCAGTTGCGTACGGACCAGTCCTTGGAGGACCAGGCTTGCAGGGACCGGACTACGAGGTTCTTGGCCGTAAGTGGCAGGATTTCCTGCAGAAACCGGTTCAGGCGCAATAGGTTGCTGCGCCACCGCTCCAACAGACGTTGATGGTAGGCCCCGTTTCCGGCTGCCCCGCCTTCCGGATCACTGTCCTCGGCGGGTCCGTCGTCCGGGGCTCCGCCCCGCCCGCCCGCACCAGGCGCGGCGATATCGCGGTCCAGGGGCCGGCTGTCTACGTGATGGCGGTTGGGGAAGGACATCGGACTCCTCCATAGATATAGGTGTGGACGGGCACCGCACCGTGACGGTGGATGCCCGTCCTGACCACAGGAACTGCCTTACTTCGACGCCCCGAAGTTCTGCAGGCGTCCCCTGTGCCGCAGGGCGACCAGCCCCGTCGCGCCAAGCAGTGCAGCCAACCCACCGAACCAAGCGGGCATGCCGGCATCTGTCTGGCTTCCCGCCGCTGTCTGGGCGTTGAATCCGCGGTTGACCACCGGGGTGGCAACCGGGGCCGCTGCGGCTCCAGCAGGCACTGCGACAACTGCCGGCGGAGCAACCACCGGCGGAGTTACGACTGGCGGGACCACAACAGGCGGCGTGACGACCGGCGGGACCACGACGGGCGGCGTGACGACCGGCGGGACCACGACGGGCGGAACCACAACGGGCGGCTTCGTCTCTTCCTCTTCCTCTTCCTCTTCTTCACCCTTCACGTCGCAACCGCCCGCCGGGACCGGATAGATGTCGGCCCTGCCGTTATGTCCGTCCTTGTGGCCGTTCCACCACGCCTTTTCGGGAATGGTGATGACGACGTACGGGTTCTTGTCGGATCCCGTCGCATGGCAAATGGTGACCTTCTTGGAGCCGTGGCCCTCGTCGTCGTCGTCCTTGGGGTCGTGGTCACCCTTTGACCCGCCAGGGCAGCCGGCCGCAGGCGCGGGAATCAGGTCGCCACTGTGCGAGGCATGGCCATTTCCGTTGAGCGCATTTTTGCTGACCGTGATGCTCACGAAGGGGTTCGATTCCGAGCCCGTTGCGTGGCAAATGCTGACTTTGTCGTCGCCGGCATTTGCCGGGGCTGTAACGCCAATTAACGCAATGCCCGCAATGCCGGCCGTTGCGAGGATTCTCTTCATGGGATTCTCCATCTGGATCATTTTGGACTGACCAGACTGCGGGAGCGGGAGGCCCCATGGCGGAGCCGGCCGTTAGCCGTAGGTGCCCAGATCGCCTGCGACTTTCCTGCAGAGTTGTCAATTAACTGACCACTTCACGCTAAGCCGTAGGCACTGGCGTAGTCGCGAGTAGCCGATACTTGACTGGGTACCCGTTTTTCACATTCCCTTCCCTCGGAACCGAGGGATAACACCCGTTTCACCCGTAACAGGACGCACGTGGGGCTCTGCCGCCACCCTGGCACGGATACGCCCTTCGGATGATATTTGCCTACTGTTGTTTCGCATAGGCAACGGATTTCGTAGAGTGGGAAGGCTAAGAGTGTCAGCCCCCGCTGGTATTACTTCTTCCAATTCACTTCGCGCTCTTCAAAAGGATTACCGGGCATGCTTGTCACCCTCATACGGCGCTTCTCCAAGCCGTATTTGCCGTATATCGCGGCAGTCATTGTTTTCCAGTTGGCGTCCACCATTGCGGCCCTTTACCTTCCCAGCCTGAACGCCCAGATCATCGATGAGGGTGTCTCCCGAGGAGACGCCGACTACATCTGGCGAACGGGCGGGGTCATGCTCGGCGTGGCACTGATCCAGGTAGCCACGGCAATCGCCGGTGTTTACTTCGGGTCCAAGGCGGCCATGGCCTTCGGCCGGGACCTGCGGCGTGGTGTCTTCCGGAAGGTGACGAGCTTTTCGGCCAAGGACGTCAATGTTTTCGGCGCACCAACCCTGATTACCCGCGGCACCAACGATGTCCAGCAGGTCCAGATGCTGGTTCTTATGGGGCTGAACTTCATGGTGGCCACGCCCATCATGTGCATCGGCGGCATCATCATGGCGTTGCGCGAGGACCTGAGCCTGTCCTGGCTGGTTTGGGTCTCCGTTCCGGTGCTGATTGCCGTGGTGGGGTACCTCGTGGTCCGCCTCATGCCGCTCTTCCGTTCCATGCAGACGAAAATCGACCGCATCAACGGCATTCTCCGCGAGCAGATCATAGGCATCCGCGTGGTCCGCGCCTTCGTCCGGGAACCGCACGAGACGGAGCGTTTTGGCGGGGCCAACCGCGAACTCACCGATGTCTCGCTGAAAATTGGCTCCTTGTTCGTCCTGATGTTCCCGGCCATCGGGATGATCCTCCATGTCTCCACCGCAGCCGTGTTGTGGTTCGGCGGGCAACGTGTGGATGCCGGGGAGATGCAGGTCGGTTCCCTGACGGCCTTTCTGCAGTACCTCCTGCAAATCCTGATGGCGGTCATGATGGGCACGTTCATGGCCATGATGATTCCGCGGGCCTCGGTCTGTGCGGACCGCATCGGTGAGGTGCTCGACGTCGAACCCTCCATCCATGAACCGGAGGCGCCGGTGGCGCCCACCCACAGGACCGGTCGCGTGGAGTACCGCAATGTCTCGTTCGCTTACCCCGGGGCCGAAGAACCCGTCCTGAGCAACATCAGCTTCACCGCCGAGCCCGGCCAGACCGTGGCCATTGTCGGTTCAACCGGCGCCGGCAAGACCAGCCTGCTGTCCCTGTTGCCGCGGCTTTACGATGTCGCGTCCGGCGAGGTGCTGCTCGACGGCGTCCCCATCACCAACCTTGAGCGTTCCGAAATCACCGGCCGGGTGGCCATGGTGCCGCAGCGACCATACCTCTTCTCCGGAACCATCGAGCACAATCTGCGCTTCGGGAAGACTGAGGCCACGGACGAGGAGCTGTGGGACGCGCTCACGGTAGCCCAGGCCGCGGACTTCGTTCGGGACAAGAAGAACGGTCTCGGTTCCAGGATCGCCCAGGGCGGCACCAACGTCTCGGGCGGCCAGCGCCAGCGTCTGTGCATCGCCCGGGCCTTGGTAACCCAGCCCAAGGTGTACCTGTTCGATGACTCCTTCTCTGCCCTCGACGTCGCCACGGACGCCCGGCTTCGCCGTGCGCTCAGGGCGAAAACGGCCGATGCCACGGTGATCATCGTGGGCCAGCGCGTGTCCACCATCGCCGATGCCGACCAGATCCTGGTCCTGGACAACGGCCGGATCGTGGACCGGGGCACGCACGATGAGCTGCTGCTAAGTTCCACCACCTATCAGGAAATCGTCGAGTCCCAGCTGACCGCGGAGGAAGTGGCATGAGCACCAACGAGAAACTCCCCGCGGGCCAGGAAACACTTCCCGTGGAGGACGACGACTTCTACGAAGAGGAATTCAAGCCCACCGAGGCCGACGGCGACATGTTCGGCGGCACGCCGGCGAAGAAGGCCGAGCATTTCTGGCCGTCCGCCAAGCGCCTGATGGGCCTGCTGAAACCCGAGTCCGCCGGCATCGCCCTGGTGCTCGCCATGGTGACGGTCGCCGTGGTCCTCAACGTCATCGCCCCCAAGATCCTGGGTCAGGCAATGGACGTCATCTTCGGGGGAGTGGTGGGAAAGCAACTGCCCGCCGGAGTCAGCAAGGACCAGTTCGTGGACGGGCTGCGGGCCCAGGGCCAAAACAACTTCGCGGACATGATCGCCAAGATGGAGCTCATTCCGGGCGTGGGGATCGACTTCCAGAAGCTGTCGTTCCTGATCAGCATTGTGCTGGTGATGTACTTCGTGGCGAACATCTTCACCTGGCTGCAGGGCTATGTCCTGAATGTGCTGGTCATGCGCGTGGTCCGCAAACTGCGAGACGACACGGAGAAGAAACTCAACCGGCTGCCCTTGAACTACTTTGACACGCGCCAGCGGGGCGACACCCTGTCCCGCGTCACTAACGACGTCGACAACATCCAGCAGGCGCTGCAACAGGCCTTCGCGCAACTGATCAGCTCCGCGCTGACGGTGCTCGGCATCGTCATCATGATGTTCATCGTGTCGTGGCAGCTGGCCCTCATCGCCCTGGTGGCCCTCCCGCTGTCCGGAGTGGCCGCCGGCATCATCGGGTCGAGAAGCCAGAAGCTGTTCGCGGCGCAATGGAAGAACACCGGCCAGCTCAACGGCCAGATCGAGGAATCGTTCTCCGGACACGACCTCGTGCGTGTCTTCGGCCGTGACGCCGATATCCTGGAAAGCTTCGACGAGCGGAACGAAGCCCTGTACAAGGCCAGCTTCGGAGCCCAGTTTGTCTCGGGCATGATCATGCCGGTCATGCAGTTCGTCTCCTACCTCAGCTATGTGGGCATCGCTGTGGTCGGCGGGCTGAGGGTGGCTTCCGGCGGTATGAGCCTTGGCGACGCCACCGCCTTTATCCAGTACTCGCGCGAGTTCACCCAGCCACTCGGACAGATGGCCGGCATGGCCAACATGCTGCAGTCCGGTGTTGCCTCGGCTGAGCGGGTCTTCGAATTCCTGGATGCCGAG
The DNA here is from genome assembly GCF_018613775.1 of Arthrobacter sp. ISL-69. Lineage (NCBI taxonomy): Bacteria > Bacillati > Actinomycetota > Actinomycetes > Micrococcales > Micrococcaceae > Arthrobacter > Arthrobacter sp. ISL-69. The sequence goes on from NZ_JAGGPO010000007.1 coordinate 100,858, forward strand.
GAACAGGATGCCGAGACTGCCACAGAGCACCTGCCTGCCAAGACCGACGGCCACGTCGAGTTCAAGCACGTGACCTTCAGCTACTCGGAGGACAAGCCCCTGATCGAGGACCTTTCCTTCAACGCAGAACCGGGACACACCGTGGCCATCGTCGGCCCCACCGGTGCGGGCAAGACCACCCTGGTCAATCTGGTGATGCGCTTCTACGAGCTCAATTCGGGAAGCATCACGCTGGACGGTGTGGACATCACGCACCTGAGCCGCTCTGAACTGCGGGCCAAGGTGGGCATGGTGCTGCAGGATGCCTGGCTGTTCGGCGGCAGCATCTACGACAACATAAAATACGGAAACCTCAACGCCACCGAGGACCAGGTCATGGAGGCGGCGCGGGCAACGTTTGTGGACAGGTTCGTCCGGGCACTCCCGGAAGGCTACAACACCGTCATCGATGAAGAAGGCAACAATGTCAGCGCCGGTGAGAAGCAGCTCATCACCATCGCGCGTGCCTTTGTGGCCAACCCGTCCCTGCTCATCCTGGACGAGGCAACCAGCTCGGTGGACACCCGCACCGAAGTCCTGGTCCAGAAGGCAATGGCGGCCCTGCGGACGGACCGCACGAGCTTTGTGATCGCGCACCGGCTGTCCACCATCCGCGACGCCGACACCATCCTAGTGATGGAAGCCGGGCGGATCGTGGAGCAGGGGAACCACCACGACCTGCTGGAACTCAAGGGCGCCTACTACCGCCTTTACATGTCCCAGTTCGCGGGCGAGGACGCAGAGCAGTCGCTGGAAGATGACGCGACGGCGGTGCACAGCTGAGCGCCGCCGCGCGGCGCATCGAGGTCCTCATCCCCATGCGGTGGGGCGACATGGATGCCTACGGCCACATCAACAATGTGCAGATCGTACGGATGCTGGAGGAGGCCCGCATCTCGGCCTTCGGACCGCCCCGCGGGGCCGGACTGCCCGGTATCGAGCCGAAGGTGTCCCTCTTCAACGATGTTGAGGAGGGCACCATGGCCTTGGTGGTGGAACACAGGATCCGCTACGTCAGGACGCTCGAATACCGGAACGTGCCGGCCGTGGTCCAGTTGTGGATCGGCGCTGTGAAAGGCGCCAGCTTCGACATCCACTACCTGGTGCAGGACCCGGTCACTCGGGAGGACTGCGTCAAGGCCACCACCCACCTGGCATTCGTGGATGAGGGTACGGGCAGGGTCCTTCGCTTGACTCCGGAGCAGAAGGAGCGGCTCGCGCCGTTCGTGGCCTGAGCCTAAAGCCCCTACCTTCGGGCAGGTCCGAATCCCTAAAATCGTCATTACGATGAACCACCCGGCACCATTATCGGAACCAAGGAGCATTGGCCATGGCCACGAAGAAAAAGAAAAAGTCCTGGAAGGAAATGCCCCCGTTGGCGCGCTTCGGGACCTTGGTGGCAGCTGCAGTGCAGCTCTCGCTCCTGGTCGCAGCCCAGCGGGATATTTCCCGCCGGCCCGCGGAGCAGATCCGCGGCAGCAAGGCGGTCTGGCGGATGGTCACGCTGATCAACTTCGTGGGTCCGGGAAGCTATTTTGCGTTCGGGCGCAAGAACCTGCCCGCTGCCCCCAAATAGCCGGTCAACCCCGACCGGTACGGGGCCAGGAGCCCGAAAATAGCCGGAAACCCTGGCCAGCGGCCAGGCCAACATACATAATGGCCCAACACCTACCGATCAGTAGCGGGCAGCGGTCCTTGGTGTTGGCGTTCAGGTTTAGCCTGTAAATTTGAAGGCATGACCCCCACCGCGAAGCCTGCCATGACCCGCGCCCCCGGTATCTCCAAGGAGATCGAGGACGCGGCGTGGTTTGTTCTTGGGGCCGGTCTGCAGGGCAGGCCGTCGGCCCTGGACGGGCGGACTGCCACATGGACCGCCAGCGCCGCTGCAGAGCTCCTGGAGCGCCTGGAACGGGGCGTCGCAGACCCCAAGGCGCCCATGATGACCAATCTGCGCCAGAACCTGCTGGGTGCCTCCCGCGGAGCCAAGCAACTGGCCGTTGAGATGCTCTTCCTGCAGTCGCTGCCGCTGGCCCACGAAGTGAAATCGCTCAAGGTCAAGCGCGCCAGGGTGGCAGAAGCGGCCTCATGGCTTGAGCCGCCGCTGGAACTGCCCGGCGAGCTCTACCAGGGCATGACGGACCACGGAGTCATCCGCGACCGCACGGCCGAATTCAACTGGACCATCTGGGACCACCTGAGGTGGCTGTGCCGTTTTGTCCAGCACGTGGACAAGCAGGCCCCGGACACCATGGCGAAGGCCCTGAAGGATCCCTTGGCCTTCCATCTGCTCGCGGCCGCGACACCGGAGGACCAGCCCGCAATCCGCCGCAGCATCGAATACCTTGCCTGGCCCAGTTACTTCGAGCCGGTGGTGGCTGACGTTGAGCGACAGGAAATCCGGGATGCCTTTGCTTCCCTGGTGGGCGGCGCCAAGGGGGACAGCGACGAAGAAATCACCGCTGACATCCACCGCATCCGCCTCTACCTCGACAAGCAGGCGGGCCAGCGCATTGACTGGTATGCCCGCCAGCTGGTGAGCCAGTGGCGCAAGGTGGGGGACCCGGGCCGCCGTGCATGGCTGCTGCGCACCCACCATGACGCCAAGGACCTGCTGGCGGCGTGGCACGGAGAAGAGAAGGTGACCCTCGACGTCGAGCACCTGCGCCTCCTGGGCCCCGGCGTCACTGCGGGACTGGTCCAGCACGCCGTGGACGAGGACTACAAGCACCTTGGCTACGTGGAACGCGAGGACAACAAGACCGCCGTCTTCGCTTTCCTCACGGTCATGAAGCCTGGCGACCTCGTCCTGTACCAGCACGCCGGCGCTGTTCGCCTCGGCGTGGTTCTGGGCGAGCCGGAGCACAATGAGGACAACCGCAGGATGCGGCGCAAGGTCCGCTGGTTCGACGAAGCACACACCATGACGGACCTTCCCCGCCACGTCCAGCGCCAGCTGGCCACACCGGGGGTCATCGTGGACGTCACCCGGGTGGTGCAGGCACTGCAGGCGCTGTTGCCCGCCGAAGCGGAAGCGGAGGCCGACGACGCCGCCGCACCGGCCGCCGTCGTCGAACCTGTCCCGGAAGGGTTCCGTCCGCTGACAGAGGAGTTCGCGGCGTCCCTACACATGGACCTGGAACCGCTGCAGGAAATCGCGGAGCTCCTGGAGGAGAACCGGCAGCTCGTGCTGTACGGCCCGCCCGGAACGGGCAAGACCTACCTCGCCAAGCACCTGGCGGCCGAACTTGCCGCTGACAGCACGGACGAACGCGTCAAGCTGGTCCAGTTCCATCCGTCGTACGCCTACGAGGACTTCTTCGAAGGCTTCCGCCCCGACAAGACTGACGAGGGGCAGGTGTCCTTCAAGCTCGTGGCCGGCCCGCTGCGGCGGCTCGCGGAGGAAGCTGCGAAGCTCGGCAATGAAAAGAAGCCGTACTTCCTGATCATCGATGAGATGAACCGCGCCAACCTGGCCAAGGTCTTCGGAGAGCTGTACTTCCTGCTGGAGTACCGCGACGACCGCATTTACCTCCAGTACAGCCCCAATGAGCCGTTCACGCTCCCGGACAACCTGTACATCATCGGCACCATGAACACCGCGGACCGCTCGATCGCCATGATGGACGCCGCCATCCGCCGGCGCTTCTCCTTCATCGAGCTGCACCCCAAGACCGAACCCGTGAAGGGTTCGCTGCTGCGTTTCCTGCAGGCCCGCGACCTGGACACCACGCCGGCCCTCCTGCTCGATGCCCTCAACGACGCGATCGACGAATGGGACCGCGACCTCATGATCGGGCCGTCCTACTTCATGAAGAAGGCGGCCCAGACGCCCTCCGGCTTGCGCCGGATCTGGAAATACGAGCTGATGCCCCTGCTGGAGGAGCACTACCACGGGCAGCTGAACCGGGCCCAGCTGCAAGAGCGCTTCGGGCTTGAGCAACTGCTGGGCCGCCTTGCGTCCCGTTAACGCATTGCAGGTCGCTGTTCCGCCGCTGCCGGCGCGGCAGCCCGCCACCCCGGTAAAGGCTGTCCGCCACATCGTCCTGGACGAGCTTTCCGGCGGCGTGGTGGACAAGCTTGACGCAGCAAGTGCCGCGTTCCTGAACGCCAGCGGCCTTGCCAAAGCGTCGCCCATGGGGATGGGGCTGTTCAGGATCGAACCGGTGGGCATGGTGGGGTCCGTGCGCACGTCCACTGTGCAGTTGGAGGTCCGTCCGAAGGACCGCCTGGGCCTCAGCCGGCTGCTGTTCCTGCTCAGCTACGCGGGGAACCAGGGCTTCCGCGATGATCCGGTGGCCGCCGTGGAGGACTCGGACCTGTGGAGCGCCCTGGCAGAATCGCTCGCGCAGCTGGCGGACCGTGCCCTGAGCCGAGGGGTCCTGCAGGGCTACCTCACCGTTCACGAATCGCTGCGGACGGTCAAGGGCAGGATCCGGATCTCGGACCAGATTTCCCGCCGGCCGGGAATGCTCGTGCCGCTGGAAGTCTCGTACGACGAATTCACCGAGGACATTGCCGAGAACCGGATCCTTCGGGCCGCCCTCGAGCGCATGGCCAGGGTTCCCCGCGTGCGGCCCGATGTCCAGAGCCGCCTGCGGCAGCTGAAGGGAAAGCTCGACGCCGTCACGCGCCTTCAGTCCGGAGCGCCGCTGCCGCCATGGCAGGCAAGCCGGAAGAATACCCGGTACCACGCGGTGCTCCGCCTGTCCGAGGTGATCCTTCGCAATGCCTCGGCCGAAGCGGGCGACGGAAAGCAACAGACGGCGTCGTTTGTAGTGGATATGGCGCAGGTGTTCGAGGATTTCGTGGGGACGGCACTCCGCGAAGCCATGGCTGCCCACCCCGGCGAGATGCGGCTGCAGTACAACGCCCTGCTGAACGAGGCCGTGCGCGACTCGGACCGGCTCACGGTGAGTCCCGACGCAGTGCACCTCCTGGGCGGCCGTCCCGTGGTGGTCTACGACACGAAGTACCGGGCGGCGACGGACCAGGGCGCGTCACTGTCCGCGGACCACTTCCAAATGCTTGCGTTCTGCACGGCCTTACGGGTTCCCACCGCCTGGCTGGTGTATGCAGGCGCGGGGGAAATGAAGCTCCGCCGCATCCTCAATACCGACATCGACGTGGTGGAGTACCCGCTTGATCTGTCCCTGCCGCCGGCGGACATCCTGGCAGCCGTTGCTGACCTGGCACAGCAGTCCTGGGGCGAAGTGGTGCGGCAGGCAGGACTTAATCAAGGATCGCGGGCTCGGAGCGGCCCGGCATCGACATGAGATGCATGAGCAATGCCCTCTCAGGGTTACCTTGGTTCTTGCTGAGGCAACGGCGCAGCTGATTGCGGATTTCAGATCCCTCCGGATCGGTGTCCGCCAGGATTGCATTGATGATTTCCCACGACTGGTGACGAATCGGCTCAAGATTCACGGGCACCCCAACGGCATGGATCCCGGACCGCGCCTGCCACGAATCGCCCTGGTGGGACTCACCGGCTGACAACATTTTCTTCGGCATCTCTTAACCTCCTGTGGCACAAGCGCTCTGGCTCAACGCCTGGGAATTCGACCGACCGGAATGTAAGAATCTTATCTCAGACAGACAAGTCTGTCTGCCTTTGCGTTAGACTATGTGTAATGACCCCAACGCCAGACGCTGTATCGGCACGGCCTGCGCCCCAAGGCGAGGTTGTGATGACTCCTGCCGACGCAAGGCAGCGGATTGTCGATACGGCTTACCAGCTTTTCGCGCGCCGGGGCATCCGCGACGTGGGCGTCAACGAGCTGATCAGCAGTGCCGGCGTGGCCAAGGCAACGTTCTACCGGCACTTTGCATCCAAGGATGAACTGGTGCTCGCCTTCCTCGAGCAACGCGACCGGGTGTGGACCGTGGACCTGATCGTTGCCGATGCGCGCCGCCGCGGCAGCACCCCCACCGAGCAGCTGCTGGCGATCTTCGATGTCTTCGGTGACTGGTTCCGCCGGGATGACTTTGAGGCGTGTTCCTTTATCAACATCCTGCTGGAAATGGGCGCCAACCATCCGCTGGGGCGTGCGAGCATTGACTACCTCGCCAAGATCCGGGGCCATGTCCAGCAGCTCGCGGAGGAGGCAGGGCTCCGGGATGCCGAGGACTTCTCCCGCTCATGGCACATCCTGATGAAGGGGTCCATCATCTCCGCGACGGAAGGCGACCCGGAAGCCTCCAAGCGAGCCCAGAGTATGGCCCGCGCCCTGATCGAGGAGTTCCGGCCACAACCCTAGACCGGCACCTTGACTGTGAAGGTGGTCCCTTCTCCCAGCGCGCTCCGCAGCTGGATGCTGCCGCCGTGTGCCTCAACAATGGCCTTGCTGATGGACAGTCCCAGCCCCACTCCCGGGATGGACGTGTTCCGCACGTTGCCGGTCCGAAAGAACTTCTTAAACACGTCGGCTTGGTCCTTTTCGCTCATGCCCATGCCGGAATCACTGACGTGGCACACCAGCTCTGATCCTTCCGAGCCCAAAGACACCACAACGTCGCCGCCATTAGGCGAATACTTGATGGCGTTGGAGACCAGGTTGTCCAGTACCTGTGACATGCGTGCGGAATCCACGTGGGCCTCCAGCCGCTCAGGGGCTTCTGCATGGAGCCGCACCTTCGCTGCCGCGGCGCGGGGGAGCGCGGCGCTGACGCTGGACCGCACAAGTTCGGCCACGTTGACCGCTTGCGGGCTCACGATGAGCTGCCCGCTCCGGCTGGCAAGCAGGTCCGAGACAAGCCCCAGCAGCCGCTCTGAGTTCCGCCGGATGATGTTGAGCGGTTCACGATGGGAATCCTGCAGTTCCTCTCCGTCATCCAGCAACAACTCCACATAGCCGAGGATGGAGGTCAGCGGGGTCCGGAACTCGTGGGAAACGTTGGCGACGAAGTCGTCTTTGGCCGCCAGCGCGTTCACCAGGTCCGTGACGTCGCTGAACACAATGACGGAGCCGGCGAAGGCGCCGTTGTGGTCCCGGATGGCGCGGGCGCTGGTAGTAATGGCGCGCTGTTCACTGCCGCTGCCAAGCCACACCAGGTTATCCGTGAAATTCTCACCCAACACCGCACGGCGGACAGGCCGCTCTTCCACCGGCACCTTGGTGATCCGGTCAGGCTGGAACACCAGGAGCTGGGATTCGTTCGGGTCGCTGTTTCCCGCCGGGGCGGCGAGCCGGTGGTTCTCCCGCTGTTTCCGGTTCATGAGGATGTCATGCCCGTCCGCGTCCACGGCCAGGACCCCCATGTGCACCGTTTCCAGCACCGAGTTGAGCAGCCGTTCCTGCCGCTTGCTGTCCTCGAGGGCGATTCGCAGCTGCGCATCCTTCTCCTCAAGATCGCGCTGCTGGCGGACCATGCTGAGCGTCAATACGCTGACTGACACGCCAATGCCCAGCATCATCACCGGCAGCAGCAGTGACTTCGCCAGATCCTGCCCCGTGACGTCGCCGCGAACAAACAAGGGCACCCAGATGATGCCCAGGGGAGCGACGAATGACATCAGCAGGGCGGTGCGCGGATAAATCCCCGACGCGCACAGCCAGATGACGGGAAAGACGGCCAGGAGGCTGATGCCCATGAGGCTTTCCTGTCCGCCTTCCCGCCCCAATGCGATCGAGACGAAATCAAGGAACGGGATCGCCAGGAAGCTGGCGTACGGCGTCCGGTCCCACGGCGTGAAGTAGCACAGGGCAAGAATGACGACCTGCGTCACCAGGAATGCGATGAAGGGGGGATTGCCAAGGGTGCCGGGGAAAAACAACAGCATCAGGACGGCAGTGAGCCCTGCAGTGATGGACAGCGGCATCTGGCTCAGCACTACCCGCCCCCGCAACGAGTACTCGTGGAACGGCCGTCGGAAGAACAGTATCCGGCCGGACGAGATGTCCCAGGTAAGGTTGCCGCTCATGGCCGGGTGAACAAAGTCGTGCGGTTTAGTGGACGCATACCACCACGATATCCGGCGACCGCTATACTTCTGACGGTATCGAGCGGACTGAGGGGGCTGCGATGAGTGAATCACGTGTGGGTCTGGTAATCGAGGATGACCACGACATTCGTGAACTGGTGCGGGTGGTGCTGGTTCAGGCCGGGTTCGATGTCCAAGTGGCCAGCAGCGGGGCGGCGGGTGTCGTAGCGGCCAAGGAGCTCAATCCCGCAGTCATCACCCTGGACCTGGGGCTCCCGGACATCGACGGCTTTGAAGTCGCCCGCCAGATCAGGGAGTTTTCCGATGCATACATCGTCATGCTGACGGCGCGTGCGGAGGAACTGGATACCCTCATCGGCCTGGAATCAGGGGCTGACGACTACCTGACAAAGCCCTTCCGTCCCCGGGAATTGCGCGCACGAGTCGCCGCCATGATGCGGCGTCCGCGTTCGACGTCGGACTCCTCCGCCGGTGGCAAGGCACCTGCCGCAGCGGGCGGCACCGGCCACACGCTGACGCACAACGGCCTCGAGTTCAGCTACGAGGCGCGGACCGTGAGCGTGGACGGGCGCGAACTGCACCTGACGCGCACTGAATTCGACCTGCTGCACGCCCTTCTTGAGGCCGGCCGGATGGTGCGGACCAAATCGGAACTGGTGAAGCGCCTGCGGGACGAGCCGTACGACGTCGGCGGCTACATCTCCGAAGCCGACGAACGGTCCGTTGAAGTGCACATGGGAAACCTCCGCAAGAAGCTGGGCGACAGCCCGCAGAATCCGCGGTGGCTCCAGACTGTCCGCGGTGTTGGGTACCGGTTGGCCCCGGCCGAACGCTGACTCTCAAGAGTTGCGCCCGTGCTCTGCGGCCGATAGCTCCGGGCGCTGGGCCGCGGGCTTAGGGCGCTGGGCTCAGGCCGCGACGGCGGCGGAGAGCCCGGCCACCGTCTGGCCTGTGCAGGCGTCCATGCTTTCCAGAAGAGCCAACTGGAGTAACGCCGGCCGCTCTCCGGGGATCCCCGGGTGGGTCTCCAGGTGCCTCAGGATGGTCTCGAGTTCGTCTGCGAGCATCCCCAGATACGCCGCCCCGACCATCTGGCTGGACGTCTTGACGCTCAGCACGGCGTCCATGGCCGCATCCAAATCCATGGCTTCCACGGCATGCCGGAGCCGGTCCAGCCGTTGCGGCAATTGCTGGATGTAGCTGTTGACGAACACGACGCAGTAGTCCGGGTCAGGCTCGAGTTCGCAGCGGAGTGTTTGAAGCACGGCGGGGTCAACGTACGGCTGGCTGGCGCCATCCTGTCCATCCATTGGACACCCCTTCCCTTTGCCTCGCACAGCTGGGATAGCGGGTGCGGACATAAACCTTGCCTCTTTTACAGTAGGGCTCCCGCGGCTGCGGAATGCGATTTCCAAAAAAATTTGCGCCAATCTTGATCAGACTGCCCCGCTTGAGCTTTAGGATCGGGACAAGTGCCTGTCGGCACCGAACTGACCTGTGGTCTTCCGGCCACCAGCCGATTGCGGGGATCGCTTTGTTCAGTACCGTGAAGACACTTCTTGTTGGCCTTCTTGTCGGGCTGGGACTGACCTTGGCGGCCATCCAGCCCGTCCAGGCAGCGCCGGCGGCCGCGCAGATTTCACTCAACCCGAATACAGGACCGGCAGGGTCCGCGGTGAATGTCAGCGGAACAGGGTTCAAGGTGTCCACCACAGGAACCGTCATCGTCGGGTCCTCCACCTTTTCGTTCAACACGGCGGCATCCGGTGCCTTCAGCACTTCCATCACGATCCCGGCCGCAGCCACTGGTTCGCTGACCATCACGGCCAAAACCTCCTCCGTCAAAGCATCGTCCGTGTTCAAGGTTGTTGCTGCCCCCGCGCCCACCGTCCCGCCGGTCAGCACCGCGGCGCTGCGCTTTGGAGTGGCCACGCCCGGCGGCCCGCTGGCCAGTGCTGAACTGGACGAAGTGTCCCAGTTGGCGGGGGAGAGCCCCTCCAGCGTGCTCTTCTACAAGGACTTCCTCCAGGCGCCGCCCATCACGGAGATGGACGCCGTACGGGCACGTGGCGCCGTCCCGCTGGTCACGTGGGAACCCTGGGCCTGGGGCGGCGGCCTGGAACAGCCCTCCTACTCCCTGGACAGGATTGCCGCCGGCGACTTTGACGCCCACATTGCGCAGTGGGGCCAGGCCTTGGCGTCTTGGGGCCAGCCCGTCCAGCTGAGGTTCGCCCATGAGATGAACGGCAACTGGTACCCGTGGGCCGAAGGCGTGAACGGAAACCAGTCCGGGGACTACGTCCAGGCCTGGCGGCATGTTCACGACGTCGTTGCTGCGACCGGTGCAAGCAACGTGTCCTGGGTATGGAGCCCAAATGTTCCCTACTTCGGGTCCACGGAGCTTGCCGGCCTGTTCCCAGGCGCCAGCTACGTGGACGTTGTGGCCCTCGACGGCTACAACTGGGGAACCTCGGCGTCGTGGAGCGGCTGGATTTCCCCGCAGGACCTGTTCGCCCCCGGGATAGCCCAGTTGCGTGCTCTGGCACCCGGAGTGCCCATCCTTATCGCAGAGACGGCTTCGAGTGAGGCCGGCGGCTCCAAAGCGGCCTGGAACACCGATCTGGTCAGCTATCTTGCAGCCCAGCCTGATGTCATGGGCTTCGTCTGGTTCCACCTTCAGAAGGAAACCGACTGGCGCATCAGCAGCACCGACGCCTCGGCGGCCGCATTCAAAACTGCGCTGGCGGCCCGCCGGGCGTCGTAGCGGCTGGTGCAGGGCGGCTCGGAACCCCTTGGGGACGCCGGGCCGCTTAGGGACGGACCTTGCCGCTGGGGCGGGCGAGGGCCAGGAGTGCTACGCCGATGAGCATCATGCCGAGGGCGGTGAGCAGGCCCGCGCCCATATTGAGCCCGGTGTAGGCCAAAGTGGCGCCTGCACCAGTCGCGGGCATTGCAGCGTTCATTCCGTACATGTTTAGTTGATTTCCTCTGCTGTGTATTGCGCTTCCCAGCGGTCAATCCGCCGCCGGGTGATCTTTCCTGTAAGCACGGCCCACCAGGAGGCCAGAAACCATCCGGACCGGAGCCACATGAAAACTTCCTGCGGGAAGAAGGACGCCGCTAGGGCAATGTCCTTCCAATCGCGGTGCGGAATCCGCCGTGCCCGCTTGATGTCCAGAGCCACGAAAAGGATCGGCACCAGCCACCAGAAGAGGACAAACCGGAAAACCCCGAGCACCAGGGACGCCGCCATCACGGCGAGCCACAGGAGCTTGAGGAACACCCCGAGCAAACCCATGGCCTGCTGGCCCCAGTCGCGCAGGGTCAGCCGGTTGACGCCCAGTTCGAGCAGGTCCTCCACGGTGCCCACCTGCCACTTCATCCGCTGGCCCCACAGCGCCTTTACCGACTTCATCGAGTCCGTGTAGGCGCGGACATCCGGGGAGACCTGGCACGTGTAGCCGAGTTCCCGGATGCGGTAGGTGAGCTCGAAGTCTTCAACCTGGGAGGTATAGACCCAGGGGCCCTCGCGGTCTTCCCGGGCCGCGACCTGCCGAAGGACACTGTTGTTGATGGCGCAGCCGGTTCCTGCCAGCACGCTGGTCCGCCCACGACGGAGCGCGACGTCGGTCCACGTGGCAAACTCTGCCTTCTGCAGCCGGCTGAGGATGCCGGGGTCTTGCATGGTGAATTTGGACGACGACCCGCCCAGGGGTTTTCCGGAAGGCGTTTGGGAGGCTGCGAATTCCTGGGCCCAGGCCGCCAGTGCATTGGGCGGCAGCACAGTGTCCGCGTCCAGGCAGATCACCACGTCGGCGTCGTACGCATATTCATTCCAAGCACGGTTCAACGCCTCGGACTTCCGGTGTTCGAGCCGTGGCAGTTCCATGACCGTGACAGGGTACTTCCGGGCCTCCCATGCGGTCGAATCCGAGCATCCGTTGGGGATCACCACGATCCGGTCCGCCGGGCGGGACTGCACCATCAGACCATCAAGGGTGGCACCGATGGAGCTGGCCTCGTTGTACGCGGGGACGAGGACGACTACCCGCAGTTGCCAGGCTGCCTCACGGGGATCCAAGTCGTCCGGCAAAGACGACGCCATGGCCGGTGGTAATGCTGACTGCAAAGAAGCCTCTTCAGAAGGAATTTACGGCCCTCGTCCTGAGGGCAACGGGTTCCATCCTGTTGGCCCTGCCTCAGTAAATGTCCGGGGATAGCCCAAAGATTGCATCAAGGTCTGCGCAGGTTTTCCCTTCACGGATTTCCTTAGTGACCGGTCTCACGCGAGGAATCGCTCCAGCTGCTGTTCCAGAGCGGAAATGTCCTTGAGTTCGCACTCCCAGACGGTGAGCACCTCCCAACCGGAGTCCTCAAGCAGCTGGCGCTGCTCGGCGTCGCGGTTCCTCGTGCGCGTCCGTTTGGCTTCCCAGAATTCTGCGTTCGCAGTGGGGGAATGCTGCCCTGCCCTGCAGTCATGGAAATGCCAGAAGCAGCCGTTGACGAAGATGACTTTGTGGCGCCCCGCGAACACCAAATCAGGGTTGCCGGGGAGTTTGCCGCCGTGCGCGCTTCCATGCAGGCGGTAGCGGTATCCCTTCGCATGCAACAGGCTCCGAACCAACAATTCCGGCTTAGTGTTCTTGTTCCGGATCCTGGACATGTTCCAGCTGCGCTGTTCTGGAGTCAGCCGGTCAACCATAGTTCAAGTCTAGGCGGGCCACATTCGAGGGGCCGGGGCCGCGGTCTCCTAGAAGTCACGCTCCGGCTGCTCACCGAACTGGAAGTGCCGGCCGCTGAGTGAGACCGGCTCGATCTCTACATAGAAGTCCTTCAGCGTGGGCACCCATGACTTCAAACCGAGTGATTCTGCCGCCGCGATGTCGGCAGAATTATCCAGGATGCGGGCTGTTCCGCGAAGCACCACGGACCACGCCTCGTCGGCCATGATGCCGTCCGCCTCAAAGAGGACTTTGGAGTTGATGGTCAGTTCCGCAAGTTTGTTACCCGGAGCGGTCCGGAGGTAGAGCTTGCGGCCGCCCACTGCATAGTTGACCGGGAAGATGTCCGGTTCTCCGGCGACGGTCACTACCAGCCGGCCGTGTTTTGTGCCCTCGAGAAGCCTCCAAGACTGGTCGTCGTCGAGATTCAAAATGGGATTGCCGTCTGCATGTGTGAACATCATGGGCTTATTCTTCAGCCGGGACGCGGCTGTTGGCCAGTGCCTTTGGGGAGCGATCTTTGAAACTGTCCATCCGTGCGGCAGGCGGCACGGACGTTTTTGGATGCGGGGCTCCATTGAGTGGTGCTCGCCGCAACGGCGGCGAACGTACGACGTCGGGCGTAGCGTTGGTTTTGCCGGAAGTGAATGGGCGTTCACCGGCTTTAGCTCCCGGCCGAGATATTAGTGACTTCCTAACGTATGCGCCGAATGGTAAAAACGGAGGCAATAGCTGTGGATAACTTTGAGCCTCAAAGTGTGACCTCGGTTACCCTTTAATAATCGTCCGGATTTATTGGCGGGCGGCTCGGACGTCTTGAAAACTATCGGGGGAATAGCTGCCCATGACATCTCGCACTTCGCCCTTCACACGGTTGCGCTATTCCGCGGCGGCAGTCCTTGCTGCTTCCGCTCTGGTCCTGACAGCGTGCAATGACGGTGGTAATCCGCCGGGCAACGACCCGACGTCCCCGTCGGCTTCAGAGTCAGCGTCGGCCTCAGCCACCTCGAGTCCCACACCTACGCCGTCCGCCGCCTACAAGCCGGCCGACGCCAAGGGCAAAGCCCAGAATGTGCCGGTCCCGGTGCTGCCTGAGGCGGCGAAGGCGGAGACCAAGGAGGGGCTGGAGGCTTTCGCGAAGTATTGGTATTCAACGCTTAGCTATGCCTATGAAACCGGCGAGCTGACCCCAATGAATCAAATATCTGGGGAAGGCTGCCTCAACTGCGAAGAAGCAACCAAGGTCATAGCCAACTGGAACTCAGATGGCCGATGGCTCGAGGGCGGTAAAGTCACGACGCCGGCAATCGAAACGACTTTTAAGGTGGCTCCAGATGGAAATTACCAGGTAGTCGTTCAAGTTCAGCAGTCAGAGATTCGGGCATACAAGTCTGACGGCTCTCGATCCGACAGTGTTATCCCTCCCTCGGACGTGGCTCAAATTTTCATGGCAAAGTGGTCTCTAGACCACTGGCAACTCGTCGACGTGCAACGTCTCAACGGTTAAGTCGGATCCATGGATGGGGGAAAGTGGACCAGTCGGCTTGTTATCTCGCTGTTGCTTGCGGCAACCGCAAGCCACGTCACATGTGGGCCGCTGGCCGCATCCGAGGGTTCCGATGAAGGGCCGCTAGCGGGCTTCGCTCCTGGAGGCATTGACGTCGGTGGATCCAAAACAATTTGGGTACTTGACCCGGATACAGGGACGCTGGTCCCGTCGACGAACGGAAATGCAACGGATCCCAACCAATACAGGGCTGATCTGCAGTGCCAGACTGACGAGAACAACTTAAGCGTGAAGTGTTTGCCTGGGCAACAGCAGTGTCCGCCTCGTGAAGAGGGCGGACACCCCGGGATCCCCGTGATCTGGAAGGTGGCGCCGCGAGGAATAGCCGATCCTGTGTGGTCAGACTGGGCCCCAAGCGGTGGAGGGCCGTCGTGCCTATATGACGAGAGCCCCGAGGACCTGCTTCCCCGCATCGCAGCCTTGATTCAGAGCGAGTTTCAGAAACTCCCCGTTGCCGCAGGAACTGTGACCGCTCAGCCGGCTCCGCACACCCTGCGCGGAGCCGAGACAAATTTCTATGCCGACTCTGCGGAGCAGCAGTTCGACATCACGATCCTCGCCCAGAAAGTGCATGTCGTTGCGACACCGGTTCAATACACGTGGAACTACGGCGACGGGACCACGCTCGGGCCGCAGCCCTCGGCGGGCGGGCCGCTCCCGCAGGACCGCTGGGGCGAGAAAACGCGCACCAGCCACGTTTACACCCAGACCGGCGATTTCCAGGTGGTGCTTACGACCCACTTCCAGGGGACGTACTCGGTCAACAGCGGACCACCGCTGCCCATCCCGGGACAGGGGCAGTTCAATTCGCCGCCTCAAACCATCAGCGTGTGGCGTTCCGTCACCCGAAACTACGCCGACGACTGCATCAGGAATCCGCAGGGCCAGGGCTGTCCGGGCGCCGCGCTGCGGGCACCGTAAGAGAGCCACGGCACCGCAGGGAGCCGCACGTCCGGCGCGACCATCGTCGCAATCACAAGCTACGCCTGCAGCTCCCGGTCCACCCGCTCCATCTGCGCCCGAACCAACTGATGGCGCGGATCGCTGGGCCCGACGAGGCTGGCCATTGCCGAAGCTGCTTCGGTATCTGATGAGCCCATGTCGCTCGCGCACCACCGCATCATGAGCTGGGCATTCCCGCTGGCACGGACTGACGCGCCCACTGCTTCGTTGAGCTCGTCCCGCATCAGCTGAACAGACAGGTTGGCCGAACGGTTGAGCAGCTTCGCAGGGTAAGCGGCCAGAGCGTCCAGCACCCGGCCCTCGCGCAAGTGGCCGGCAACGACAGACGCGTCCGTAACGACACGGATGGCCGAAGAGAAACGATAGGGGTTGGGTTCCACCACGTTGCCCAGGACGCCGCGGATTCGATGCATCTCCGTCCTGATGGCTGTTGCGGCACCGTCCTCGCCGTGAAGCCGATACGCCAGTTCGTCGGCGCTCCACCCCTGGGTCCGGGATGCCAGCAATGCCAGGATTTCCGCGCGGCGAAGAGTCAGTGGAAGCCGGGCACCGCCGTCGACCTCGGCGCCGGGAGTGTCACCCAGCAACCTCAGCATCAGCGTTGAGCGCACCGCGCTCGCGGGCTGCCGCAGGAGGTGGCCTGCGGCCGGGGCGCCGGCCGTCTTCAGCAGCTCCTCCGCCAGCCGAACACCGCAGCGCACCATGCGGAGGCTGTCCGGCGTCACCGATTCAAAGGGGCCGGACACATCGAGCACTCCCACAACTTCGCCCGTGAACGGATCGCGAATCGGCGCTGCCGTGCAGGCCCAGTCGTGATGGGTGCGCACCAGGTGTTCGGCGCTGAATAACTGCGCCGGTGCGCCGGTCACCAAGGCCTCGCCGATGGCGTTGGTCCCGACGCCGGATTCGGACCAGTCGGCTCCCTCAACGAACTCCAGGGAATCGGCCAGCCGCAGCGCCTGCCGGCTGGCAACCCGCCACAGCACCTCGCCCTGCTGGTCCGTGACGATCAGCAGATGGCGGCCCGCGGCGGACTCGTCGGCCAGTAGCTGCGACAAGGCCGGCATGACGGAGGCCAGCCGGTGCCCGGCGCTGAGCGAGCGCGCCTCCGACACGTCGTGCCGGTGGACAGGGCGGTGTTGATCAGGGTCGATCCCCAGTGCCAGCGATCGTTGCCAGGACTTGATAATGCCCGGCGAAAGGAACGGATCAGGGTTGCCCGAGATCGTGGCTTCATGGGCCTTCCGCAGCGTGCGTGCGTACTCCGCCGGCGCGGTAAACCTCAGGTCAGGAAGATAGGTGGCCGCGCCGGTGCCCGTCCGCATCCGCAATCTCCCAACTCGTCATCGAATCGATCCGGCCAAAAACCGGAGGCCGCTCTCCGGCAGTTCCTACGGCAGACAGCGCGAAGGAACAGGGGAGAGGTTCATGTCACTCGATTGTAACCCTCGGCGTCTTTTACTTGTGATGCGGGTCACGGGGCGCTCATGGCGAGGCGGACCGGGAGTGGCTCACTGAATGCAACGGAAAGAGGAATCATGCCTGAGACACCAAGCGGCATCGTGGAGGCCTGGCTGGCGCAGTTCGATGAGGCGCTGCGCTGCACCAACACCGATGCCGTACTGCAACTGTTCGAGGACGATTCGTACTGGCGCGACTTCGTATCCTTCACTTGGAACCTCAAAACACTGGAGGGCAAAGCGGAAATCCGGCGCATGCTGGACACCACGCTCGGCGACGTCCAGCCCGGCAACTGGAAACTCTCCGAGGATGCCACAGGGGACGCCGCGAACACAGAGGCGTGGGTGAATTTCGAAACCGCCCAGGCACGGGGCTACGCCCACCTGCGGCTACGCAACGGCAAATGCTGGACCCTGCTCACCACCATGCAGGAGCTCAAGGGATTCGAGGAAAAGAAGGGCCCCAACCGCGAGAAGGGCGTGGCGCACCAGATCAGTAGGGGCCGCAAGTCCTGGCTGGAACTCAAGGAGGAGGAAGCGGCAAAGCTCGGCTATGAGGGCCAGCCGTACACCGTGATCATCGGCGGCGGACAGGGCGGCATCGGACTTGGTGCGCGGCTCCGCCGGCTCGGCGTGCCCACCATCATCGTGGAGAAGAACGAGAAACCCGGCGATTCGTGGCGGAACCGCTACAAGTCCCTCCACCTGCACGACCCCGTCTGGTACGACCACCTGCCGTACATGAAGTTCCCGGACGACTGGCCGGTCTTTGCCGCCAAGGACAAGATCGGCGACTGGCTGGAGCATTACACCCGGATCATGGAGCTCAACTACTGGTCCAGGACCGAATGCACCAACGCCCGCTTTGATGAAGCGTCCCAGGAATGGATCGTTGAGGTAGTGCGCGACGGCGAACCGGTCACCTTGCGGCCCAAACAGCTCGTCTTCGCCTTGGGCGTCTCGGGTTACCCGAACGTTCCAGCGTTCGACGGCGCCGAGTCCTTTCTGGGGCAGCAGTACCACTCGTCCAAGCACCCGGGCGGTGGAGACTGGACGGGCAAGAAGGCAGTGGTGATCGGCTCCAACAACTCCGCGCACGATATCTGCGCCGATCTATGGGAACACGGCGCGGACGTCACCATGGTGCAGCGGTCCTCCACGCACATTGCCCGGAGCGAGTCGCTGATGGATCTCGCACTCGGTGACCTGTACTCGGAGAAGGCGCTCGCCAACGGCGTCACCACGGAGAAGGCCGACCTCCTGTTCGCGTCTCTGCCGTACCGGATCCTGCCGGAAGCCCAGATCCCGGTTTACCAGGAGATGGCCAAGCGCGACGCCGGGTTCTACTCCCAGCTTGAGGCCGCCGGCTTCGATCTGGACTTCGGAGTCGACGGTTCCGGCCTGTTCCTCAAATACCTGCGGCGCGGCTCCGGCTATTACATCGACGTCGGTGCCTCACAGCTGATCATCGACGGACGGGTCAAGCTCGCGAACGGCCAGGTCAGCAAGATCACCGGCAATGCCGTAGTCATGGACAGCGGGGCGGAGCTTGAAGCCGACGTCATCATCTATGCCACCGGCTACGGTTCCATGAACGGGTGGCTGGCCGACCTGGTCTCGCCCGAGGTGGCGGACTCCGTCGGCAAGTGCTGGGGGTACGGTTCGGACACGCCCAAGGACCCAGGCCCGTGGGAGGGTGAACTACGCAACATGTGGAAGCCCACCAATGTTGGGAGTCTCTGGATTCATGGCGGCAACCTGCACCAGAGCCGCCACTACTCCAACTACCTGGCGCTTCAGCTGAAGGCCCGGATGGAGGGGCTGCCGACGCCGGTCTACGAACTCCAGCCCACCCACCACGCGCGCTGACCCTGACGGGCCGTGACAATCACCAACCGGAAACCACACTGAGGGTGACGGCCCCTGCTGTGACAATCCAACGACATGCCGTGGATGTGCCTGGCCGGGTGCATCCACGGCCCGTAATGCGAAGGAAGACATCATGAAAGCAGCACGATTCCACGCCCGCGAGGATCTCCGGATCGAAGACATTCCGGAGCCGGGGTTGCGCCCCGGCGCCGTGAAGATCGCCGTCGCCTGGTGCGGGATCTGCGGTACAGACCTCCATGAATTCCTGGAGGGGCCCATCTTCACCCCGCCGGCCGGGCACCCCCACGGGCTGTCCCACGAGGCCGCCCCGGTCACCCTGGGGCATGAGTTCTCCGGCACTGTTGAGGAACTGGGCGAGGGCGTTACCGGGCTCTCCGTGGGCGACAGTGTGGTGGTGGAGCCCTACTTCGTCTGTGACGAATGCGGTCCGTGCCGGGAGGGCAACTACAACCTGTGCACCACGTTGGGCTTCATCGGGCTGGCCGGCGGCGGCGGGGGACTCAGCGAAAAGATCGTGGTCGACTCACGCTGGGTCCACCCCGTTGGCGACATCCCGCTGGACGAAGCCGCGCTCATCGAACCCCTTGCGGTGGCCTATCACGCCGTCTGCCGGAGCGGCCTCAAAGCCGGGGACGTCGCCGTCGTCGGCGGTGCAGGTCCCATCGGACTGCTCACTGCGGCAGTCCTGAAAGGGATCGGCGTCACTACCCTGGTGACCGAACTGTCCGCTGCGCGCAAAGAGAAGGCGACGTCGTCCGGCGTCGCGGATCATGTGATCGACCCGAGCAGAGACGACGTCAAGGCGCGCGTACTCGAGCTGACCGGCGGAGCAGGTGCGGACGCAGCCTTTGAGTGCGCGGGGGTGAACGCGGTGCTGGACACCATGCTCGACGTCGTGAAGCCTGCCGGTGTGGTGGTCAACGTGTCCATCTGGGGCCGCCCGGCCACGGTGGACATGCAGAAGATTGTCCTCAAGGAAATCGACCTGCGCGGCACCATTGCCTACCGGGGCGACCACGCGGCTGCCATCAAGCTGGTCCAGGAAGGGAAAGTGGACCTCAAACCTTTCATCACCGGACGAATTGCCCTCGAGGACCTGGTGGACAAGGGCGTCGATACGCTCATCAACCACAACGACACGGCGGTGAAGATCATCGTGCACCCTTAGTGATCCCCGTCTCATGCGGAATAGTTGCAGGCGCGCTCCAGTTGAGCTCAGTGGACCCCATCCGCTTCGAAAGGAACCGCGCATGTTGTTTTCCCCCATGACTCTCGGCGAGCTCGAACTGCCCAACCGCCTGGTAATGGCGCCGCTCACCCGCCTCCGCTCCGGCGAGGAGGGCGTGCCCGGTGCGCTCGTTGTTGAGCACTACCGCCAGCGCGCTTCGCTTGGCCTGATCGTCAGCGAGGGCATCTACCCCAGCCCCGCCGGCCGGTCCTACCCGGGGCAGCCCGGCATTGTCACCACCGAACAGATTGCCGGCTGGAAGAAGGTCACGGACGCTGTCCATGCCGAAGGCGGCCGGATCTTCGCGCAGATCATGCACGGCGGCCGGGTCTCCCACGAGGACATCAACGGCGGCCACCAGGTTGTCGCGCCCAGCGCCATCGCCCTCGAAGCTGAAACCCGCACGTACAAGGGCAAGCAGGCGCACCCCGTGCCGCACGAGCTCACCGCCGATGAGGTGCCCGTGGTGATCCAGGAAATCGTGACGGCGTCACGGAACGCCATTGAGGCAGGGTTCGACGGCGTTGAGCTGCACTCGGCCAACGGTTACCTGCTGCACGAATTCCTTGCGCCGGACACCAACGTGCGGTCGGACGGCTATGGCGGGTCTCCCGAGAACCGGGCACGGTTCGTCATCGAAACCGTCAATGCCGTCGTCGAAGCGCTCGGCGGAAACCGGGTGGGTATCCGGATCTCACCGGAACACGGCGTCCAGGGGATCGCGGAGAACGACCCCGCCGATGTCCGCGCAACCTACGAAGTTCTCGTGGACACGATCGCGCCGCTCAACCTGGCCTACCTGAGCATTCTGCACAACGATCCATCCGGCGCTCTGGTCCAGGACCTGAAAGCCCGCTTCAGGGGCACGTTCCTCGTCAACACCGGCTTCGGTGTCGTAACCTCCCGCGATGAAGCCATCTCCCTCGTTGCCGACGGCCATGCCGACGCAGTTGTCGTGGGCCGGCCCGCCATCGCCAACCCGGACCTCGTCCGCCGCTGGCGCGAGGGCCTGCCGGTCAACGAGCCGGACCAGGCCACGTTCTATGGCGACAGCGCGGCAGGATACACCGACTACCCCTTCTACGAGGAGTCCCGGAACTAGCCATCTCGAGATAGCGATACGCTCCTCACACGGGCTGCAATCCGGCGGGCGCAACCCAGTTGTGCCCGCCGGATTGTTGCCATGCGTGGCCGATCGTTAGTGTTGGCCGCCCCTGCGCCCGGAGACAGCGGCTTTCAACTAGTACCTCATGACCTGGATGGCCGCCGTGAAACCTGGACGGGGTGCCCAATTTTCCCCGATGAGTCCGAAGGCGTTGCTGCCGTCGTCGCGAAGCTGATAGACAATGATGGCCAAGGGCCTGGCCTGTTTTGCGGCCGCTATCGCCGCAGGCACGAAAAGACGTTGGTCTTCGGAGGACCACTTTCCGGCAACCTGCAGCCCAACCTCAGCAATGATCACGGGCTTTCCGTAGCGGAGCTTGGTGTCGTTAATGCGTTTTGGGAGCATTTCGATTTCAACGAAGCTGTCCGCCGGGTACACATCCAATGAGATGACGTCCAAGTATTGCGAAATACCGTCGAAGTACTTCTGCCATCTGGCCTGGCGTTCATCCGACATCGGCCATCCAGTGGATGTGGTTGTCAGCAGCACCCGGGGGTTCACGGCTTTTATCGTCGCTCTGGCTATGGCCAGCATGGAGCCAAGATCGGACAGGTATTCGGGGGTGAGGTCCTCAACGGGTTGGCTTAGCAGCCGAAAATGGGCTGTGTCGGATTCGCTGTAGACCTGCCAAACAGCCACCTTGTTCGCAAAGCGCCGTGCGAGAGTATCCCAGAACTGGCCCAGGGTGACTTTGTAATCATCGAAAGAGGTGGCCGGATTATTTTCGGCGTCCGCGGTAATCAGGTGAATGGCAAGCCCTTTGGAGTTGACGTAGTCGATGGCGGCGTCATATTGCTTCAACGCTTCCTCATCCCAAATAATTTGCCGCCCCGGGTCCGCGACTTCCATGATGTCCCAGCCAACGATTCCCAAGCGGACCCACTTCTGCCCGTTGGCGACCAAGAGATCGATGTCCTTCTTGAAATCGTCCAGGCTCGGGCCACGGCCGCTGGTGGAGAAGAGCACCATAAAGCCAAAACCAGGCGTGAGCCCCTCAGCCCCGACGGTGGCCGGCCCCACTAGCGAACTCTCGGCCGTCGTCAATCCTGACGCACTTCCGCCGCTTCCCGGTGGAGCGGCGGCGGTGATTGAAGTTGCGACGACCACAAGGATTAGTGCCACCAGGCTGAAGCGGCGCGAAGGTTGAATGCTGCTTGTCATGGCTTCCTCCGATTTCTGTTTCTCACGGTTCGCGCCTCCCATAGGCCTGCCGCATCTCCGCCTCGGAGCGGAACGACTACCGGGGAACGGCTCTGGCTGGTGCGCAAATTGGTCGGCTCAACTCCGTGCCGGCGCAGGCTTCAAGCCTCCTCTTAACCCCTGTTCGGCGCCAAGGCCTCCTGCTGCGGAAGGTCGGCCTGTATTTTTCGAGACATCGCGGTACAGATCGAGGTACTGCCTGCAGACTTCTGGCCAACCCAACCGGGGATGGACTTCCGACCGGACCGATGCCCTAAGGGATGTGTAGGCGGGCGCTTGCCAGAGCTTCAGTACCCCGTCTGCTATGCCGCGGGCGTCAGCACCTGGTGCGACGAGCAGCGAGGAGAGTTTTCCGACGATCTCGGGGTTTGCGGCCACGGGTGTCACCAAGGGGACTGCACCACAGGCCATGGCCTCGACTGTTGAAAGCCCAAAGCCTTCAAGGGTTCGGGTGGGGGTTACTGCGATGTCGGCTCGCCTGTACCAGTCCCGGAGATCCGCGTCACTGATACGGCCGACCAGGTGCACCGTTTCGTGGAGTCCCAGTTCCGTTATGATCCGTTGCAGCCGCTCCCTGAGAGGCCCGTCGCCCGCTACTGTCAGCCTCGCATCGGGTTTTTGTTCCAGGACGAACGGCATGGCACGGATAAGTTCTTCGACCCCGGTCCGGCTGACCAACCGGCGGGCGGTGAAAAGCCTAGGCCCCTTGGCTGGTTCCCGTGTCTCAGGCTGCGGTTCGGGAGAAAACCACGATGTGTCGAGCCCTCCGGGGATGCGGGTGACGCCCTCGGGAGGCTTGGCGGTGAGCTCGACAACCTCGTCACACACGAATTGGCTGAGGGTCACCACGCGTTTCGCAGAGCGGATGACGAGCTTCTCAACCACCTTGAAGGTGCCAATGAACGCATCCTGGACAATCGCAGGCAGGCGGTAGCTGTCCTGCCTTTCGTCCAGAATCTCCTTATGCACCGGCGCGTGGCACGTGTAGACATATGGCATTCGGCGGAGCAACGGATAGATCATGGGCAGCGGGAAGTGTCCGTGGATGATGGTGCTCCCGGTTTCGTGGGGGACCATTGCCGCTGATATTGCCCGGCTGACTCCCGTGGCCACGGAAAATGGATATTTGATGACAAACAAAGGGTCCCGCTTCGACGGCACCTCGTAGCGCTGCACTTTGACACCGTCGGCAAACTCCTCCTGGAGTGGCTGGAGTTCATGGGTTCTTTTCGAAACAACAGTGACTAGATGGCCCTGCCGGACTATTTCAGCAGAAAGCTCGCGGACGTATCTCTCGAGCCCGCCCAGTTTGTCGGGTGCCACGACATTTGTCACCATCACGATGTGCATTTGGGAACTTTGCTGACTCATTGCGGTGTCCTTCCGGTGTTGCAGAATGAGGATGGTCAGAGGCTCACATTTCGGGTGCCGATTCAAGCCCGACGGTGGCGCCGTGCCGGGTTAGTGGCACCTTCAGTCCTTCCAGGAAGGAGCGTTGGCGCAAGAGGTAGTGCGGTATGGTGTCCCGCCGTGCCGCCACCCTCGCCATCATCCACACCTGCATGTACGCCAGCGCCGTGACCTTCTGGACTGTGGAACAGTGCTTTCTGGTGACCAGGACCCAGTTCCGCGAAATCCACCGCACGGAGAAAGGCGAAAGATAGCCGCCGGTAAGACTGCTCGCCTTGTGGATTATTTTGTACTCGCCGGTCAGCCAATAGGGAAACCCGGCTGCCTTTGCCCGGATGGCAAAATCGACGTCGTCGAAGTAGACGAAGTAATCCTTGTCCATGCCGCCTATGAGATTGATAACGTCACGGTGGATCAGGAGGCAGCAAGTGGACGCATACGGGGTCTTGTGCAATCCTCGGGGGGCGCCGACAATAGGCGACCCCATTTTTTCGTGCCGCACCTTCATGCCCTGATAGGGAGAAATGGTGCCCCCCGCATACCAGACGCTTTCGACTGGTTCAGTACCCTCAATTGTTGGCGTCAGAATATGCAGACCCTGTTCAGTTGCCGTTTCCAGCAAACCAGCAAGCGTACCCTCAGGGATTATGATGTCGTTGTTCAGCAGGAGGATCCACTCTGCACCGTCACTCAGCGCTGCTGAAATTCCTTGGTTGTTGCCCACCGCGACACCGAGATTTTCAGCATTGGCGCGAACTGACATATCTATTCGGTCTTTGTATCGCGCAGCGACTTCAAGCGTCTTATCAGCGGACGCATTGTCGATGAGATAGAGCTTGATTTTGGGCAGGCGGGGGTCCGTCAGCAAACTGTTGAAAAAATCCTCCAAGACGTCCTGGCTGTTGTAGGTGACCGTCACGAGGGCAAGGGGGGCGACGGTGTTCATTTGCTGGCTCCTTGATGAGCCCATTCCATGAGATCCGCGAGACCCTCCCGGAATGGAACCACCGGTTTGTAACCTATTTCCCTGCGGGCACATTCCACATCAGCGAACGCGGAGCGAACATCCCCAGCGCGGTACCGGCGCGAGGTGGCAGGCGGAGGTGACCCCGCAGCCATAGCCAGTTGGGTTGCGTAGGCGAACAGCGTCCCGTGTGTCCCGGATCCGATATCCAAAGTGCGTGGCTGCGTGGCCGGCGGCGGGGCCGACAACGCACAGAGGATGGCTTGCACTACATCAGTGACGTGGACAAAATCACGGATAATGCCGCCATCCTCGTAAACCTCCACAGTCTCGCCGCTGGCGGCCTGGCGGGCGAAGTACGTCAGGACACCGGTATAGGCGTTATCCAGCGCCTGCCCGGCTCCATAGACATTCTGGAGCCGGAGGATGCTGAGCGGCACCTGGAATGACTGGCACCAGGACGACAGGATGTTCTCCTGCGCAAGTTTCGTGGCCGCGTAGATGTTCGTCGGGCGTGGACTGACCCGGGCGGCGCTGTTAGGCATTGGCTTGCCCCGCTGACCGGCGGGTCCCAAGGGAGCCCAGCGGGCATTTTCGAGGGCGAGGGCGTCCCGCGGCCGGGCGCTGAACGTTTGTCCGGAAGGTTCGGCCCAGTCCCCCTCCCCGTAAACTGCCCGGGAGGACGTCAGCAGAACATGATTCGGGAGCGCGCTGGCACGGTGGAGGGCGTCAATCATAACTGCCGTCCCGTGCACATTCGTGTGGGAGTGGCGTGCCGATTCGGTCAACGACTGACCTGTTCCGGTCTCCGCCGCCAGATGGATTAGCATCGTCGGCGTGAACCCGGACAGGACTTCACCCCAGATGTCCGGATCAGCTATGTCGCCCCTGTGGAACGTTGCGTTCTCGGCCATGACCACCGGCAATGGCAGGAAGCCGTGGACCTGCGGATGCAGGTTGTCGACAACTACAACCTGCTGTGCGGACGCCAGTTCCTTCTGCAGCTTTGTGCCGATGAAACCTGCACCGCCCGTTATCAGTATGTTTTCTCCACGCAGATCGTTCATGTCAGTTCCTTTTGGGTAGGTCTGTGATGGAAGGGGGATCAGGAAACCAGCTCGAACTGGTTTGCGAAACTCCTGATCCGGTCAAGAACCATGCAGAGCTGGTCCTCGGACAGGTTTGGGCTGCTTGGCAGCACGATGCCTTGCTTGAAGAAGCGCTCGGATGTGCCGTTTACCAGCCGGGGAAACGAGCCGGCGCAGGCGAAGACGGGTTGCAGATGCATCGGCTTCCACAAGGGCCGGGTTTCTATCCCGTCTGCCTGCAGCCGGCTCGCCAGGCAAGAAGCATTGAATTTGGCGCGCCCGGGGTCGATGACGATTGCCGTGAGCCAGCAGTTGTCTCCCGTGTCGTCGCCGCCAAAGATATCCACCCCGTCCAGGCCGGCACAGAACTCGCGATACGCAGAGCGAATCTCCCGTCGACGGGCCAAGAATTCGGGGAGCCGATTCAGCTGAGCCCGTCCGAGAGCGGCCAGAAGGTTCGAAAGTCGGTAGTTGTAGCCGACTTCGGTGTGCTCATAGTGGATGACGGGCTGGCGCGCCTGGCTGGCCAAATAGCCTGCCCGTTCGACGATCCGCGCGTCGTCGCAGAGCAACACTCCACCGCCGGAGGTGGTGATTATTTTGTTGCCGTTGAAAGAGAAGACCGCACAGTTGCCGAAAGAGCCGGCGGGTTGCCCATCCCGACGCGCACCCACAGCCTCGGCGGCGTCAGATACAACCGGCAGGCCGTACTGCGCCGCGATTGCGCAGATGTTTTCGTAGTCGGCCACCTTTCCCAGCATGTCGACCACAAGGACGGCAGCTGCTTTTGCCCCGCTGTCTGCCAGCCCAGCCAGTGCTTCGGACAAGAGGTCCGGGTCCATGTTGCCCGTGGCGTCGCAGTCGATGAAATAGGGCGTGGCTCCCGTATAAGTGACGGCGCTCGCCGTCGCGATGAACGTCAAGGTGGAGCAGAGCACAACATCGCCCGGCCCCACGCCGGAGCACAACAGCGCCAAGTGGAGGGCGGCGGTGCACGAGCTGACGGCGAGGGCGTGCTGCCGCTCGGCCAGTATTGCTAATTCCTGCTCGAACAGCACAAGTTCAGGCCCCAGTGGCGCCACCCACCCCGAGCGCAGCGCGCGCACGACGGCGTCCTCTTCCGCCTTGCCCACGTCCGGCGTGGAGAGATGAAGGGTGTAAGCGGGCTGGCCTGCGTTGGGGATCGTGGTCGCGTTCATCACCGTGCTCCGATCCGCTCGGGCTCAGACTCGAGCCCGACCTCGGCCGGAAGCGCGGCCTGGGGACCGGACACGTCGGGAATGGTAGCGACAACCCCCAAAATTGAGGCACCGGCCTGCCCGATGAGCTGCGCAGCAGTGCGCAGCGTCTCACGGCGGGAACCCCGAAGCGGAGTGGCCAGCAGGGTTTGTCCGGCAATTTGCACAAACGCCCGGGTGTTGGCATCAGCGTCAAGGGGTGGCGCTGCAATCACCACCAGGTCCTTGGAACCTGCGGCGCTACGCAGCAGCATGTTCACGCCGTCCACCGTTGTGACGCCCCCCTCAGCGGTATTGAATGCATCCGAGGTCAACAGCTGCGGGACATTGCCGGGCTTTGCTGCGGGCGTCCATCCGGCGTGGCTTTCCAGGGCCGTCCGGGCAGCGGCATCGACAGCCACGAGGAGGCAACGTTGACCGCTCGCTGCGGACGTTGCCGCCAAGCCCCAGCCGACAGTGGCGGCATGGGCTCCATCCACTGTCGAGACGACCACAACCAGCCGGGGGCCGGCTCCCTGCCCGGCCAGGCCCGCACCCGAGTACAAGGCGGCAAAGGAGCCGCCAGCACGGCCACGCTTTCTCGGCGACGAGTGGCGAGATGCCGGACTGTCGGCTGAATGTGCCCCCCGTCCCAGCGGAACCGACACCACGGCCAGGACCTCGGCATCAGCGGACTCGCCGATATCCTCGATGGTGCGGGCATACGGACCATAAATTCTCCAGAGGAGCGCTGCGATGAGTCCGGCAGTCAAACCCGCCGTGGACCCGATCGTCATGAGGGCCATCGGACTCAAGCCGGCGTCGGCATTCGGCGCCACGGCCGCCTCGACGGTATCGGAGCGGAGGATAGGATCGTCCCTGTTGTCCAGGCGTGGGGCCACTTCAGCGTAAGAACGCGCCACCGCATTGGCCAGATCGGCGGCGCCCTGGGGATCGCTCCAGCTTGCCGTGATCGTGATCAGGACTGTTGAGACTTCGACCCTGGCATCGATATGGCTGGCCAGGAAGGCGGTTGATTCGTCCGTACCCATCAAGCTGCGGGCATTAGCCAGGACGGATTCCGACTCAATGAACTCCGCGTACGTCGGCATCCGGTCCCTGACGTAAAGGCTGCTGTCTGTCGGGTCGGTCACCTTGGGAGCGGACAGGAGAATTTGCGCAGTCGCGTCGTACGTTTTCGGCACGACAGAGCCGACTGCCACTGAGGCGAACGCGCCGATCATGAGACCGGCTATGAGCAAGTACCAGTAGCGACGGATCGCGGAGAAAAAGAATGCCGATGTCATGATGTGCGCCCCTTGTAGTATCGAAAGAGTTTCCTGTGCAGATGCGGTGAGCCCTTTGCCAACCCCAGGGAAGCGACCAGCGCCACCCGGCCCCTGGCAACGAGCCACAAGAGTTCCGACCAGCGAATCTGGTGTCGTGTCCACGATTGAATTTCCTCCGCCAGCACACCGGAGCTGATATCGGCAGCCGAATTATGTATCAGCGGCCAATACACCAGCCGATATGCGAAGTGCTTACGGAGGGCACGGGCCACGCGGGGGGCGAAAACCTCGTCCAGGATGGGGTCCACGAAGCTGTGCAGCGCGGTGAGATCCCACATACTTGGCCGCAGTGCGCCCGTGACTGAGCCCGAGTGCAATGAATAGTTGTAGAGGGGTTCGTCCACGAAGGCGACTCGTTCTGAACGGCTGAATAGCTTTGGCATGATGGCCAGGTCGCCGTAGGCGTTGCCCGGACTCACGACACCGTCCCAAATGTCTTTCGAGACGAGCTTGTTGGTCTGAAAGGACCCAATGTCTCCCCGCGCCAGATGTTTCAACGATTCGACACCTGTAGCTACCGAGGCCCTCGGCGCCCACTCTGGAAGGATCTTGGCGGCGCCTGTCGCCACGCGGACTGTGCGTATCCTCGAGACGGCTATCTGCGCTGCATGGGACCTGGCAGCGTCCACAAGCCGTCGCAGCATCTCCGGTTCGGCCCAATCGTCACCGTCCACGAACCAGATCCAACGTCCCCGGGCCAGCCCGACACCTGTATTGGTTGCAGCGGAGTACCCCAAATTGTGTTCCCGACCAATGATGTGCACCTTGTCTCGGTCCGATTCAGGGCGTTCGTCCACGGCCTGACGAACGGTGGACAGTGAACGGTCAGTCGACGAATCATCAATGATGATCACCTCGAAGTCCTTGAAGGACTGATCCAGAACCGAATGTACGGCGCGCGCTACAAAATCCTCGTTGTTGTATATGGGCATGACCACGGTCACGGTCGGATTCATGATGTTCCCCCGGGAAGGCCGGCGTAGCTGGTGGGCCGAGCAACTGGCTCTTGCCGGTGGAAGCACCGAAACGACCAGCCGAGCATGATTGCGATGAAGAGCTCGGTGAGGCAGACTGCGACTGCCGCGCCGACCGCCCCGAAGTTGATGCACCCCAAGGGCAGTAGCACGAGGTGCAAGAGCGCTGCCCTCACAAGCACCCGTGACGAGATTGTCGCTTGCCCATGGGCGATGAGAAGCAGTGTCAGGGCTGTCGACACGCCCGTGAGGCAGAGGGCAGCTCCGAGCAACTGGGCGACGGGGATAACTGCGTCGAAGCCGTGCCCCAGGTACCAGGGAACGAGAATGCCCGCGGAGGCGGTCAACCCCACACCGGCCAGTCCGTAGGTGGCCACCAAACCGGTCAGTACGGCTCGGCGCAGGGCCGCCCCGTGGTCGGAGCCGATGGATGCGCTCACACGCGGAAGCAAGGACTGCTGTACTCCTCCGAGAACCCCTCGCAAGGCGTTGGAGAGACGCTCGCCGGAACCGTAGAAGGCGACCTGTTGAATGGTTGAAAATACGCCCAGAAACACAGTGTTCATGGCCGAAATCACGATTGTGGCAACGGATCCGACGAA
The DNA here is from genome assembly GCF_018613775.1 of Arthrobacter sp. ISL-69. Lineage (NCBI taxonomy): Bacteria > Bacillati > Actinomycetota > Actinomycetes > Micrococcales > Micrococcaceae > Arthrobacter > Arthrobacter sp. ISL-69. Next base: position 130,637 of record NZ_JAGGPO010000007.1, read on the forward strand.
AAGCGGAGCGCTTTCGCGGAGGGCGCTGAGTGCTGCCTGCCACGTCGGTCGATCGATTTGGTGGCAGCCGATCGCGGAAAGGTAAAACCACGAACCAACAGCGGCAATCGTGGCCGGCGCGAACTGCCAGAAGATTGCCAGGGTAGCGTCGGACCCTGACTTGACGGTGAGCAGGAGCCCGACGAGCGCGATGAGACGGGAAACAGCGTGCAACACCGCGAACGTCTTGATCTTGCCAATTCCCTGCAAGAGCCAGGTCGGGTAGGCGGCCGCCCCGACTGTCAATACGGAACCGATGAAGTAGAGCTGCCAATGGGCCCGGAGCTCCGGAATCACAAGGACCAGGACGCCCAGAACGGACGCGGAGCCGCCAAGCAGAAGGACCTTGGCCGCCAACGTGGACGAAACAATGTGGGACCGCTCGCGAGCTGTCCCGGCCAGCGCCACGCGACGCAGTGCGCTCATGCCGAAACCAAAGTCCACGACCAGGACCAATACGTTGATGATTGACATCGCCAAGAGCAGCTGACCAAGTCCGTTGGTTCCGAAAATCCGGCTCAGATACGGAATGGAGACCAGCGGATACACAAAGGCGCTCATTTGACCCAGCGCAACCGTGGTGGCGTCCCCTCCGAGCCGGGCCAGACCTGTCCGTTCGCTCCGGTGCTTTGCTGTTGCGACCTTCACGCCGTCACCCCGCCGCCGAGCTTCAGCGAGTTGTATGCCGCCAGGGAGCGTTCTGCAAGGGCACCAACGTCGAACAGCTGAGTGCTGCGTAGCTGGGATGCTTGCCGCATCCGTGCACGTAGCCGGTCGTCGGTCAGGAGCCGGTACACATAGCCGACGAGCTCGTCAGGGGAAGTGCCCAGGAATCCGGTAATTCCGTGCTCCACGACATCACATACTCCGGTCACCCTTGAGGCAACGACGGGAATTCCGAGGCCCTGCGCTTCGAGTAAGGCCATGGGCATGCCTTCACCGCGGGACGTGAACAGTACGACGTCGGCGGCAGCCAGCCGTTCGCGCAGCACCTCGCGGGGCAGCCACCCACTCACCTCAATCCGCTGGGTACGGTCGCCCAGCAGGGACCGCCTGCCGTCGCCGAGCCAAACCACTTCGATTTGGACGTCCGCGCCGGGCGGAAACCGTTCATACAGCGCGTCTATGGCCGCACGGAAGAGTTCGGGGCATTTTTGTTCCGCAATCCGCCCGACATGCACGACACGGTAGGTCTGCTTGGCTGGCGATAGACGGGGTCCTTGGCTTCCGGTCCTGGCCATCCGCGTATAGTCATTCAGGGACTCGTTGTCCACGACATTCGGGAGGACTGCGACGGCAATTCCTGGCAGTGACGCCCTTGCCAGCGCGCCTTCCGAATCAGACACGACCACAAGCTTGTCTCCGCAGAACGCGGCCGCCCTCTCCAAGAAAAGGTACGCAGCGCGTTTCGGAGCGCTCAGACCGGTCTGGGCGAAGGCAAAAAAGTGCGGGCTGTAGACGGCATCGGGGGAGCGGCCGGCCAGTCTTGCAACCAGCCTGCCCAGAAAGCCGGCGCGGGAGGAATGGAAATGAATGACGTCATAGCGTCCGGAGCGCAGGGCACGGACCAGATGATGCGTTAGCGCAACCAAACGGACGGGACCACTCGAGGATGACCACTCGTGCACGGAGACATGCTGGCCGGTGAGTCCTTGTATCTCGTGTTGCTCCGGGGAGTCTTCACGACGGACGTAGGCGAAGGCAACTTCGCTGAACAAGGACGAGGTGGACTGTGCCCTGGCGAGAGTGGTGACCGACGTCAAAACGCCGGCGGAACTCGCATCGGTGACATGCAGTATTTTCATGTGATCACGTCCCTCTCGCGCAGTGGAACCAGGGTCAGGAACAACGGAAGAAGTGGCGTGAGGTGTTTGAGGTATGACCCGAAATCCGGCTCGAAAATGGCCTGCACCAGGACAACCGCCAGCAGCAGGGCGGCGGCCCGCGTGGCCCTCAGCGAGCGGTTCGAGTCCATTTTTGTCCGGGCGTGGACGTCCGGCTCCGCCCCGGCACGCGGCCCACGCTTCGCACGGAGGATTCCGGCAAATGCCGTAATCCACAGGAAAGCGATCATCGAGGCGGAGAGTATGTGGAACGCGCTCCCGCTCAGGAAAAGCTGGACTGGCACGAGCAGGCCCAGCAACACGAGCACCGCGCCGGGCACCATCGAGAACCCGTCGCCGGCGGCCAAAGGATCCACGATGAGCGACGCAACGGGCACGCCCTCCCGGGAGTCGTTGACCGCCTCCCGGAAGGCGGTGAGGCCCTGGCCGAGAACGTTCTGGAAGGTCAGCTCAAGCAACCAATAAAGAACCGCGATGGCCGTCAGCATCCACAAAGGACTACGCGTTTTGGTCAAGAGCAACCGCCACACGAGGTAGAATGCGGCTACAAAAAACCAGTACTGCCGGAAAAGTGCGCCGTAACCGACCACCGCCGCCGCAAAGCATAGCTCTGCGCCAAGGTGCCGCGGCATGGTCATCAGGAGCAGGACCAGCAAGACGGGAATGGACTCCTTGCTGTACTGAGCCAGGTAGACCACGGCGCAGAGGAAGCAGATTGCCAGAACGCACACACCGACGAAACCAAATCGTGCGATCTCAGCCCATCTGGCAGCCGCAAAGACCGCAAGAGCAAAAACAACCAGCGTGAGCAAGGCATCCATGGCAGGGTCGTAGCCGAGCCCGAGAAACCTGTAGACCGCGGCGATGTTTCGGAAGGACTGAGATTTTTCCTCACCGGCCATCGGGCTTTCAATGGCCAGCTTGATGTGATGGTCGTCGAGAAGGAATCTCTCCGGCAGGAAACGCCGCGCAACCAGGGACAACGTGCACGCCACGCCCGCCAAGGCTATCGCCAGGAATTGGGTCTCGGCGCCAAGGCTGCGAGCGGCTGAACCTCTCGCCCCGCCCGGGCTCATGATGCCCGAGCGGCCTCGACCCGGCCTCCCGGTCTCGAAGGAGGTCTCCATTCTGGTATCCATCACCGTGCGCCGTCTGCTCCGAAGACAGCGCGGGCGGTACGGGCAAGGATGTGAAGGTCCTCCCAAAGGGACCAGTTGTGGGCGTAGTCAATATCCAGTTGCTGCGCCTCGTCCCAACTCAACCGCGACCGCCCGCTCACCTGCCACAGCCCCGTCATTCCGGGCGGAACGCCGAGGCGATGTGCAGCGTCTCCCCGGTACAGGGCAACCTCTGCCGGCCGTTGGGGCCTGGGGCCAACCAAGCTCATGGAGCCGGCCAGCACGTTGAAGAGCTGAGGCAGTTCGTCCAGCGAGTATCGGCGAAGAACAGCCCCCACTCGCGTGATTCGGGGGTCGTTATCCACCTTGAACAGCGGGGTGTCAGCCTTGTCCTGCTGCTTGAGCAGCGACTGCAGCTGCGCGTCCGAGCCGTCAGCCATGGAACGGAATTTCAGGATATTGAACAGCGCGCCGTTCTTGCCCACACGTTCCTGCCCGTACAGTGCCGGTCCGCGACTAGTCAGCTTGACCAGGATCGCCAAGGCAATAAGCAGCGGGGAAAGCGCGAGGATAAGGCAGAGCGAGCCGGCAATATCGGTGCACCGCTTCCCCAACCTGACGGCCAGCGGCTGGACTGGAGCCGAAATCTCAAGGACAACACGGGGGCCCTTGACCGCGCACCTGACCCTGCGTTGGCGCAGCGGCCCGCCGGCGACGGCGAAGCGCAGGCTGGCGTGCTGCTCCCGCAGCTCCCAGCTAAGGCTTCGCCAGAGCTGGCCGGAGAGACCCACGTCGCCGACAATCTCCACGGTGCATGCATCAAAGGCCTTGGCTGCTTCGGCGATCCGGGCCACCAGGAGGTCCGGTTGATCCAACAGATCGGCAGCTACAGGAAGGTGGCGAAACGTCAGGTTCGGGCCGTAGCCCGCAGGGAGGGGATCGGTTTCAAGCGTCACCACGAGGACTCGAGGGGACGACAACCTTGTAAGGAACACCCTGGCCACCCCGCTCAACAGACTGAGTGCGACTATCACCTCGATGAGTTCCAGGTAGCCCTGCTCCTGGCCCACAACAACGGCGATCACGACGCACACGGCCAAGGCAGTAGCTCCGGAACGAATGCTGAGGGCAAAAGTTTCGAGCGTATCCCGACGAGAGGAGAATCCGCCCAAGGGGGAGAACGCGCCCGCTTCAGTGGAGCAAACGAACCACACCATGAGCCATGATGCGAAGACAAAAACGTCGGCCAGGGAGTCCATGGACCCCGTCAGCGTCGCTACGAAAGCGATGCCCAGCCCAATGGCCAGATCAAGGAGGACAAGGAGAAGGACAAAGCGCTGGGCGGACCACAGCCGTTTTCCGCCGGAACGGTGCTTCCCGGCCGGCTCAACGTGCCCGGCCGCCAGGGTTCCCCCTGCCAGACTGGCCCCGCGTCGCAGCGCTGGCTTGATGGCAGTAGCATCGAAGGTCAAATGATGCCGCTGTCGCACGTAATCCAGAGGCCTGTTCTTCGCCCCCGCGATTTCTTTGGACTCAATACGTGAGGTCACAGTTTCCTCCAGCGTCGAAGTGGGATTTCTCCGGGAAACTACGTCAGCCGGGCGCGGCGGATCGAAATTTCCGGGGGTTTTGGTCTGGGGCCGGCGGTTCGATAGTCGGCCCGGCTGAGGGTCCTTGGGACAGGTTCGTCGAATGACTCGGCATCCCCTGGTCTTGCCGGTGCCTCTCAACCGGCCAAGTGCTCCGAACGTACCGGCGGGCTTCCGAGACCGGCACGAGTAGCCCTCACTTGTCTCTCCGGTGCGGGATACTCCACTTCCTGGGGTGCGTACGCGTTTGAGTACTCGGACCGCCCGTAAACCAGGCAGTGCGGCGCGGCACGTTGACCGCGCGCCCGCGCGGAAGATGCCCGTGAGATCCCTACTTGTTCCCACTATTTTTGAAGCAGCAAGGCAAGGGCAACGGGCGTATTTCCTCCACGTTAATTCTGTGCAGACGCGAGTGAACCAAGCTGATTTAGTGGGTCCGGTCGGTACTTTGAAGCGTCAGGCAAGGCTCCCAAGAGCCGCATACGGACAAGCCGTTGTGCTCCTTGGTCGCAAGCCGTGGTGGCGGCAGCCCTATAGGATCTGAACATGCAACCACCGTCCCAGATCAGCAGTCCCGGCAGCCGTAAAGGCAGGCCTGTGAGCCGCCAGGTGCTGGCCGACCACGTCTACGAGGAGCTGCTGGAATCACTGATGGATGGTCGGCTCGAACCGGGCGCCACCGTCAGCATTGATGGAACCGCACGGGATCTCGACGTTTCGCCCACCCCCGTCCGCGAAGCCCTGGCCCGGCTGGAACACACCGGCATGGTCCGCCGCGTGGCCCTCAAGGGCTACCGCGTGGCGCCGGTATTCACCCGCGAGGACTTTGCCGAGCTGATGGAGGCCCGGCTCGCCATTGAACCGGTGAATGCGCGCCTCGCCTGTGCACGGCTGACCCCGGAACGGTTCACTCAGCTGGAACAGGCAGTAACGGACCTGAAGACCGCCCCGCGCGGGCCGTCGTTCGCTGAATACCGCGACTACCTTGAAGCCGACGAACGCTTCCACCGGCTCATCGCCGAACAAACAGGCAACCAGTTCATGGTGGCGGCCTATGCGGCACTGGGGGGCCAGGTTCAGCGGTTCCGCCTGTTCGGCGGCGTCGGCATCACAGACGCCGAAAATGCCATCGCGGAACACCAATCCGTCCTCGACGCGCTGTCCACGGGGGAACCCGGAAAGGCCGCCTCCGCCATGGCAGAGCACGTCCGGAAGGTCCGCGGCCGCGCCATCGCTGACGCCCCCGAAGGCTAAACCGCCCTCCCAACTAAGTAGCAGCAGGTGTCGTTTTGGAGCCTCAAAACGACACCTGCTGCTACCTAGTTGGGCTGGCACCACCCAAGTGTGACCCTTGACAACTTTGTGCCGATAGTAAATCCTATAGGAAACAGGATTCGCACAAGGAGTGAACATCATGGCTTACGCAGCTGAGAACTGGCCCATTACCGCGGCCCTGCTGCAGTTCCCGGGCACCGACGCCCAGGGAACCCCGATCAACGACGCCGACGCTTCGGCCTGGGCCGAGGTCCTCACCGAGGTCAAGGACGCCGGTTTCGCCCACGCGGACCTGACGGACAGCTGGGTTCGCCCGGGGGACCTGAGCAAGGAGCGCCTAGCCGAATTCAAGCAAACGGCGGCCAACGTCGGCATCGGCATCCCGGTCATCTCCGCGATCCGCCGCAGCGTCATCGAGGAAGGCAACTGGGAAGCCAACCTCGCCTACAGCCACCGCACCATCGACGCCGCCGCAGAGCTGGGCTGCGAGGTCGTCTCCTTCGGGCTCCACCAGGCATTGACCGCCGAGCAGCAGAAGCAGCTCTGGTTCTGGACGGTTGAGGGCCACAAGGACCCGGCGGGGAACAAGGAAGCCTGGGGCAACGCCGTCACCCGCCTCCGCGAACTCGGCCGGCACGCTGCCGAGGTGGGCGTCCTGCTCTCGCTCGAAATGTACGAGGACACCTACCTGGGCACCGCGGAGTCGTCCGTGCAGCTGGTCCAGGACATCGGCCTCTCAAACGTCGGCCTCAATCCGGACCTCGGCAACCTGATCCGGCTCCACCGGCCCATCGAGGACTGGCGCGAGATGGTGGCCAGGACCCTGCCGTACTCCAACTACTGGCACATGAAGAACTACATCCGGGACGAGGACGCAGCCCGCGAGATGTACGTCACCATGCCGGCACCGATGGAAAGCGGTCTCATCAACTACCGCGAAGCCTTCAAACTTGCGCTTTCCGTCGGGTTCCAGGGCATCCTCTGCACCGAGCACTACGGCGGAGATGGCCTGAGCGTGACCGCCAGCAACCAGGATTACCTGCGCCGCCACGTCCTCCCGAAGACCGACGGCTACTCACTCGGCCAGAGCCAGGTGGCCCAGGGACGGCAGCAGCCGTCCGCCGTCGAACTCGCCGGCGTCTAAGCATTGCCGGCGTCTGACTGAAGCCGGCCTCCAAACCCAGCACCGCTTTCCCAACACGGATTCAATGAGGAACCATGACCCAGATCTTCGACAACCCCGCTGACTTCGCGGATGAGGCACTGGACGGCTTTGTGGCGGCCAACCGCGGCTACGTGGCCCGGATGGACGGCGGAGTCGTCCGCTCCACCGAGGTGCCTGCCGGCCAGGTGGCCCTGGTGGTGGGCGGCGGCTCCGGCCACTACCCGGCCTTCGCCGGCCTGGTGGGACCGGGCCTAGCCACCGGATCAGCCTGCGGCAACATGTTCGCGTCCCCGGCAGCCGGCCAGGTCTACCGGGTGGCCAAGGCCGCCAACGCGGGCGGCGGCGTGCTGCTGAGCTACGGCAACTACGCCGGCGACGTGCTCCACTTCGGCCAGGCCCAGCTGCGGCTCAATGCGGAAGGCATCGAAACCCGCACCGTCCTTGTCACGGACGACATCGCCAGCGCGCCGCTGGACCAGATCGAAAAGCGCCGCGGCATCGCCGGGGACCTGACGGTCTTCAAGATCGCCGGCGCCGCAGCCGAAGCGGGTCTGGACCTCGACGCCGTCGAGCGGCTCGCCATCCGCACCAACTACCGCACCCGTTCCCTCGGCGTGGCCTTCGACGGCTGCACCCTCCCGGGAGCGGAGGCACCGCTGTTCCATGTGCCGGCCGGCCAGATGTCGCTGGGCCTGGGCATCCACGGCGAACCGGGGATCTCCGAGCACCCCATGCCCACAGCCTCCGAACTCGCCGAACTGCTCGTCTCCCGGCTCCTCGCGGACAAGCCCGACGACGCCGGGAACCGCGTGGTGGCCATCGTCAACGGCCTGGGCACGGTCAAGTACGACGAGCTGTTCCTGCTGTTCGGCAAGATCGAAAAGCTCCTGACCGCGGCCGGCCTGACGGTGGTGGAACCGGAATGCGGTGAGCTGGTCACCAGCCTGGACATGTCCGGGCTCTCCCTGACCCTGCTCTGGCTGGACGAGGAACTGGAGCAGTTCTGGGCAGCCCCTGCCGATACCCCCGCCTTCCGCAAGGGGAACCTCGCCCCGCGGGCACGCCGCGAGCCGGCCGGACCGGAGGACGCAGTGACCGCCGAATCCGAAGAAACGACGGCGGCAGCAGCGGACCTGGGCCGGCTGGCAGCCGCCGTGCTCGCCCAGGTGCAGGGCGTCGTCGTCGAACATGAAGAGGAACTGGGCAACCTGGACGCCATCGCGGGCGACGGCGACCACGGCATCGGCATGCGCCGGGGCGTGGACGCGGCAGCCGCCGCAGCACAGCAAACCTCTGCGGCGGGGGCATCGGCAGAACGCGTGCTCACCGCTGCCGGGGAGGCCTGGAGCGAACGCGCCGGCGGAACCTCGGGGGCCCTGTGGGGATCCGCGGTGATCGCCGCCGGACTCGCGCTCGGCAACAGGGACGCGTACCGCGGCGAGGATGCTGCGGCCGCCGTCACGGCCTTCGTGGACGCAATCACCGCCCTCGGCAAGGCCGAACCGGGGGACAAGACCATGGTGGACGCGCTGCTTCCCTTCAAGGACACCTTCCTGGCAGCGTTCGACGACGGCACTCCCGTCGCCGTCGCCCTCGCCGCCGCAGCGGCTGCCGCACAGGCGGCGGCGGACGCCACCGCTTCGCTCCGGCCGCTCAAGGGCAGGGCACGGCCGCTGGCGGAAAAGAGCCTGGGCCATCCCGATCCCGGCGCTGTGTCCTTCGGGCTGATCGCTGCCCGGATCTCGAACTACCTCGATTCCGACCTGACTGATTCACAACCGTCTGATTCCCAACTGGCCGCTGCGGCGGGAAATGGAGCACGCGCATGACTAACACGGCAGGTTGGCGCATCGTCATCGGCAACGATGAAGCCGGCGTCGAATACAAGGAAGCGCTGAAGGCGCTCCTCGAAGCGGACGGCCGCGTGGCGTCCGTTCTGGACGTGGGCGTCGGAGCGAACGACTCGACCGCGTACCCGCACGTCGCCGTCGATGCCGCCCGTAAGGTGGCCGACGGCGAAGCGGACCGGGCGCTGCTGATCTGCGGTACCGGGCTGGGGGTGGCCATCGCAGCCAACAAGGTACCCGGGATCCGCGCAGTCACCGCCCACGACGGCTACTCCGTGGAACGCTCCGTGCTGAGTAACAACGCACAGGTCCTCACCATGGGCCAGCGCGTCATCGGCCTGGAACTGGCCAAGAAGCTGGTGGGCGAATGGCTCGACTACCGTTTCGATGAGACCTCATCCTCCGCCGCCAAGGTGGACGCCATCTGCTCCTACGAGCCCGACTACACGAAGGCAATCTGATCATGACCGAAACAGCAAGCACCACCACCACCGTTGACGTAAACAGCGCCCGGAAGATCGCCGTCGTCGGCTCCGGCTACATGGGCGGCGGCATCGCGCAGGTCCTGGCCCTCGGCGGGGCCCGCGTGGCACTCGCCGACGTATCCGCCGAAGTGGCGCAGAGCAACTACGACAGGCTCCTGGCGGAGTCGGACCAGTTCGTGGCGGACGGCCTGTTCCCCGCCGGTTCCACCGAAATCCTGAAGCAGAACCTCTGGGCCGCCAAGGACATCGAGGAAGCTGTCGCTGACGCCGACTTCATCGAGGAAGCCGTTCCCGAGGTCATCGCCATCAAGCACCAGACCCTGGCCCGCATCAGCGCAGCAGCCCGGCCGGACGCCATTATCGGCTCCAACACGTCCACGATCTCCATCGCCGAACTGTCCGAGCCGGTCACCAACCCGGAGCGCTTCCTGGGCGTGCACTTCTCCAACCCGTCGCCGTTCATCCCCGGCGTCGAGATCATCCCTCACGCCGGCACCTCGGCCGGCACCGTCGGCGCCGTCCGCGACCTGGTGCACGCCGCCGGCAAGCAGACAGCCGTCGTCAAGGACGTCACCGGCTTCGTGCTCAACCGGCTGCAGTACGCGCTGTTCCACGAAGCCGCGCAGCTGGTGGAGCAGGGCATCGCGACAGCGGACGACGTGGACACCCTGGTCCGCACCACGTTCGGCTTCCGGCTGCCGTTCTTCGGACCGTTCGCCATCGCGGACATGGCCGGGCTGGATGTGTACAACTTCTGCTATAAGTCCCTCCAGACCGACTTCCCGGAGCGGTTCGCCACCCCGAAGATCCTTAGCGACCTGGTGGACGCCGGGAAGCTGGGCACCAAGACCGGCGCAGGCTTCCTCAACGTCCCGGCCGAGCGCACTCCCGAACTGATCGCGTACCGCAACAAGGCCTACGTGGCCATGCAGAAGCTGATCGACGACCTCGGCCCGGCCCCCATCAACTGAGCGGTCCCTTACTCTTCGCATCCTCCAGGAGCAACCATGAGCACTTTCCCCGCAGAACGCACGGCAATCGTCACCGGCGCCGTCTCCGAGCGCGGCATCGGCCGGGCCACCGTCAACTACCTCGCCGCGCAGGGCTGGAACATCGGCATCATCGACCTCGACGACGCCCTGTGCGAGGCCACCGCCAAGGACCTCGCCGCCCAGCACGGCGTCCAGGCCCACGGTGTCGGCGCCAACGTCGGTGACGAAGCGTCCGTCCGCGCAGCCATCGATTCCATCGAAGCGGAACTGCCGCAGGTCGTGGCCCTCGCCAACGTGGCCGGCGTCAGCTCGCCGGTTCCGTACCTGGAACTGGACGCCGCCGAATGGGACCGCGTCCTGAACATCAACCTCAACGGCGTCCACTACGCCACCCGCCGGGTGGCCGAATCCATGGTGAAGAACCGGATCGGACGCATCGTCAACATCTCCTCCGTGTCCGCCCAGCGCGGCGGCGGCACCTTCTCCAAGACGCCCTACTCGGTGGCCAAGGCCGGCGTGATCGGGCTGACCCGTTCCACCGCCCGCGAACTGGGGAAGTACGACATCACCGTCAACGCCATCTCCCCGGGCCCCATCGACACCGACATCATGGGCGGCACCCTCAGCCAGGAACGCAAGGACGAACTCACCAAGGACCTCGTGGTCAACCGGGTCGGGTCCACGCGCGACATCGCAGCAGCCATCGCCTTCCTCATCAGCGAGGACGCCGGGTACATCTCCGGCCAGACGCTGAATGTCGATGGCGGACTCTACATGCACTAGGAACGGACAGCCATGGCACAGCACAGCAAACCCGCCACACCCGCTACGGCAGCCACCGGGCTCAGGTCCTGGAGCCGTGAACGCCGGCTCTACCTCGCCGTCGGCATCCTGGCCTGCATCGCCGGCGTCCTCATCATCGCGTTCTCCCGCTAGGACCCGAGGGCCCCACCTTCGTTCGCAACTGATTTACTCAAAGAGGAGTTTTGATGTCCCTAACAGCAACTTCCACCAAGGAGCTCCTGGATTCGCCGATCCTCAAATCGGCGATTTCCAAGGCCTCGTTCCGGCTCATGCCGATGCTCGTCATCCTGTACGTCGTCGCTTTCCTGGACCGCACCAACGTGGGCTTCGCTGAAGCCGCGCTCGGTGTGGACCGCGGCATCACGGCCGGGGCGTACGCCCTCGGGGCGGGCATCTTCTTCATCGGCTACGCACTGTTCGAAATCCCCAGCAACCTGCTGCTGACCAAGTTCGGCGCCAAGATGTGGCTGGCACGCATCGCCATCACCTGGGGCATCGTGTCCGCGTGCTTCGCCTTCGTCCAGGGCGAGACCTCCTTCATCATCCTGCGCTTCCTGCTCGGTGTGACTGAGGCCGGCCTGTTCCCGGGCGTCATCATGTTCCTGGCGGCCTGGTTCCCGAACAAAGTGCGCGTGAAGATGTTCGCCATTTTCTACCTGGCCCAGCCGTTCTCCCAGATGATGGGAGCCCCGCTGTCCGGTTGGCTGATCAACATCGGCGACCAGGTTCCCGGTGTGGCTGGCTGGCAGGTCATGTTCTTCGTCGAAGGCATGCTTGCGGTCCTGGCCGGCATCGCGGCGTACTTCTTCCTGATCAACAGCCCGCAGGACGCTAAGTTCCTGAACCCGGGCGAAAAGAAGGCGCTGCTGGACGTCATGGCGCTGGAGGACACCGTCAAGGAAGAAACCGGCCCCCGCGGTGTCCTTGCCGCCATGAAGAACCGCAAGGTCTGGTACTTCACGGCCATCTACTTCTGCCTCCAGATAGCGGTCTACGGCGTGACGTTCTACCTGCCGCAGCAAGTGGCTCAGCTGACCGGCCAGAAGGTGGGGATCATGGTGGGCCTGCTGGCAGCCATCCCGTGGTTCTTCGGTATCTTCGCCTGCTACTTCATCGGCAAAGCTGCCAACACCATCGTCCGCCGCCGCGTCTGGGGTACCGGCCTCTTCATTTCCACGGGCCTGTGCATCTTCGGCTCGGCCTGGGCCGGAGCCAACCACATCCCGGCACTCGGCATCATCTTCATCACCCTGGCAGTCTGCAGCTTCCTGTCGATCGGACCCATCGCGTGGTCCTACCCGACGGCGTTCCTCACCGGAACGGCAGCCGCTGCGGGCATCGGCCTGATCAACTCGCTGGGCAACCTGGGCGGTTTCGTCGCCCCGATCCTGCGCACCACGGTCAATCAGGTCACGGCGTCCGACACCGGAACCATGGGCGTCTACGCCCTCGGCGTCCTGCCGTTCGTGGCCGCCGTCATGATGTACGCCACCAAGCGGTTCCAGAACAAGGCCGACGAACTGCTGGAGAAGTAACATGCAGCACGCTTCAGCCAGCCAGGCCCCCGGCTCCCTTGCGGCAGGTCCGGATGCCCACGACCGTGTCACCTACGTGGGCGTCAGCACCAAGATGTACTTGGGTTATCGGGACAGCCTGGACTGGTTGGAGCGTCTACGGCACGAAGTGGACTCCCGTCCGGCCCTCGCGGCCGGGCGGGTTGTCCCGTTTGTCATCCCGTCCTTCCCGGTGCTCCCGGCAGCTGCCGCGGTGTTGAACGGGTCACCGCTGGTCCTGGGCGCGCAGAACTGCGGCTGGGCTGACGGACCGTGGACCGGTGAGGTGGCGCCGTCCATGCTCGCTGAGCTCGGCGTCGGTCTGGTGGAGATCGGCCACGCAGAACGCCGTGCGCACTTCGGCGAAAACGACGCCGTGGTGGCGATTAAGGTACGCGCCGCGGACGACGCCGGGCTGACGCCGCTGCTCTGCGTCGGGGAAGTCTCAGTTGGCGAGGACTTAGCCCGCAGGCCTGCTGCCGGCGGGGACTCTGCCGGCGGTGACGTGGCCGGTGGCGCCCCTGCGGCCGACTTCGTGTACCGGCAGATCAAGGCTGCGGTTGTCGGCGACTGGGCGCTGGCCTCGCGCCTGATTATTGCCTACGAGCCTGTCTGGGCCATCGGCGCCGCCGAGCCGGCTGACGCCGGCTACGTGTCCGACGTCGTGAGTCACCTCCGTGCCCTGCTTGCCGTGCACGGACTTCAGGATCTTCCGGTCATCTACGGCGGTTCTGCCAAGCCCGGCCTGTTGCCCCGGCTCGGCGGGGTGTCCGGGATCTTCCTTGGCCGCTTCGCGCACGACGCCGCGAACTTCGGCAGGGTACTGGATGAGGCGCTGCTGATCGCCGCCAGGTAGAAGCTACGAAGAAACAGACCGCTGGCAGAGCCCGATGAAGCCCCCCAACTGTTCGAGGCCCTCCGGATGGGTGGGCAGATAGTTGGTCAGCTCCGGGGCCCGCACCACCACAGCGCGCCATTTCCCGCGGGACACAGCGACGTTAATCCGGTTCCGCGAGAGCAAGAACTCCATGCCGCGCGGAGCCTCGGCCACCGCTGAACAGGCCATGGATACAATCACGACAGCCGCCTCCTGGCCCTGGAACTTGTCCACGGTACCCACTCGAACCGCCGTGTGGCCGGCCGCGTCCAGGGCATCCCGGATCACGTTCACTTGGGCGTTGTAGGCCGCCACCACCAGGATGTCTTCCGGCCCGAGCCGCAGGCTGCCGGCTTCGTCGTGCCACGTCATTCCCAGGTGCCTGCCGACCTGCCGCACCACTTCGGCGGCTTCCTCTACCGAGGACGTGATGTTTCCGCTGTGCGGCACCATCACCGTTTCGATTCCGGCGGGAACGCCGTCCAGGAAGCGCAGGTCCGCCGCGCTGGCGGACCGCAGCCGACCCTCGTACGAGAGCTCCGACACAGCAGCGCACAGGGGAGATGCCATCCGCCACGAGTCGGCCAGGAAGTAGCCGAGCTCCGGCGGAAGAGTGGCATGGCCAGCAGAGATCCAGCCCAGGGCGGATTCGTTGACCGGCTCGGGATGCGTGCCCTGGCTGACCTGGGGGAGTTGCTGTGGATCGCCGAGCAGCAGCAGCCGCGGGCTGGCTTGGGCCACAGCCAGGGTGTTGGCGAGCGAGAACTGCCCCGCTTCGTCGATCACGAGGAGATCCAAAGACCCCGCGGGCACCGTGGAACCGGTCATGGTCCAGGCAGTGCCGCCCACCAGGGCCCCGCCCGGGGTACTGAGCAGCCTGTCCACATCAGCGGCGTCCCGATGATGCCACGGCAGGGAACCGTCGTGTTTGACGTCCTTGGCAACCCTGCGCGGGTCCACTCCTGCCTTGTTCACGGCCGTGCAGAGCAGGTTCTCCACAACCGCGTGCGACTGGGCAACAACGCCCACCTTCCAGCCGCGGGCCACCAGCCGGGCAATGACGTGCGAGCCGACGTGTGTCTTGCCGGTGCCCGGCGGTCCCTGGACTGCCAGATACGAATGGTCGAGCGCTTCCACTGCAGCCGTGATGGCGTCGATGAAGCGGTCCGGGCCACCGGCCGGCGCGGGCAGCGGCCCGCCTGTCACCAGCTGCGGCGGAACCCGGCGGACCAGGTCCAGGGCCGGATGTTTCAGGAAGACAGGTTTCCCCGGCGCCGCTGCAGTGCCGTCCGGAAGCCCAGCCGCGACCTGGTCAGCCAGCCGCGCCAGGGCCTCCTCCAAGCTCTTGGTGGTGATGGGTTGGTCCTCGGTGAGTGCGATGGGCAGGCTGTTGTGAGGATCGATCTTCCGGGGCAGCCGGTCCCGGATCACCACGGTATCCCTGCCGTCCTCGTGGCCGAGCTCCAGGACCTCCGTCCCGAACAAGCCGTTGCGCCCGGAACCGTCGCTTCCCGTTCCCTCCAGGCCGGCCGGCAGCGGACGGTCATACATGCGGAACCATTTGCTGCCCTCGCGGAGGTCCGAACCGGGGCTCACCGTGCCGGTCAGCTGCACCCTGCGCTCCGGGAGCCTGGTGCCGACCTTTTGCCAGTCATCGAGGATTCGGGCCTCCTCAACGAGGAAAACGTTGCGGTCCTGCTGATGGGTGTCGGGTCCGTTTTCGCAGCGGTCGAAGTGGGCCCACCAGAACGCCTTGCGCTCGCGGCGGTGGTAGCTCACGGCCGCGTCCACCATGGCGACGGCCTGAACTTCAGGATCCACACCGACGTGCCCCACAGCGGCACCGAGGGACTCAGCCGCTGCCCCCGCGGCGCGGGACTCCGCCGCCCGGTGCAGGAAGGCCCTGATGGCGGACTCAGACCGCGGGAGCGCGGCACCGTCCTCGGAGTCAGATGCCGCCTGGCCTAAATTTCCGGCAGTCTTTTTGCTTTCCGGTGTGGTCCCGATTCCGCGCTCGCCGGCCAGCCGCAGCAGCCAGTTGCGCAGTTCCAGGGTGGAGAGGCAATCGTATTCGTTGTAGTCGGAGATGCCGGCGAGGATGGCCGCAGCATCCCCGGCCAGGCCGGCGTCGCGCGCCTCGCAGTAATCGGCATACGCCACGACCGAGGCGCCGGCGTCCTTCACGTCCCCGGAGCGGAGGTTGCTGCCCATGTACAGCGGCTCGAGCTTCTTGATGCTGTAGGACTTCTCGGAGATACGGATGCTGTTCCGGACGGTCTGGTACAGGTCCACGAGGAGCCCGTCCCGCAGCCAGTTGTCCACGGTGTCCTCGCCGGCGACGTGCATGACCGACAGCTTGCGGAGGGCCGTCTTCTCGTAGGCGGCGTAGTGGTAGACGTGCATGTCCGGATAGCTGCGCCGCCTGTTCTCCACGTAGTCCAGGAAGTCGAGGAATGCCTGTTTCTCCGCCGCACGGTTGTGTGCCCAGAACGGCCTGAAAAAGGTTAGGCCATCTCGTTCCTGCGGTGCTTCGATAACTCCGAAGAGGTACTCAAGCCCCCAGACTCCCGTGCCGCTGTCCTGCCATAGCGGGTCCCCTTCGAAGTCGAAGAAGATGTCTCCGCGGCTCGGTGGGGGAAGCTCCGCCAGCGTGTTCTCGGGGACCACGCGGTAGCCAATGCTGTGCTGTTCACCGTCCTTGACATAGCTGACGGATCCCTCCGCGGTTCCGGCGTTGCTTTGCATCCTGGCCTGATCCTGCATCCGCAGCAGCGACGCGTTGGCTCCGGGCAACGAGGCGTCGGCCAGCTGCTTGACCGTGAAGATCCCTTGCGCGTGCAGCTTCTTCCGCTGGGCGGAGTTCATCCGTGCCACCAGGAGGAGGTCATCAGTGGCCTTCACTTGTTCCTGGCAGTAATCGCACCGGCCGCAGGCCACGACACCGGATTCGCCCCAGCTGACGACGTCGGACTGGTTGCGGTGGCCGGTAGTGAGCGCCAGGAATCTGTCCCTCCGCTCGCGGAAGACCGGGAGGATGTCCGCCAGTTTGTGGCTGCTTCGGACATAGTCGAAGCCGCTTCCGGGCGTTTCCACCGTGGCACCCAGAATCAGCGTCACCGCAGGGTCCGGCGCAATGCCGGCGTGGAGCAGTTGGTCGCCGTACGCGGCGAGCTGGAGCAGCGCCGTCACCTTGGCGTGGCGGGCCAGCTTGGTGTCGTACACGGCATAGCTGCCATCGGCCTGTTTGACCAGGAAGTCGGAACGGCCGTGGAAGCGGCCGTCAAAGAAAGCCGCCTGGAAGACGACGTCCGCCCCGGCCCGCAGCGCATCGACGGATTCGGCATGCTTGGCCTGCAGGGTGGCGCGGTCCACGGCTGTGGCGGGCGCGACGTCGTACACACCGCGGCCGGTGGCGGGATCCCACGGACCGAACTCATCCAGAAACTTGTCCAGGACCTTGTGCTCGTGGATGTCACCCAGCTTGGCTGTGCGGGCCAGCATCTCGTCGGCCTCGAACTCCGCTTTGGGGGACCGGCCCAGTTTTTCGTCCAGCTTGCGCAGCAGCTGGTACTCGCACGTGGCCGCGATGACGAGATCGCTCGCGGAGAAGACCAGATCCTGTTCGAGATCCGGTGCTTGCGGTTCAAGAAGAAACACTGCGCCTCGTTGCCGTAGATGTCGTGTTGCCGTTGATGTCTTATTGCCAAAGTATCAAAAGCCCCTGACAGTATTGGCGGGTTTGGCTGCAATAGCTGGTCTGGTCCAGGACCATGCCATCGGCGTAGGGTCTGAGGGACGTGCCTGAGCCAAAAATCAACGGACCCTGCACCGCTGCTTGCGGGGCACCCGAACACCAAGACTGAACCGGGGAACATGACTGAGCAAAGTGCCATCACTGCATACGACGAAGCCGCGTTCGAGGCTGCGGTCCTGGCAGCGCAACAGAGCCGCAGTGAAGGCGGCATCCCCATCGGGGCCGCGCTGGCGAGGGGGAACGAGGTGATCGCCAGCGGCCACAACGAACGCGTGCAGCACGGTGATCCGATCGCCCACGGCGAGATGGCCGCGCTGCGGGCAGCGGGCCGGCAGAAGAGCTACCGCGACACCACTCTGTACACGACCCTTGCACCGTGCGCGATGTGCACGGGAACCATCATCCAGTTCAAGATTCCGAGAGTTGTGGTGGGTGAGGCCAGGACGTTCCCCGGCGAATTCGACCTCCTGCGCTCGCGCGGTGTGGAGGTGGTGGTGCTGGACGACCAGCGCTGCGTGGACATGATGCTCGCGTTCCAACACGACTACCCGGAATTGTGGGCCGAGGACATCGCCGAGTAGGCCGACATCTTCAACTTTGCCTCCCGCACGGCCCTGTTTGAATTCCAAAATGGAGCCTAAACCGGCCCGGGTGCGCCGTCCGGTACCGCCGTACGACGAACCATGATTGAGCCTAGTCAGGGCGTTTGCCCGGGCGTAGGCTGACAGCATCGGCGCCGGAGCCGAGGGCCCCTGCGTCGAACCCCAACCGATGAAGGAGGACTGATGAGCGTCGTACGTGAATTCATGACCACCAACGCCCAGTGCGTCAAGGAAGACCAGACACTGCAGGAAGCGGCCGTAATGATGCGCGACCTTGACTGTGGTTCGCTGCCGATCTGTGGCAGCGAAGGCAAACTCAGGGGAGTCATCACGGACCGCGACATCGTACTTAAGTGCGTTGCCGAGGGTTTGGATGCCAGGGAGGTCAGGGCCATCGACCTGGCCCAAGGCAATCTACGCTGGATCGATGCTGACGCCAACATCGACGAAGCCATTGCAGTGATGGAGCAGTACCAGGTCAGGCGCCTGCCGGTCATTTCCGACCACAAGCTGGTGGGCATCATCAGCCAGGGCGATATTGCCCGCAACTACTCGGAAGAGCGCGTCGGCGAACTGGTGGAACACATTTCGGCCAAGAGGCCCATGGATAACATGGCCTAGTGCTGAATGCGAGCAACTGCTTATGGCAACTGACCCAAGCGCCGCGAACTGTTCGCGGCGCTTGTCCCTTACCTGCCGTCAATTCCTTGCGCCGGTCTCGGCTGACCGCAAAGCCACTTGACCGCAAAGCTACAAGAAGGCCTCGCGTCCGGTTCCCTCCCGAATCACCAGTTTGCCTTCTGCGATGGACACGAGGAGGCTCTTCGGCCTTCCGCTGAGTTTGACGCCTCCGGCCAGACCCCGGCTGGTGACCTCGACGCCGATGGTGGCCCCGCGCGCCGGAAGCTCGATTGCTACCTCCTCCGCTATGCCCAAAAGGGGGTTGGTGGAGAGATCGGTGTCGCGCCTGGCCTGCTTGCCGTTAACGAAGACCGTGACATTGTCCTCCTCAAAGCCGTCCTGAAGGATGATGAGCAACTCCTGCATGATGGACCGCCTCCGTTGGTTGCTGGCCTTCTTACTGCCACTACATCACTAATGCCCCGGGCCCGGTAGACCCAATCTCCCGCCGGCCGTGCCATAGTGTCGGTCCGGTAGGGCAAAATGTTCTGGGTGAACCATATCCCGCAGCGCCCTTCCCCGTCCCCTGCGACTCCGGCTGCCGTGATGCCCGGAAAAACCGCCGGCGGGACAGCCGGACAGACAGCCGCGCAGGCAGGCGGCAAGCCCGTCGGCAAGACCGCCGACGCCGTGGCCGAACAGATCGCCGCCCAGATCGCCGGCGAACTGGGAGTGAAGGCCTGGCAGGTCAAGGCGGCAGTGGACCTCCTCGACGGCGGTTCGACGGTGCCGTTTATCGCCCGGTACCGCAAGGAAGCCACCGGGACCCTGGATGACACGCAGCTCCGCGAGCTCGAGGAGCGGCTGCGGTACATCCGTGAACTGGAGGACCGCCGTCGGACAGTCCTGGAGGCGATCTCCGCGCAAGGCAAGCTGACGCCGGAACTGCAGGCCGCCGTCGTCGATGCGGATACCAAATCCCGCCTTGAAGATATCTACCTGCCTTTCAAAACCAAGCGGCGGACCAAGGCGCAGATCGCCCGCGAGGCGGGGCTGGAGCCGCTCGCCGACGCGCTGATCAGGCGCCCGGAGCTGTATCCGGAGCGCGAGGCCGCCAAGTTCCTGAACGCTGAACACTCCATTGACGACGCCGCAGCGGCGCTGGCGGGCGCCCGATCCATCCTGGTGGAGCGGGTGGCGCAGGACCCTGACCTCGCCGCAACACTGCGTGAACGGCTCTGGAGCCAGGGCCGCATGGTGTCCCGGGTGAAGAAGGGCCAGGAGACCGAGGGCCAGAAGTTCAAGGACTACTTCGAGTTTTCGCAGGCGCCGTCCGGGATGCCGTCGCACCGCGTCCTGGCGCTGCTCCGCGGGGAAAAAGACGGGGTGCTGGAGCTGGATCTCGCTGAGGCTGAACCGTCCGACGACGCCGCCCTGGCCGCGGCCCGCGGCCGCTACGAATCCGCCGTGGCCAGGTTCCTCGGGGTAGCGGACCGCGGCCGGCCCGCCGACGAGTGGCTCCTGCAGACCGCGCAGGTGGCGTGGCGCTCGCGGGTGCTGGCCCGGCTGACGGCCGACCTGCGCGGACGGATGTTCGCAGCCGCCGAAGACGAAGCGGTCCGGGTTTTCGCCGCCAACCTCCGCGACGTGCTGCTGGCTGCCCCGGCCGGAAACAGGGCCACCCTGGGGCTGGATCCCGGGCTCCGCACCGGCGTGAAGGTGGCGGTGGTGGACGGCACCGGCAAGGTGGTGGCCACGGACACTATCTACCCGCACGCCCCGGCTCGGAAATGGGACGAAGCCTTGGCCACACTGGTCCGGCTGGCGCGTCAGCACACCGTCAAACTCGTGGCGATCGGCAACGGGACGGCATCCCGCGAGACTGACAAGCTTGCCCTCGAACTGATCAAGAAGCTGTCCGCGGGGTCAACCGCGGGGTCAGCGACGGGGCAAACGGGCAACGCGCCACCCGGAACCCGGCCGCCGGAAAAGCTGGTGGTGTCGGAAGCAGGGGCGTCCGTGTACTCGGCGTCGGCGCTGGCTGCTGCCGAGCTGCCCGGCATGGATGTTTCCCTGCGTGGTGCCGTGTCCATCGCCCGGCGCCTGCAGGATCCGCTGGCCGAACTGGTGAAGATTGAGCCGAAGTCGATCGGCGTCGGGCAGTACCAGCACGATGTCATGGCCGCGAAGCTGGACCGCAGCCTGGATGCCGTGGTGGAGGACTGCGTGAATGCTGTTGGGGTGGACGTCAACACGGCGTCGCCCGCGCTGCTGAGCCGTGTGGCCGGCGTCGGACCGCTGCTGAGCGAGAACATCGTGGCGTACCGGAACGAGCACGGACCGTTTGCCAAGCGGAGCGAGCTGAAGAAGGTGCCGCGGCTGGGCGCCAAGGCGTTCGAACAGTGCGCCGGATTCCTGCGGATTACCGGGGGAACGGAGCCGCTGGACGCTTCCAGCGTGCACCCGGAGGCGTACCCGGTGGCGCGGAAGATCGTCGCCGCCGCAGGCGGCAGGACAGCCGTAGGAGGGGCAGGTACCGGCAGCCTCGCCGCGCTGAACCCGCAGGACTTCGTGGAGGGCGCCTTCGGCCTGCCCACGGTGCAGGACATTATTTCCGAGCTGGAGAAGCCCGGCCGGGATCCGCGGCCGGCATTCGCAGCGGCCAAGTTCTCGGAAGGGATCGAGAAGATCTCCGACCTCCGGCCCGGCATGATCCTCGAGGGAACCGTCACCAACGTGGCCGCGTTCGGGGCGTTCGTGGACGTCGGAGTGCACCAGGACGGGCTGGTGCACGTGTCCGCGCTGGCCAACCGCTTCGTGTCCGATCCGCGCGAAGTGGTGAAATCCGGACAGGTGGTGCGGGTGAAGGTCCTCGAGGCCGATCCCGAGCGGAAGCGCATCTCGCTCACGCTAAGGCTCGACGACGAACCGGCACCTTCCGGTGGCCGGCCGGCTGCTGCCGGTGGGCGGCAGGGCAACAATGCGCCGAGGCAGGGCACCAGTGCGCCGCGGCAAGGTAGCGACGCCGGTCAGCCACGGAAGGATGCCCGTCCGCCGCGGAATGACGGCCGGCCCGCGAGGAACAACGACCGTACAGACGCCAAGCGGACGCCGCCGCCCAAGCCCGCTCCGGTGAA
Organism: Arthrobacter sp. ISL-69; assembly: GCF_018613775.1. Classification (NCBI taxonomy): domain Bacteria; kingdom Bacillati; phylum Actinomycetota; class Actinomycetes; order Micrococcales; family Micrococcaceae; genus Arthrobacter; species Arthrobacter sp. ISL-69. Next base: position 152,339 of record NZ_JAGGPO010000007.1, read on the forward strand.
CACCGCCATGGCCGAAGCGCTGCGAAAGGCCGGCCTGGGCAAGTAACCGCACCGCATTCCAGACGCAGGCCGTGGCTACAGTGGACCCCATGACTTTCACGCGGCCCGATCCGTTCACCACGCGCCCCACCCTGCGGGGCACCTTCGGGATGAGCACCTCCACGCACTGGATCGCGACGGCCACCGCGCAGGCGGTGCTGGAACGCGGCGGGAACGCGTTCGACGCCGCCACCGCAGGGGCGTTTGTGCTCCACTTGTTGAGCCGCACCTGAACGGTCCGGGCGGGGACATGACCGGTGTGTTCGTCACCGCCGAGGCACCAGGCAAACCGATGGTCCTGATGGGGCAGGGCCCCGCGCCCGCCGGAGCAACGCCCGGACACTTTCGCTCGGAAGGCCTGGAACTTGTCCCCGGCTCGGGTGCCCTCGCCGCTGCGGTGCCTGCCGCCGTCGACGCCTGGCTCCTGCTGCTGCGCGACCACGGGACGTGGGAGTTGCCGGCCGTGCTGGAGTTTGCTGTCGGGTACGCCCGGGACGGCCATCCGGTACTGGGCCGCGTTGGAGCGACGATCGCGGCCGTTTCCGGGCTGTTCCGGGAGCACTGGCCCACGTCGGCCGAGCTATGGATGCCGGAAGGCAGGGCCCCGGCCGAGGGCCAGTTGTTCCGCAACCCGGCCTACGCGCGGACCCTTGAGCGGCTTCTGGAGGCGGGGGCAGCAGAGTCCTCCCGCGAGGATCGTATCGATGCCGCCCGCCGTGAATGGCGCGAGGGCTTCGTCGCAACGGCGATGGTGCGGTCGGTCCAGGCGCCGCACAGGCACTCCTCCGGCACGGACCACCGCGGCGTGCTGGCAATGAGCGACCTGGCGGCTTTCGAGGCTGGCTACGAAGACGCCGCCACCATCGAATTCCGCGGCCACACGATCGTCAAGACCGGTCCGTGGGGTCAGGGCCCGGCACTGTTGCAGACCCTTGCGATCCTGGACGGGTTCGCCGACGAATACCTTGACCCGTCCACCGAACTTGGCGCGCACACCATCCTCGAGGCACAGAAACTGGCGCTCGCGGACCGCGAGGCCTACTACGGCGATACGGATGTTCCGCTCGACCATCTGTTGTCCGCCGAGTACGCCGCCGCGCGCCGTGCCTTGATCACGGAGCGGGCGTCGCTTGAGTTCCGGCCCGGCCAGGTTCCGGGACGCGAGCCGTTCCACCCGCCGCTGCGGACGGAGTATGTGCCGCCGGCGCTCGCGAACGACGCCGCCGGGCCAGGTCTTCGCGGGAGCGGTTCCAGTGCCGGCGTGGGTGAGCCGACAGTGCTGGCGACCGGGGAGACGCGAGGCGATACCTGCCATATCGACGTTGTGGACCGCTGGGGAAACATGATCTCGGCAACTCCGTCCGGCGGTTGGTTGCAGTCGTCCCCGGCGATTCCCGAGCTGGGTTTCTGCCTGGGCACGCGGCTGCAGATGACGTGGCTCGAACCCGGAACGCCCTCCACGCTGACCCCCGGAAAGCGCCCCCGCACCACCCTGACGCCAACGCTCGTGCTTCGGAACGGCAGGGCTGTAACTGCGCTGGGCTCGCCCGGCGGGGACCAACAGGATCAGTGGCAGCTGCCTTATCTGCTGCGGACGATTGTTGGCGGCTACTCTCCGCAGCAGGCCATCGATGCGCCAACGTTCCATACAACGTCGATGCCGGGGTCATTCTGGCCCCGCACCTGGGAGCCGGGCGGCGCCGTGGTGGAGGACCGGTTAGGCGCCGGCGTCATTGCGGGTTTGGAGCGTCGCGGCCACCGGATCACGCGGGCTGGTGAGTGGGCGCTGGGACGGTTGTCCGCCGTCGTGCGAGATCCTCTGACGGGGGTGCTGCAGGCCGCCGCAAATCCGCGCGGTGCGCAGGGGTACGCGGCGGGTCGCTAGGGGGTGACCCTACTCGTGGGGAGGCCAGCCCATCATCTCGTTCAGTGCAATGACGTTTCCTTCGGTGTCCTGGAGGAATGCTGACTTCACGGCGCCGAAGTCCATCACCTCGCCCTCAGCTTGGCCTTCGACGCCGGCGAAACTTCCGGCGCCCGGCGGCTGGAATGTGGCGCCACGGGCTTTTAGCTCCTTCACGAGATTCTCGATGTCTTCGACCATGAAGCTGATCATCGGATAGGCGGGGGGAACCCTGTCCGGGAGCTCGGTGAGGGCGATGCTCGAGCCGGAGGCCGCTCCGAAGACCATAGGATCGTCCGTTGGGCCGGTGAGAAGGTCGAGGCCAAGGACATCGCGGTAGAACTTCCGGGCACGGTCACCGTCCTGCGCTGGAAGGATCGGGTTCACGTAGAAGCGGTTCAGCATGGCGAGTCTCCTTGTTGCAAGGTGTGAGCGTCCGCTCTTTGATTCTTGCAGAGCGGGCGATCTTCTTCACCTGTGGCTTTTCACCCGGTGTGGCTTGTTCATCTGGTGTTGCTGGCGCGTGCCGCCCAATGAACAGGCTGCAGGTTTTTTGGGCGCTGCTCAGCATCGGAAGTATCTGTTCCGTTGGAGTTTTTGGCGTGGGTCGATGTGGGGTGGCGGGATGAACCACGGGATGCCGGTTTTGACCTGGATGGTCCATTGTTCCTTGTGGATGAGGTGGTGGTGATGGGAGCACAGCAGGGTGCCGTTGTCTGTGCTGGTGGGTCCGCCGTGTGACCAGTAACTGATGTGGTGGGCTTCGCACCAGGAGGCGGGGATGGTGCAGCCGGGGAAGGCGCAGCCCTGGTCGCGGGCGGTGATGGCTTTGCGGATGTGGGGCGGGAAGATCCGGGTGGTGCGGCCGATGTCCAGGACGCGTCCCTGGCTGCCGAGCAGGACGGGGATGATGTCGGCGTCGCAGGCGATTTTCCGGATGGTGGCGGCCGTGACCGGGCCGGTGAACGTGAATGACCCAGTGCCGGGGATGCTGGCCGGGGATCCGTTGCTGGAGGGGCCGGCGCTTGAATGTCTGGCGCTAGCCCCGGTGCCGATGGCCGCGGTCCGGTAGCGAGGGCCTTTGGCGGTGGTGTGTTCGAGGCGGTCCAAGAGGTCGTGGTAGTCGATGGTGACCATGACCTGAGGGCGGAGTCCTCCGGCAGCGGGGAGGGTTCCGGTGGTCAGGGCTGTTTTGCAGGCACCGACCAGGCCGTCCAGGAGCCGCTGTTGCCGGGTCCGCTGGTCCAGGTCGGCATCAGGTCCGCCGCCGGTTCCGCTGGTGTCGGTTGCGTCGCCCGTTCTATCCCCGGGGCCGACTTCCACGCTGTTGCCCCAGTACTATCCGTGCGAATCCGAGGGTTGGTGGCGGTGTTCATGACGGTCAGGAGGGGTTCGTACTGGTCCGGGGTGGCGAAGATTTCGAGGTGGTGGAGTCCGCGGCGGGCCGGGCGGAGGAAGACGCCCTGGCGGCGGCGGAGTTCTTCCTCGGAAGGTTCCGAACCGTCCTGGTCGATCGCGTCGGTCCAGCGGCGGGCGATCCGGGTGAGGAAGTCGGTGTCGTACTCGGCCGCGGTGCGGGTCAGGGCGTGTTCCATCCGGGCTGTGGTGTCCCCGGTGGCGTGGTGCCTGACCCGGTCCAGGGCCGCCGTGATGATGGTCGCCGGCCGGGAGGCAACGGTCCCGGCAGCGACGGCGGCGGCGAGCTCGGGCCGCTCCGCCGGCTCCGTGTGGCCCGCAAACCCTGCCCGGGGCAGGACCGCGGCGGCGAGACTGATCCGGCGCCGGGCCTCGGCCGCACTGATCCGGAGCCGCGTGCGGAGGAACTCGGTGGCGTTCCTGTACCCGTCATCAGCCAGCTCAGATTCGGCTGGACGTGGAGCTTGGAAGGCTACAGCCGTATCTGCGCCCCAGCCGGTGACCCAGCCGACGGCTGCGCCCGAGCCCGCCGCGCCCGCGCCCGAGCCTGAGCCGACTGCCACCGAGCGCGCAGCCACTGCGACTTCCCGACGGGTACGCTCCACGGCCCCGGCCGCAACGATCTGCAGATAATCGACGGCCCGGGAGACTTCCTCGACATTGTCGGCAAAGTCAGCAGCCTCACGGAAGCTCAGCAGCGCCGAGTCGTCGACCGCCGTCGAACTTAAGGTCCCGAGCAGCTCAAGGCACCGCGCCAGATCACCGGAAGCACCGCCGTCGGACGCTAAAGTATCCAGTGGCCCAGCGGGGACACTGCGCAAGCCGCGGACCCGCGCAGCAGGCGGTTGAACAGCAAGGAGCTGAACAGCAGAAGCGGCAGCCGGCAGCTCGGCCCACCGCAACGCCCCTCCTGCTGCAAGATCCACCATGGCTTCCATGGGATAACTCTGCCAAAGGGGGCAGACATTTAAGATCCCTGGCTAGCCAGGACGCTCTAATCCAGTGAAGAGTTCGTACACTTAGTTCCGCACAACGGGCCCAGCCTCAGCCCCCGAGCACCCGCGGCCTGCCGAACCGCGTCCGGACCCCGGGGGAGAACAGTACGGAGTCGGGCGGTCCTGTCACGCTGAGGCCGGCGGCCCTGACCAACCCGTCGTCCAGTACCGTCAGCTCAGCCCGGTACAGCGGCCACGCCGAATGCGTGTTCGGAATGTAGAGCGTACGGCCGCGGAAGCGGGAGTGCAGCCCGAACCTGGCCGTGAGGTGGACGGACAAGGGATCCGCCGCGACGTCGTCGAACGCCGGAATAACCGCGAAATCGCTCGTCGAGCCGCGCCGGAACCTGCGCACGGAATAGCCGGTGGCCGGCCTGCCGGGTTGGGCCGGGCGGAAGCGGGCGTGCGACCACACGTAAGGGATCCCGGCCGCACGGGCGGCCAGGACAACGGCCAGCCGGTCGGCGTCCAGGCTCAGGAACACAACACCCCGGGTGCCGTCCGGTTCCCGTGAGTACAGGCGGACGTTGATTTCGTTGAAGTCCCCGAAAAACGACACAGCGGGCCCACAGCCCAAGCCCGCTTTCTGCATGCGGAACCCGATCAGCCCCACCCAGGCGGACCCGTCGAACACGTCCGGCACCACTCCGGACGGCATGAATGCCGCCGACTCCGCCTCGGGGATGCGCCAGTGCAGGAACACTGCATCGGTCCATCGTTGCTCCATGAGGACAGGGGCGGGCAGCTCAGGCGGCTCAGGCCACGGGTCAGGCAGGCTCGCAGCCTGCATCTCCGGCTCAGTCATCCTGCGAGCCTAGCCGAGCCGGCTGACAGCCGAGCCGGCTGACAGCTCAGAAGGGTGTTAGCCGGCGGCCGAGCTCGCGGAGCCGGCCGAGGCCGCCTCGCCTGCGGGCTGTTTCTGCCAGGGCCAGCGGCCGGTGATTTCCAGCTCCAGCGAGAAGCTCAGGAACGTCCGGATGAGCACAATGATCGCCAGCACACCCACGCTTTCGAACGTGGGTGTGACCGCGACCGTCCGGATAATGTCCGCCGCCACCAAAAGCTCAAGTCCCAGCAGGATGGAGCGTCCCAGAAGTTGCCGGTACGAGCGGTAGACGGAGAGCGGTTCGGCGCCTTCCGGCAGGCGCTTCGGCTGGAATCCGCGCACGGCCATGGGGATGGAGACGACGGCGCCGATCACCATAACGGCGACGCCGGCAAAGTCCATGAACCTGCCGACCGTCTCTATAATGTGCTGAAAATCCACTGTTCCCCTTAGAAAGTTTCGGCTACAACGTCGGACACGGAAAGGCTCACATCACGGGTACCGGCTGCCTTCGCCGGCCAGGATGGCGCGGTGCCCCTCACGGAAGGTGGGGTAGCGGAACTCGAACCCGGTGCTGCGGAGCAGGGCGTTGCTGCACCTCTTGTTCCCGCCGCGGGACGGTTCACCAGCAACGGCCGACGCAGGCCGGGGGAGTCCCAGCTCGGCGGCCAGGAAGCGCTGGACCTCGCCGAGATCGGCGGGATCGTTGTCCACCCCGAGGTACACGGGACCGGGGTCTGCGGCCATGGTGCAAAGGTGCACGATGGCCGCCGCGGCGTCATCGCGGTGGATCCGGTTCGTGTAACGGGGTTCCGCCGGGGCCTCAGCCGTGCCTTCACGTACCTGGTCGATGAGCCGCGTCCGCCCCGGGCCGTAAATGCCGCCCAGCCGGAGCACGACGGAGGCGATTCCGGTGCCGATCAACCGCCTGTGCAGCAGTTCCTCCGCCTCGCGGATGATGCGGCCGGAGAATCCGCCGGGTGTCGGCGTCGTGCTTTCATCCACCCAGCCGCCATCCGCATCGGCGTAAACGGCGGTAGAGGAGACGAACAACACGCGCCGGAGCGGCGAAGGTGGCGCGCCGCCGTCGTGCCCGCGTGCGCGCTCCAGCGCATCGAGCACGTTCGCCAGCCCGTCCACGTAGGCAGCCCGGTAGGCGCCCTCGGTGGGGGAGTCGGCCGCAACGGCGACGACGACGGCGGTGGTGTCCGCCGGGATGGGCGGCAGCGCCGGCGTGGTCAGGTCAGCCGTGACACCTTCGATGGCGGCCGGAAGCTTGTCAGGCGACCGGCGCCAGCCCACCACGCGGTGGCCGGCGGCAGAGAACCGCAGCCCGGCCTCGGTACCAAGATCGCCGCAGCCGGCCATAAGAACAGTCATACGGGCCAGTCTGCCAGAGCTGCCCCAACGGCTCGGCTAGGCGCCGCTAACCACGCCTACGGCGCAGGAATCGGGAAGAACAGCCGCGGGTCCTGCAGCAGTGCCGGGTAGTCGAACGATGAGCGTTCCACAATCTCGGTCACCTGGAAGTTCCGGGCGAAGCGGCCGTCCACCGTGATGGGGCGGCCCTGGACCTTGCCCACCGCAAACGTGGCGCCGCCGTCGAACGGTACGGCGATTGCCGAGTTGCCGGGGAGGGTGCGGAAGGCCTCTTCCTGCAGCTGGCGCTTGCGGGTGGGCTTCTTGATGAGTTGCTTGGGAGGCCGCTTCTTGGGGTTCTTGGGCGGCCGGCGCGAGCCGGAGTCGGCGTAGACGAACTCGTATTCGTCGGACTGGGCGGCGGCCTTCGCGGCGCGGCCAACCTCCGGCAGGCTGATGGTGTCCAGCTTTTTCGGGTCTGTGTCTCCTACCAGGGCGCGCAGGATCCAGAGCCGGTCGCCTAACGGATCTTCCGGGAGGAACTCGTGCCGCGGTTCGGGCCAGACGTATTCCAGGTCCGCCGGGGTTCCCGGGAACAGCTCACTGTAGAAACGCGGTTCCTTCTGCAGCAGCCGGGAGCGGTGGCTGAGGTGGAGGTCCGGCTCGCCGAGCCACGGCGGCATGGCGATCTTGGCCGCGTACGCGGGGTGATCTGCCTGCGGCGCGAATTCGACGATCTTGGCGCGGGTGGTGTCTTCGCCGCCGCGGGCGATCCATTCATCCGCCATGGCAAGGCCGTACATGGTCAGGGCGGGGACGTAGCCCATCCACATGCGGACGGCCGGGTGCGACTGCCAGCCGTACTCCGGGATCACCAGCGCACGCAGGGTCTGCAGCGCCTCGACACGCTGCTTGCCGAGCCGAACGCGGTCCAGGACCGCGGCGCTCTGCTGGAAATCTGGATAGGGAAGGAAAGTCTGCATTCTTCAAGTGTGGAGGTGCCGGGGTCCCAGACCAAATGCCGCAGGCGCCCACACCTCGCCCACACCCAGCCCACACCTTGGCCGCCCATGGGGTAGGCTGTCAGCGGCTGGCCAAGGGGCGCGGCGTAGTCTACTGGACCGTATGGTGAGACGGCGGCGACAACACGGTCACAATTTCACTAAGATGACCCCAAGCAGTTCCCCCTCAGCCCACCCTCCGGAAGATGCGACATGACACTTACCCAAGCAGTTCCGTTCACTCCGAAGTTCGGACAAATGCTGAGCCCGGAAGCCAATGGCATCCTGGTGCTTGATGAGTTCACCCTGGACGCGGAAGCGGCCCGCAAGGAGCAGCACGGTTTCCGCGCCGCCATCGGCTCTGTCGCCCTCACTCTTCGGCGCATCGTGGCCCTCCGCCTGTTCATCGCAGTGGTGGCCATCGCCAACCTCCCCCTGTTCCTCCTGTCCACCGGCTGGTGGATCTACGCCGTATCCCTGGCCGTTGTGATCGGCGTACATGCAGGCGTTTCGTGGCTGAACAAGCACGAGCCGAAGGTCCGCCAGCGCCACTCGCTGGAACTGCACCTGCACCGCGAACGCAGTGACAACTACCGCAAGGTGCGCGACGCCGTGAAGTTCGTGATCGATTCGCCGGCGCGCATGAACGAGCACCTTTACCTGGAGCTCCTGGCAGCCAAGCGCGTGGCCCTGCACCTGCACATCGGCACGGTGGCCGTCCTGGACACCAGCGACGACTCCGCCTGGAAAGTCCGGATCGTCCGGGAACTGCCGCAGGCTACGTACCCGCATGCCAGCCTGAACTGACTTCATCTGAACTGACTTAAGAAACAACGACGCCGGAGCTCCCCGCCAAGGGAGGCTCCGGCGTCGTTGTTATCAGGAGTACTGGTTCAGGACGGCTGCTGCCTTAGGCCGGCAGCTGCAGAACCTGTCCTTCAAACACCAAGTCGGGATCCGCGATGGTGTCAACGTTGGCGTCGGCAAGGGTCTGCCAGCCGCCGGTGATGTTCAGCTTTTCCGCGATGGTGCTCAGGGTGTCGCCTGCCTCAACCGTGTAGGTTTCGCCGCTCAGCGGCACTTCGGCGGCGTGGCGCGGTTCAGCGTGGACGGGCGCCTGGGCAGGTGCTACTGCTGCCGAGGCCGCTTGGACAGGTGCCTGCGCGGCCTGCACCGGAGCCTCGGTGGGGGCCGGGGTGACGGGAACGCTCGGTGCAGGTGCGCCGCCGCCGCCGCTCAGTCCCAGCTTGGCTGCACAGGCGGGCCAGGCGCCCCAGCCCTGGCTTGCCTGGACGTTTATGGCGACGGCGATCTGCTGCTCGCGGGTGGCGTCCGCCGGTGACCCGGTGCCGCCGTAGGCGGACCAGGTGCTGGCCGTGAACTGCAGCCCGCCGCTGAAGCCGTTGCCGGTGTTGGTGCTCCAGTTGCCGCCGCTTTCGCACTGGGCAAGGGAGTCCCAGGTGCTGGCGCTCGTGGCGGTGGGGGCGGCCGCACTGGCGGCGGTCGCGGAGAGTGCGAGGCCCGCGGCCGAAACGGCAGCCAAGGTGACTCCGCGGCGCGCAACGGTTCCCAATTTGGATTTGTTCATGCGAGTGGAAGTGTTCATGAGGGTGGATGCTCCGAAAGGGCCACCTGCGCTCGGTCCGTCCCCGGACGTTGTCGCGCCACTGCCCGCCCCTGACAAACTAGAGGTCATTTACGGTGTCTGCCGGCCGGGCAGTTACTGGTGGTGGCAGCACCGGGCATTCGATGTCCCGCTCGGCGGGATCACGTTCCACGCTAAGACAGTGCCGCCGCGTTATCAAATCGAAATAGTTACCGCGCGTGGCGTGATGGCTGCAGGACCGGGATCACACGCCCAGCGCGGTTGCCAGGTACGGCGCCGTCCGGCTCTGCTTGGAACGCGCGACGGCGGCGGGTGTCCCGGACGCCACAATCTCACCGCCGGCGTCGCCACCGGCCGGGCCGAGATCGATCACCCAGTCCGCTGCGGCCACCACGTCCATCTCGTGTTCCACCACGATGACCGTGTTGCCGGCGTCCACAAGGCCGTGCAGCTGGGCCATGAGCAGCTGGACGTCCGCGGGGTGCAGGCCCGTGGTGGGCTCGTCCAGAAGATACAGGGTGTGTCCGCGGCGGGCGCGCTGGAGTTCGGTGGCCAGCTTGATCCGCTGTGCCTCGCCGCCGGAAAGTTCGGTCGCGGGCTGGCCCAGCCGGAGGTAGCCCAGGCCCACGTCGCGCAGCGTCTGTAGGCTGCGGGCGGCGGCCGGGACGTCGCCAAGGAATTCCGCGGCGGCGTCCACTGTCATGGCCAGCACCTCGGCCACGTCCTTGCCGTTGTACGTGACCTCAAGGGTTTCCGGGTTGTAGCGCGAGCCCTGGCATTCGGGGCAGGGGCCGTAGCTGCCCGGGAGGAACAGGAGCTCCACGGCCACGAACCCTTCGCCCAGGCAGGTCTCGCAGCGGCCGCCGGCAACGTTGAAGGAGAACCGTCCCGCACCGAAACCCCGGGCGCGGGCCTCCTCCGTGGCGGCGAACTCCTTGCGCACGGCGTCAAAGAGCCCGGTGTAGGTGGCCAGGTTGGACCGCGGCGTGCGGCCGATCGGTTTCTGGTCCACGCGGACCAGCCGGTCAATCCGGTCCATACCGCTGGTTTCGCCCACAGCCTCGGCAACATTCAGCGGCCCGTTTGATTCATTGTCCTCGGATCCCAGGTCCCCAGGCCCGGCAGCCGCCTCCGCTCCGGGGTCCGGGTGCAGCCGTGCCCCCACCACCTCGGCCAGTACCTGGCTCACCAGCGTGGACTTGCCCGAGCCCGAAACACCGGTGACCGCGGTCAGGATGCCCAGCGGGAAATCCGCGTCGAGATCCCTGAGGTTGTGCCGGCTGATGCCCTTCAGCCCCAGCCAGCCGTCCGCCTCCCTGACAGCAGGTTTACGGACCGCAGGCGTACCGGGCGCAGCGCCGCCCCGGCGCGTACCGCCGTCGTGCGTCCCGTCGTTTCCGTCCGGGAACAGGAAGGGCCGCGTGACCGACGACTCCACCTCGGCGAGCCCGGCAACGGGGCCGCTGTACAGGATCTCGCCGCCGCCTTCACCGGCGCGGGGACCCACATCAACAAGCCAGTCGGCACGGCGGACCACGTCCATGTTGTGTTCAACCACGAATACAGAGTTCCCGGAGGATTTGAGCGCTTCGAGCACGGCCTGGAGCGGTTCGGCGTCGGCGGGGTGGAGCCCGGCGGACGGTTCGTCCAGAACGTACACCACGCCAAACAGGCCGGAGCGCAGCTGGGTGGCGATCCGCAGCCGCTGCATTTCGCCGGGGGAGAGCGTGGGAGTGGCGCGGCCCAGGGCGAGGTAGCCCAGGCCCAGCTCCAGCAGGACGGTGATCCGCAGCAGGAGGTCGCGGGTGATGGCGACGGCCACTTCGTTGGTCTCGCCCGAGGCCGCCGCACGGCTTGCCGTCCCGGCGTCCTTGAGTTTGCTCGTGGGCCGGATGATCTCGGCCAGTTCTGCCATGGGCACGGCGTTGAGCTCGGCGATGGTCCGGCCGGCGAACGTCACCGCCAGGGCATCCGGGGTCAGTCCGCTTCCGCTGCAGCGTTCACACGGTCCCGTTTCCATAAAGCGGAGGACGCGCTGGCGCATCGTGTCGCTCTTGGAGTCGGCCAGGGTGTGCAGCACGTAGCTCTTGGCGCTCCAGAAGCGGCCCTTGTACGGTTTGGCCACGCGGTCACGCTTCGGTGTCACCTCCACAACGGGCTGTTCTTCGGTGAAAAGGATCCAGTCGCGGTCCTTCTTGGGGAGCTTCCGCCACGGCGTGTGGACGTCGTAGCCCAGGTGGCTGAGGATATCGCGGAGGTTCTTGCCCTGCCATGCGCCGGGCCACGCGGCGATGGCGCCGTCGGCGATGCTCAGCGAGGTGTCCGGAACCAGCGAAGATTCACTGACGGTGTGGGCAATGCCCAGGCCGTGGCAGACGGGGCAGGCGCCGGCGGCCGTGTTGGGCGAGAAGGCGTCCGAATCCAGCTGCGCCGTGCCGGCAGGGTACGTGCCGGCGCGGGAGAACAGCATGCGCAGCGAGTTGGACAGCGTGGTCACCGTGCCTACGGTGGAGCGGCTGCTCGGCGTACCGCGCCGCTGTTGGAGCGCGACGGCGGGAGGCAGCCCGGTGATCATCTCCACCTTGGGGTTGTGCCCCTGCTGGATGAGGCGCCGCGCGTATGGCGCCACGGACTCGAAGTAGCGGCGCTGGGCCTCGGCATAGATGGTGCCGAAGGCGAGCGATGACTTGCCGGAACCGGAAACACCGGTGAACGCGACGATGGCATCCCGGGGCACGTCCACGTCCACGTTGCGCAGGTTGTTTTCCCGGGCTCCGCGGACCCGCACAAATCCATCTCTGGCGTGGTCCGGAACCAGGAACGGCAGATCGGAAGCATGCTGTTCAGTGTGCATTCATTCGACTCTATCGGTGCCGGAGCGATGCGGGCATATCCTTACCGGATGGAAACTTACGACGGCGCGCCCGAACCCGGCGGTGCGCCAGTACTCAGCGATGCTCACGTACCCGCCCCGGAACAACCCGCGGCCGAGCTCCCGGAAGCCGAGGGCACGCAAGCCGAACAAACCGAAGCCGAAGAACCCGTTGCCGAAGAACCGAGCAAGCTGCTGCCGGTGGCGGAGCTGCATCTCCACATAGAGGGGACGCTGGAACCGGAGCTGATCTTCGCCCTGGCGGAACGGAACGGAATCCAGCTTCCCTATGCGGACCTGGACGAGCTGCGCTCACGCTATGAGTTCACCGACCTGCAGTCCTTCCTGGACCTGTACTACGCCAACATGGCCGTGCTCCAGACGGAGCAGGACTTCGCCGACATGACCCGTGCCTACCTCGCCAGGGCTGCTGTTGCGGGCGTCCGGCACGCCGAAATCATGCTGGATCCGCAGGCCCACCTGTCCCGCGGAGTGGCGCTGGAAACCTGCGTGAACGGCGTGGCCTCCGTACTGGCCAACTCCCTGGAGGAGTTCGGCATATCCACCCTGCTCATCGCCGCGTTCCTGCGGGACCTGTCCGAGGAATCAGCCCTCCAGGTCCTGGACAAGCTGCTGGCCATAAAGGCGCCGATCGCCGGCATCGGCCTCGACTCGGCCGAGGTGGGCAACCCGCCGGCCAAGTTCGAACGGCTCTTTGCCCGGGCGAAGGAGGCGGGGCTGCACCGGATTGCGCACGCCGGCGAGGAGGGACCGCCGTCGTACATTATTGATGCGCTGGAACTGCTGGACGTGGAGCGGATCGACCACGGTATCCGTTGCATGGAGGACCCGGAGCTCGTGGAACACCTTGTGGAGGAGCGGGTGCCGCTGACGGTGTGCCCGCTGTCCAATGTCCGGCTCCGTGCTGTGGATACGCTGGCCGACCATCCGCTGCCGGCCATGCTCGCGGCAGGACTGAACGTCAGCGTCAATTCGGACGATCCCGCGTATTTCGGCGGGTATGTGGACGACAATTTCGTGCAGCTCGAGACCGTGCTGGGATTGTCTGAGTTCGACCGGGTGCGGCTGGCTTCGAACTCCATCCGGTCCTCGTTTGCGGACGAAGAGCGCAAGGCCGAGCTGCTCGCGGAGCTGGGCCACTCCTAGGCAGCCGCTTCGTCGCGGCGGGCAGCGCTGCGGGCGCCCTGGGTGCTGCTGGTGATCCACCATCCCAGCGCCGCCATGGCCAGGCCGATCGGTATGCCGTAGGGCGGCAGGCCCGCGTTGTAGCCGAGGATACCGGCCACCACGAAGGCCGCGCCCAGCCAGGCCGGGAACATACGCGCCCGCCACCCGGCGATCCCAAAGACCACCCAGCCGAGGGCAAACAGGACATAGCTGGAGAACCCGCCGATCACCAGCATTCCCGAGCCGCCCGCCAGGATGGCCTCCGGTGCGACGTCGGCAATCCATGGACCGGCGAAGCCGTCGAACCACATGTTGCCGGCCATGTCCATGGTGCCCACCAGGGCGAAACAGAAGGCGACGGCGCCGAGCGCTCCGGCGTCAGCGTGGTGCCTCAGGTAGACGGAGACCAGCGCCAGGAGCAGCCCGATGAAGACCACGAAGTAGAGCGCGTTGGTCACCTGGAACGGGGTCTCGCGCATCATCGCAATCCGTTCCTTGCTGGTGTCGGCCGCGAGCAGCCGCGAGACATCGACGGCGGCGAAGGTGAGGCCTGCAACTACGGCGATCGGTCCGGCGGCGGAAGCGAGTGGTGAGGACATCACTCCTCCTAACAGGGTTGGGTTGGGGATTAGTCAGGCCGGTGGCCCGGATGCGGTGCGGTTGAAGCGCCCGGAAAGCGGGCCGACGTCGGACGCCCCGGGAGGTGCGGAGCGCCAGGCCGGTCGGTCCAACAGGATGGTGCCGAGGGCTGCGGCGGCAACCATCACAAAATAGATCAGCTCCGCGCGCGGTTCGTCGGGACCGGTGAAACCGTAGGATCCCACGGTGAAGGTGCCTTGGCTGTTGTGGAAGAGCAGTGTCAGCAACACGCTGCCGCCGGTGCGGTTGAACAGCCACACGTATAGGAATGTGATGACGAAAGTCGTGGGCAGGCCGATCAGGCTGAGCCCCCCGAAGATGATCAGCGGCAGGTGCCAGCCGGCCACCACCGTTCCGAGGACTGCCGCCGACTGCAGCGGCGACCGGTCGGCCTGGAGCAGCGGTACGGCGTACCCGCGGAACCCCGGTTCTTCGCCCAGCGGCCCGTCCATGGGGTTGACCAGGCGCACGGCGAACACTACCAGCAGCCCGGTCCAGGTCAGCTGGGACAGCCCAGGTGCGGCAGCGCCCAGCAGCATATTGACTGTGCCCGTGACCAGCACCAGCACGGCCGGGAGGAGCAGGGCCACGGCGTACCAGCCCCAGCCCACCCGCCAGCGGATGATCCGACGGCCCCACGCCCTGTAGCCGGATGGCCCTTCGGCGAGGCCGATCACAATGACCGCGGCTGCCAGCGGACCGATCGGCAGGAACTCCATCGTCGGCATCATGCCCAGCGCATACACCGGCCAGGACAGCCAGGAAATCACATACGAGAGAACAAAGAAGGCAGCGAGGCGGTGACGCTGAAGCCAGTTGTGGAAGCGCGGCATGACGGCTCCGGACAATCAGGACGGGTGAGTCCTATTGTCCGCCCATCGGCACCTGAACAACACCCCGGGGGATAGCCCGGGAAGCCGGGCCAAATGCTTGCCGGGTCTCTCCATAGCTGCTAATCCTGATAAGAGGGCAGCACCGAACGGTGCGTTCCAAGCCAAGGAGGGTGCAGCATGCCGCGCAAGAACCCGCATGTTGAAGAAGCCGACGAGAACAACCTTGAAGTGGCGAAGCCGAAGGACTGGGCCGCGGGCATCCCCGGGGTCTACCACTCCATGCAGCCGGCCCTGAAACACATGGGCGTCGGACGGGCAGGCAAGACGCTGCTGGGGCTGAACCAAAAGGACGGCTTCGACTGTATGAGCTGCGCCTGGCCGGACCCCGGGCACCGCAAGACCTTCGAGTTCTGTGAACAGGGTGCCAAGGCGGTCACCTGGGAGGCAACGCCCGTCGTCGTCCCGTCCGGGTTCTGGGCCGAAAATCCGGTCAGCGAACTGAGTGGAAGGTCCGAATACTGGCTCGGGATGCAGGGCCGCCTCACGGAACCGGTGTACAAACCGGCGGGGGAGGACCACTACCGGCCGGTCAGCTGGGACGAGGCGTTTTCCATCCTCGGGAGCAAGCTCCAGGGCCTGGACAGCCCGGACCAGGCCGCGTTCTACACCAGCGGCCGGACGTCGAACGAGGCCGCGTTCCTGTACCAGCTGTTCGTGCGGGCGTACGGGACCAACAACCTGCCGGACTGCTCCAACATGTGCCACGAATCCTCCGGCTGGGCCATGGGCCAGACCATCGGCGTCGGCAAGGCCACCATCTCCTATGACGACTTCGCCAAGGCGGACCTGATCATCATCATGGGACAGAACCCGGGCAGCAACCATCCCCGCATGCTCACCGCCCTGGAGGAGGCCAAGGAAGCCGGCTGCGAGATCGTTGCCATCAACCCGCTCCCGGAAGCCGGGCTCATGCGGTACAAGAATCCGCAGAAGGTCAACGGGATTCTGGGGCGCGGAACGGAGCTGGCGGACCAGTACCTGCAGATCCGGCTCGGCGGTGACATGGCCCTGATGCAGGCGCTGTCCGAGCGTGTGCTCGATGCCGAAACGAAGCGGCCGGGCAAGGTCCTGGACCATGATTTCCTCCGGGAGCACTGCCAAGGCCTCGACGAACTCAAGGCCCACCTGGCAGGGCTGCGGGAAGAGACGGTGCTGCGCGCCACGGGGCTGAGCAGCGTGGAAATCGACGAACTAGCCGAGCGCTATCTGCGGGCGGGAAAGGTGATCATCACCTGGGCCATGGGAATCACCCAGCACAAGAAGGCCGTGCCCACCATCAAGGAGATCATCAACCTTCTGCTGCTGCGCGGAAACATCGGCAAGCCCGGCGCCGGGGCGTCCCCGATCCGCGGCCACAGCAACGTGCAGGGCGACCGGACCATGGGCATCTGGGAGCAGATGCCTCCCGCGTTCCTGGACTCGCTCGCCAAGGAATTCAGTTTCGAACCGCCGCGCGAACCCGGCGCCGACGCCGTGGAAACCATCCGCAAAATGCGCGACGGCGGGATCAGGGTTTTCGTCGCGATGGGAGGCAACTTCGTGGCCGCCATCTCGGACACCCACGCGGCCGAGGCTGCCGTGGCGAACACCGAGATGACCGTGCAGATTTCCACCAAGCTCAACCGCTCGCACACTGTGACCGGCCAGGAAGCGCTGATCCTGCCCACCTTGGGACGGACTGAAATCGACGTGCAGGAATCCGGCCCGCAGTTTGTGTCCGTGGAGGACACCGTTTCGGCTGTGCACGCCTCCGAGGGAAAGGTGCAGCCGGTGGCGCCCGGGCTGTTGTCCGAGGTGGCAATTGTCAGCCGGCTGGCACGGGCCACCGTGGGCAGCCGGATCGAGGCGGACTGGGCGGGTTTCGAACGGAACTACGACCTCATCCGGGACCACATCTCGCACGTGGTGGCCGGCTGTGAGGACTACAACCGGCGGATCCGGGAATGGGGCGGATTCGTGCTGCCCAACGGCCCGCGGGATTCGCGGACGTTCCGCACGCCCACCGGGAAGGCCATGCTCACGGTCAATGATTTGGAGTACGTGGAGCGGCCGGCAGGGACCCTGATCCTGCAGACCATGCGTTCGCACGACCAGTTCAACACCACCATCTACGGGCACAATGACCGGTACCGCGGGATCAAGAAGGGCAGGGACGTTGTTTTTGTCAGCCCCGAGGACATCGCCGAACTCGGCCTGGCCGACGGGCAGCACGTGGACATCCGCGGGGTCTACGGGGACGGTGCCGAACGGGTGATCAGGAACTTCCGGGTGGTGTCCTACCCCACGGCAAGGGGATGCGCTGCGGCGTACTACCCGGAGGCGAACGTCCTGGTGCCCCTGGAGACCGTCGCCGAGGGCAGCCACACGCCGGTGTCCAAGGCAGTCATCGTCCGGTTGGAGCCGAGTTTGGCGTGAGTGCGGGCAGCCCCCAAGGAGGGCATCATGAGTGATTTCGTTGTATATCTTGATACGTCCGAGGTTCGGCCCGGGAAGCTTGGCGAGCTGAAGGCCGCGATGCTGGACCTTGCGCGCTTTGTCGAAGTAAATGAGCCACGGATCATCGCCTACGACGTCTACTTTTCGGCCGACGGCACACGCATGAGCGTCCTCCACGTCCACACGGATTTGCCATCGCTGGAGTTTCACCTGAAGGTCGCCGGCCCGCAGTTCCCTCCGATTGCGCCCCTCGTCCAGCTTCGGACCATCGAAATCTTCGGAGCGGTCAACGAAGAGTTGGTGAAACAGCTCGAGGCGAAGACTCAACTGCTGGGCGGCACCGTGATTATCCACGACCTCCACGCAGGGTTCGCCCGTGTCCCGGCGGCCTGACATCACGCCAGTGGGCGTCGCCGGCAGTCCTTCCGGCTCCTGTCAACGGGCCAAAAGTCCCATGTTTCCGCCCGTAAGCTGAGACTCTAAGATCACTTGCGTCGCATTCTGCGTCATAGACGGTCACGACACACGTTGTTAACGCGCATAGTCGCCTCTATTTACAGTTCACTGGCAAAATGCTGAGTGATCACATGCTCGAAAGGACAAACATGCCCACGGCTATTGCAGACACCACCACGGTTCGACTCAAGTCAGTGCTCGACATTCTCGCGGAAAGCGTCCTGTCAGGTGAGACCCTCGGCGCAGGCGCCGTCCTGGCCCAGGCCACTGTTCGCGTCCCGCTGAACGAGAAGGAAAGTGAACTGCTCAGCGGAGGCATCCCCCGGGGACACAAGGCCCTGACCACTGCCACCAGCAAGCTGGTCAAGGCCGGCTGGCTCGTCAAGGGTCGCAGCGGCTGGACCATCACGGACGACGGCCTCCGTGCCACCGTGGCGTTTCCGGATGCTGACACGTTTGCAACCGCGCTCGCCGTAGGCACTCCGGTGCCGGCTGACGTGCCTGTTCCCACGGAGCTCCCCGCCAAGCCCGCCGCTGCGAAGGTTGCTGCCGCGAAGGCTCCCAAGGCCGCTCCGAAGAAGAAGGCGCCGTCCAAGGCCGCCAAGGTGGTCGAAAAGGCCGCCGAGCTGATCGAGGACGCAGTGGCACCCGTGACGAAGGCCGTGCGCACGCGCAAGACCGCCGCCAAGCCGGCAAAGGCCAGCACGGAGCAGCCCGCCGAGGCCTCCAGCGTTGAGACGATCGACCAGCCGGAAGCCGTGGCCATCGCGGGCGACTTCAACGTGCTGCTGGGCGCCCCGGCGAACTGGGCACCCCAGTACGACGAAGCCCAGATGCAGCTCGATGCAGTGGACCAGCTGTGGAAGCTCACCACGGACCTTCCCGCCGGCCACTACACCTTCAAGATCGCGCTCAACCGTTCCTGGGACGAGAACTACGGTGCGTTCGGTGCGTTCGATGGCGCCAACCACGAACTGCACCACCCCGGCGGCCGGATCACGTTCAACTACGATCACCGGACCCGGGACATCACCCTGGTCTAATCCGCGACACGGTCTATCCGCGCAGGCGGTTTTGTTCCTGTAGGCAGCTGACCCTGATCGTCCTAGAATCAGAGCATTCAGGGTCAGCTCCCCAAAGGACCGGTGTGGCATGGACACCGTTGAGATTTCCGGATTGCGCATCGGCTACCAGCGCGCGGGCCAAGGGCCTCCGCTGGTCCTGCTCCACGGTGCGTACGAGGACAGCCGCGTTTGGCGTCGGCAGCTGGAGGGGCTGTCCAACGACTTCACCGTCATTGCCTGGGATGCCCCGGGCTGCGGCCGTTCCGACGATCCCCCTCCGGACTTCTCCGGCGCGGACCTCGGCGATGCCCTGGCCAGTTTCCTCCGGGAAGTCGCGCCGCGGAAACCCCACGTCCTCGGGCTGTCCTGGGGCTCATGCGTCGCCCTGGAGCTGTACCGGAACCACTCGCACATGGCGGCGTCCTTGGTGCTGGCCTCTGCCTATGCGGGCTGGGCCGGCTCGCTGCCCCCGGATGAGGTGGAGCGGCGGTACGCGCAGATTCTGGCTGAGCTCGATCAGCCACCCGAACAATTCATCCCCGTGTGGCTGCCCACGCTCTTCACCGAGCGGGCAGACCCGGCGATCGTCGAAGAGATCAGCGCCATCATGGCCGACTTCCACCCTGACGGCATGAGGGCGCTGTTGAGTGCGAACGGACACTCCGATTATCGTGACGTGCTGCCCACTATCAGCGTGCCCACGCTGCTGCTCTACGGCGAAGAGGACGTGCGGTCGCCGCTGGCAGTCGCCCGGGAGATGCACCGCCAGATTCCGGGTTCACAACTCGTGGTGATTCCCGACGCCGGGCACCTGACCGCCGCCGAAACGCCGGAGGCGTTCAACGCTGAAGTCCGCCGCTTCGTGCACAGCATTGGTGACTGAGACTTTTGAACCCCGTCACGAGAGCCGGAATCAGAACCGCGTGGGGTCCGGATGGGGCGGGGGAGGCGTTGGCGGGACCGGTCCGGGGTCCGGAATCGGCAGTGGCCCCGGCGAAGGCGCAGGCTCGGGTCCGGGCCCTGGCGGACGCGGCTCCGTGGGATCAGGCCTGCTGGGCGGAAACGGATTGTCCGGGTCCGGCGGACCGGTGGGGCCCGGCTCCGGCGGGAACGGATCCGGCTCTGGCAGCGGTGGAATGGTCATCGTGAACTCCTTCTTCGCTGGTGTGGTGCCTTGGTTCGGAGACGCTCAGGTGTTGTGTTGCCGGCGGAAGACCTTAAGTTCCCACGGACGGAGCGCAATTTCGGCGTGTGTCCCCGTGGCCTCCAGGGGATAGTTTCCCAGGATCCGTTCAGCCGGGTAATGGCCCAGTTCCGGCTCGTCTGCGCCGGCTTCGGCATCACCCCAGCCGCCGCCGTCGAGGGCGACAGCCCTGTCCTGCCCGGAGAAGTTGCCCAGCACCAGCAGCTGGACGCCCGGCGCCGCCGCCGAACCGGGTCCCGTGGCCGAGCCGGGTCCCGTGGCCGGAGCCGCAAGCGAGCGCCGGAACGCGTACACGTGCTCGTCGTCGGGGAGCAGCATGGTGAAGTCACCCTCCGCCACCACCGGCTCGGCATGCCGCAGGGCGATAACCTGGCGGTAGAAGCTGAACACCGAGTCCGGGTTGTCCTCCTGCTCCGCGGCGTTGATGTGGCTGGTGTTCGGGTTGACGGCGATCCACGGAGCGCCGGTGGTGAAGCCGCCATGCCTGCTGGCGTCCCACTGCACCGGCGTGCGGGCATTGTCCCGGTTCAGGGGTGCCAGCGCGGCCAGGACATCGGCGTCGGTGTGGCCCAGGTGGGTGGTGGCCTCGCGGTGGTGGTTGAGCACCTCGATGTCGCGGTAGTCGCTGATCGTCCCGAAGCTCATGTTGGTCATGCCCAGTTCCTCGCCCTGGTACACGTAGGGCGTGCCCCGGTGCAGATGCAGGATGCCGGCCAGCATCTTGGCGGAGAGCTCGCGGTACGGCCCGTCATCGCCGAAGCGGGACACAGCCCGGGCCTGGTCGTGGTTGCCCCAGTAGAGGCTGTTCCAGCCGCGCTCCGCAAGCGCCTCCTGCCACCGGCCCAGGGATTGCTTCAGGTCCGTAAGCCGCAGCTTCCTGGGCCGCCATTTGTTGCCGTCCTCCTGGTCCAGCGCCACGTGCTCGAACTGGAACACCATGTCCACTTCGCGCCGCGCGGGGTCTGTGAACAGGACGGCATCCTCCACCGTGACACCGGGCATCTCGCCCACGGTCAGCAGCGGCTTGTCCCTCCCTGCGAAGACTTCCAGGTGCATCTCGTGCAGGAACTCGTGGATCCGCGGCCCGGACATAAAATGCGGGCTGCCGTCCCCGAACAGCATCCCGTCGGCCCGGGGTCCGTCGGGCAGGCCGGTGTCCTTGGAAATGAAGTTGATGACGTCCATCCGGAAACCGTCCACTCCGCGGTCCAGCCACCAGTTCATCATCTCGTAGACGGCGGCGCGGACCTCCGGGTTTTCCCAGTTCAGGTCCGGCTGCTTCCGGGAGAACAGGTGGAGGTAGTACTCGCCGGTGACCTGGTCGAACTCCCAGGCCGGGCCGGAAAACGCGGAGCCCCAGTTGTTCGGTTCCCCGCCGGTTCCCGGTTCGGCGCCGTTTTCCGCAACCTCCCTGGGCGGCCGCCACCAGTACCAGTCACGCTTGGGATTGTCCTTGGAGGAGCGGGATTCGACGAACCACGGGTGCTCGTCCGACGTGTGGTTCACCACGAGGTCCATCACCAGCTTCATGCCCCGCGAGTGCAGCCCGTCGGTCAGCTTCTTCAGGTCGGCCAGGGTGCCGAAGATGGGGTCCACATCGCGGTAGTTGCTGATGTCGTAGCCGTTGTCATCCTGCGGTGACGTGTAGATGGGGGAGAGCCAGACGACGTCGACCCCCAGTTTCTGCAGGTAGTCCAGCTTGCTGATGATGCCGGGCAGGTCGCCTATGCCGTCGCCGTCGGAGTCCGCGAAGCTGCGCGGATAGATCTGGTAGACCACCGCCTTCCTGAACCAGCCGGGATCCGTGCTCACCTCGTCATCGGTGTCCACCTCATCTCTGACAGGGGGTTCCGTTGCGGGGTCCGCGTGCGTGGTCATGGCCTGGTCTCCTCAGTTGCTTTCGGCTGGTCTGATGATTGGGCTCGGTTCGATTATTGTTCAGATCCTACGGGCAGGAAAGGGCTGCAGGGACGCACGACGGCGGCGCGGCTCCTTCCCGGGGCCGGCAGCCGGAGTGCGGGTCGCTCTGCCAATAACATCTGGACATCGATTGGATTTATTGCTGGAGCGTGCGTTGGCGGAGGTTCACAATTGAGGAACTATTCGCGGTCTCATGAGATTCAGGAGAACAGATGCACCGCTCAGCACCCTCGGCCATCGCAGTCTCAGGGGCCCTAGGCCTCGCCTTTCTGCTCGTAGCCTGCGGCCCGCCGGCATCGTCACCGTCGACGAACTCCCCGGACACCACTTCCACCGCTTCGGCAACCCCCACCCCCGCCTCAACTTCCCCGAGCGCCACAGCCTCCACCTCAGCGCCCTCGGATCCCGAAGCCGGCTGGAAGTCCCACACAACCGCGGACGGCCTGATCTTCGACTACCCGGCCGAGTGGAAGATCACCGATCCTGCCGGCGAAGCTGCTCCCGGGGGCGTGTTCGTGAACATCACCAACGCCAACGGCAAGAACCTCGCGACGCTCAGGACGAACATGGTCACCGGCTCCGAATGCACCGAGAAGCAGCCGTTCGGAGTGTACGAATCCGAGCCCGTTCCGGCACTGGAGCAGGACGGCAGGGTGCCCCGGTACACCTTCGAGACGCGGACGGACACCACCGCCACGGATCCGAAGCTGATGACCCTGTTCGCGTACGGCATCACCACGGCCCCCGAACCCAGCGGTACCGAAGCGTGCCCCATCTTCCACTTCTTCACATGGCCGCCCAGCGGCGCCATGTTCGGCGGCGTCTACGACCCCTTCGACACCACTCCCGGCAACGAGATGCATGTGGACACCCCTGAGGCCTACACGGGCACCCAGGAGTACAAGAACATCAAGAAGATGATCACCTCGCTGCGGCCCGCCGCCTAGGCGGACCCGGCCACGCCGGAACCTTTGCGCACGCAGGAACCGTTGCGCACCGCGGAGCAACCCGCGGCGCGCAACGTTTTGGCGGCAAATTGCCCCCGTCCCGGTCCACCCGCGAACGGCAGGGCCACAATTAACCCCTCAGCTTGCTTGAGGAGGATTGCATGCGCCGATCAATGAAGCCCGGCTATGGATCACCTGGACCGGCACGTTCAGGGGCCGCAACTGCTGCCGGGGCTTGCCTCGCGGTGCTCCTGGCAGCCTGCGGACCCCCTGCCGCCCCGCCTGACACGGGGGCCGCGACGGCCACCCCACCCAGCGCGTCGCCAAGCGGGACCACAAACGGAACTACCAGCGGAACAGCCACGGGCGCGCCCACCGGGTCGGCCGTCCCGCCAAGTGCGACGGCCGGCGTAACACCGACTGAACCGGCGCCTTCGGCAACGTCCCCGAGCCGGTTGCCGTCACCGACGGCGTCCGGCTGGAAGACGTTTACGACGTCGGACCGTGACCTGACGTTCGACTATCCGGGCGACTGGACCGTCAAGGATCCCGCCGGAACATCACCGCTCGGCGGGATGTTCGTGGAGGTTTTGAATGCCGCAGGGAAGCCGATGGCTGTCCTGCAGACCAAGGTGGTCACCGGTTTGGAGTGCGTGCAGCAGTACCCGTTTACGGTGCTGGATTCTGAATCGATGACGGTGCTCGCTGAGAAGGGCGTGCCGAACGAAAACGTGCCCCGGTTCATGTTTGAAACCAGGGGAGATGCCTCCGCTCCGGCCAGGACGGCTGAAACCATTGCGGCCTACGGCATCACCATGATTCCGGAGAAAATTGGGACGCTGGAGTGTCCCATCTTCCTGCTGTTCAGGTGGCCGCCCAGCGGCGCCATGTTCGGCGCGGTCTACGACACCGCAAACAACGCCACCCCCGTGGATCCGGCGCTCCCGTACTTGGAAAAGGCGAAGCTGTACGCGGACACCGGCGAGTACCGGAATATCCGGCGGATGATCACCTCGTTGCGGCCCGCAGGATAGCTGCGGCGCTCCTTGACTCGCCCAATGCGCCCGCGCAGACTCGAATCAGGACGCAGTCCGATAAGTCGGAGTTCTGATGTACGCACTGGGGAAGCAGCGGCTCGTGAGCGGTGCGAAGGCAATTGCATCCGCCCTGGTAGCCCTGTGCATCGCCGCGGGCCTGGCCGCGTGCACGCCGGTGCCGAACGCCGGACCGTCGCCGTCGGCCTCAGCCACGCGACCCACGCCCGGCGACGGCGGCCCTTCCGACACGGAGCCCGGTGCGGGACCATTCC
Source organism: Arthrobacter sp. ISL-69 (assembly GCF_018613775.1). Classification (NCBI taxonomy): domain Bacteria; kingdom Bacillati; phylum Actinomycetota; class Actinomycetes; order Micrococcales; family Micrococcaceae; genus Arthrobacter; species Arthrobacter sp. ISL-69. The sequence continues at coordinate 176,412 of NZ_JAGGPO010000007.1, forward strand.
CTACAACGCGCCCCACCGCGACGGTCACCGGGCCCTTGCCCGAAGAGACAGCAAGTCGTCCGCCGGGTCCCACCTCTACTGCCTTCGAACGGGCCCGGCGGGCCAAGGAAATCCTGGACACGTGCTTGGAGGGCGAGCTGACGTTCAGGCCGCCGTCGCCCATGCGTCAGGGAGAGACCCGGGAGTTCGTCCTGCACGTCACCATGGGCGATCCCGGGGCCGGCCATGAAGAGAAGATCCCCGGCAACAACCCGGTGCAAACGCGTGCGCCCATTGTCTGCGAAGAGATGCGGGCGGACCTGTCCGGCCCGGGAATGGACATTGAGCGGGCCGGAAATCCAGGTGGCGAGATGCTGGTTCCCGTGGAGGGCGTCGCGGAATGGCGCTGGTGGATCACGCCCAAGGAGTCGGGCCGGAAAACCATGACCCTGCAGCTGTTCGCCACGGCGGAGGACGGTCCGGACCTGAGCCTGGAGACGTTCCGGGAAAACATCCAGGTGGAGATTGAACTCGGCTATGTGCTGAATGCGCTCGTGAAGGACTGGGCCCAGCCACTGGGCGTGACCGTCCCGGTGCTCATCGGAGCCATTGGTGCCCTCCTCGTCTGGTCGCGCTCGAGGCGCCGCAAGGCCAAGCATGCCGCCAACATCAACCCGGAAGCCTGAGGGAGCGAAACCCCCGGTCCCGGCATTACATTGGAACCATGGCTCATGCTGCAGATCAGGACTCTGGCACGGACGTCCGCTTGCAGGCCCGCGTGGAGGGCATCGTCCAGGCGGTCGGATTCCGTTACTGGACCGTGCGGAAGGCGGAGGAACTCTCGCTGACCGGAACGGTGAGGAACGACGACGACGGTACGGTCGCCGTCGTCGTCGAAGGTCCCCAGGCGGTGGTTCTGGAGTTCCGCCGCTGGCTGAGGTCCGAGGATGCGCCGGGGCGCGTGGACCACGTGGCCGAGTCGGTATCGGCGGCAACGGGGGAGTTCAGCAGCTTCGACGTTGTGTACTGAGCACGTGTACTGATCGAACGCCGTCACTCGCGCGCCGCTGCGAAGCGACGGACGAACTCGAGAACGGCGGGATGCGCCGGGTTGATCAGGTGGCCGCCGCTGACCAGCACGCTCTCGGAGTGGGGAAGTGCCTCCGCCAGACGCGAGTTGACCAGGCGCAAGACCCCCGGAGAATCTTCGGCGGAAACGAGCAGCGTCGGCTGGCGCAGTTGTCCGAGTTCCTCGGCACCCAGTTCTGCCTGCTTCTCGCTGAGGTCCAGGCCTTCACCCCTGATCTCCGCGAGGACGGCCGGGCTGGTGGCGGCGAACATGTCCCTGAAAGTGGCCGGCAAAGCCTCCCAGGCCTGGTCGCCAAGGGCAAAACGAACGACGCTTTCCGCGGCCCGCCACGGATCCTTGGCGGCGGCGTGGAGCACTGACTTCCGCAGTTCCATTGCCCACGCGAAGGCCTTGGGGTCCATCCAGAAGACCGCCGGCTCAAGCAGCACAAGTGCCTGTACGAGTTCGGGAAAACGGTGGGCGAGGTAGAGGGCGATTTCACCGCCGGTGCTGCGTCCGATGACCACCGCCGGCGCAGCATGGAGGATTTCCAGGAGGGCGGCGGCGTCGTCCACGTGCTCTGTCAGGCCAACGGCGTCGAACGGCTCGGGGCGGCCGCTGCGGTAGAAGCCCCTGCGGTCGTAGATGATGCACCGGCCGATCCTGCCCAGTTCCACGGCGGCGTCTTCCCACAGGAGAGCGGAGCTGGGTGTCCCGTGTATGCCCAGGACGGGTACGCCTTCGCCGTGCTCTTCGTAGTAGAGGTCAATGCCGTTGACGCTTAAGCGGGGCATGCTTCGAGCGTAGAACAGGGGACTCCGCCGGTCGAGATCCGGCGGGTTGCGTCGGGCTGGCTGACCCGGTGCTACGCGCGTCCTTCCCGGTGCAGGGCTTCGTCGTGCTCGGCGTGGGCTTGCTTGATCAGGTCCATGAACTCGGTCTGGTTCCTGATGAGCCGCTTGTACTTCTCAGGCAGCTTCCTGAGTTCTTGCTCTTCGTGGACCATCTTGTTGAAGATCGCCTCGCGCTCGGCAATGTCCGTCTCGTAATTGAGGTCCACGTAATCGGTGGCGTGCCGTTTAGCGCGGGAGACCATGTTCTTGGCTTTGCCCTTGGGGCTGTAGATCGAGGCCAGGACCGTGATCACCAGCACGCCGATAATGATGATCAGCGAGAGGCCGGTGCTGATCTCCAGGACATTCACGTGCTGCCCGTCGTTGATGAACGGCAGGTTGTTCTCGTGGAGCGCGTGCAGGATGAGCTTGACGCCGATGAAGCCGAGGATCGCGGCGAGACCGTACGACAGGTAAATGAGGCGGTCCAGCAGTTCGTCGATGAGGAAGAACAGCTGCCGCAGGCCCATGAGTGAGAAGGCCGTGGCCGTGAACACGACGAAGACGTTCTGCGTGAGGCCGAAGATGGCGGGGATGGAATCCAGCGCGAAGAGGATGTCCGTTCCGCCGATGGCCACCATGACCAGGAGCATGGGGGTGAGGACGCGTTTGCCGTTTTCCACGGTAAAGAGCTTGTCGCCGTCGTAGTGCTCCGAGGCCGGGAGCAACTTCCGGGCGAGCCGGACCACGAAGCCCTCACTTTCCTCCTCGTGCGAATCGGGCTTGAGCAGGTTGCCGGCGGTGATCAGCAGGATGAGGCCGAAGATGTAGAACACCCAGGCGAAGCTGTTGATGAGGGCCGCGCCGAGGAAGATGAAGCCGGTGCGGGCGATCAGCGAGAACACGATGCCGAACAGGAGCACTTTCTGCTGGTCCGCCCGAGGGACCCTGAAGCTGGACATGATGATGAGGAAGACGAAAAGGTTGTCCACGGACAGGGCCTTTTCGGTGACATAGCCGGCGAAGTATTCGGTGCCCATGGTGGTGCCGCCGAACATCAGGACGCCAAGGCCGAAGAGGAGGGCAAGGCCCACGTAAATGGCGGACCACGTGGCCGACTCCTTGAGCTTGGGGGAGTGCGCCTTACGCACGTGGAAGAAAAAGTCGAAGGCCAGCAGGCCCAAAATGCCGACAAGGGTCAGAATCCATACATAGAGGGGGACCTGCATACTGGGTGCCTTCCTGTCGGTGCGGTGTTATCACCCTACCGGCCGGGTGTTACTGGGCGGTGTCGGCCCAGCCGCTGCTGGCCGGACCGCCGTCGGCTCCGTGCTCGCACAGCTGCAGGGCCACCCCCGCTGCTTGCGCGACCGCCGCGGCTGACGATTCCTTGGAGCCGGCACTGCCAGTGCCGGCGGCGAGCCCGGCCGCGTAGCCCACCATCAGCGCGGTGATTGGCGCGGCTGCGTGGGTCACCGAGCGCGCGGACTCCCCGGCCAGGTCCAGGATGAGTTCCCGGTCAAAGTCGAGGTCCAGGAGCTGAAGCGCCTGGGCCAGCCGGTGGCTCCATTGGTCCAGGATCTGCGCTTCGTTGTCGTTGACGGCCATCGTTGCTCCTCAGTCAGAAATAGCAGCTGTCAGAAATAACAGCAGCTCCCCTGAGGTTAGGCTGTAGCAGAAGCCCCGATCAAGGAGATCCCGTGACTGAAGCCACCATCCGCCACAACCCGGACCGCGAGCGCTTTGAAGTGCTTGTTGCCGGAAACGTGATCGGCAAGGCCGTGTACAAAACGTACGACGCCGGTGACTTACCGCAGCGGATTTTCTACCACACCGTGATTAATGAGGAATACGGGGGTCAGGGGCTGGCCAGCCAGCTGGCCACCGTGGCCTTGGACGAGACGGTAGCGGCCGGAATCAGCATTGTGCCGGTGTGCCCGTACATCAAGAAGTTCCTCACCAAGCACCCGGAGTACGCCGCCAGCACCACCGCTCCAAAGCCGGCGCACCTCGAGTTCCTCAGCGAGGCCCTGGCCCCGCACGCCCGGGCGTAAGTTGCCCGGCGGCGATGCCAACCACGAGTTGCTGGCCACGAGTTGCTGATACCGGTGGCGTTGCTGCGGGCTGAGCTTTCTGCCGGGTGGGCCTTTCCGCCGGGCGGGCCTCCCGAGGGCTGACCCGGGCTACGGCAGAATGGAGGCGTGACTTTGCCGAACGCGCCTCTGAACCGCAAATCGAAACCGGTGCTCTCGCGGCTGGTGAATCTAGTTGTTACGGTGCTGGTGCTGTGTCTCGGACCGGTGCTTATCGGCGTCGGCACCCACCTGATCAACGCCGACGAAGAGCTTGTGCGGACCGGAGAACGTGCCGCTGGAACGATAGTTGAATTTAATGACGTAACGAAGGCGTCCAACCGCAAGATCACGGTGGAGTTCCGGTCGGCCGATGGATTGGTCCATGTCACCAGAGCCGCCGTTGACCATGACCAGCACCCTGTTGTGGGCGAGGAAGTCACGGTGGTGTACCGGGCACCCGACCCTGGCGAGGCAAGGGTGGTGGGCTTTGAAAGCGACGGCGTGTTTCTTAGGGGAGTAGGCACGATCCTGACTTTGATTTTCGGAGGGATCGCGGTTTTCGTGACCATTGGCTCCCTCCGCCGAGCGTGGCGCGACCGACGGAAGCGCATCGGCCACACCTAGGTTTCCGAGCAACCGCATCCGAAGGCAGCCGCGCTGTCCAAGTCACGGCGCAGTGCGGTGTGTGAGGCTCCGAGGGTTGAGGCGAGGCGCAGCCTGGCTGCGATGCCACTAGGCTGCGATCCACGTCTCCCATTCCGGCAACGGGTCAACGGGCAATAGGTTAACGGGCAGGTCTGCGCCGGTGGCGTGGTGCGTCCCTTGGTGGAGGTCTGCATCCGTGAGGTAGTCCGGACCATCGGCAGGGTGAGCCATGCCCGGTGGCCCTGTTATGGGGTAGGGCATCCAGGGTGGTTCCCAGTCGTATCTTTCGCTGGCGTAGCGGCGCCCTGACGGTGCCACCCAGCCGGGCGGTGCGTCGCGGCTGGCGCCAATGGGTGTCCAACCGGTGGTGTGTTTGAGCCGGTGATGCTTCCGGCACGGCTGGCCGAGGTTGGAGATCCCCGTGGCGCCACCGTCGTGCCAAGCCAGGACGTGGTCCGCCTCCGTATCGAGGGACTGGTTATTGCACCCGGGGAAGGGGCATTTTCCGTCCCTGAGGCGTAGCCATTGGCGCATGGCCGCCGGAATCCGGTAGCTGGCGCGTCCTATTTCCAGCGGTGCGCCGACGCGAGGGTCGGTCAGAACGCGGTGGAACGAGGTGGCGCCGTCTGCGACCAGCCGGCGGGCCATACTGGGCGGAATCGGTCCGTAACCATCCAGGACGGCGGTTTCTTCGGTGGCGCCCAGGAGCGAAAGTACAGGTACGGTGACCAGGACCTGCGCCTTCGGCGACGGAACACCTTCAGCGACACCGGCGAGCAGCCAAGTGGCGGCGGTGTCTGCACGGAGTTGGGAGAGGTTTCGCGGCTCGGACGGGTTTTGGAGGGCCCTGGCGGCGTCAGTGGCACGGTTCCAGATGGAGGCGGCGGCGTCGGCGGGCAGGTACGCGGAGAGCCACGCCATTCCGTCGCGGTCCGGGGCGAATTCCAGTCGCCGGTCCTGGACGCTGGTCCGGTGGCGCTGTTCGATGCTGACAGGGTGGTGGCGCTCCCGCCAACTTCTGGCTTTTGCCCGGAACCGGGAGGGCACCAGATCCCCGACCGGACAGCCCCGCGCAGCGTTCACGGCGTCAGGATCCAGGAAGTGCGCTTCCAATGCGGCGGCAGCGGCCGGGGGGACATCAGTGGTTTCCTCAACCATGATCCGGGCGTGCTGCCATGAAATGGTCCCGGCCTGCAGGGCTGCGAGTGTCAGTGGCAGGGCTGTGGTGAGCTGCCGGGTTTCCTGCAGGAATGCTCCCGCGGCTCTTTCGCTGACAGTCAGGACGCAGGCCAATTCGGCGACAAGGCCCATATCAGCCTCGGACTGCTCATGGGGCGACACCGCCGGGGACGCCATGGCCCTGGTTGCCTCGACAAACGTGTCAGTCAGCCGGACCTTGAGGGCCGCACTCCGGGCATCCATGCGGGCCAGCTCAGCCAGCCCGTCCAGGCAGTCGTCGGCCAGCTGCCGCAAAGGATCCGAGCAGGACTCTTCGCTGGGGCGTCTACTGTCGACAACGCGATACAGCGCAGCAACGGACGTCGTGATGGCGTCCAAGGCGTCAGTTGCTGCGGTGCTTCCCATACCCACAAGTTTGGCTCGAGGGTCTGACATTTTAGCGGTCACCACCAATGCTTCATCTGATGCCGGATGCTCTCGGGGGATGGTCGCCAGTCAGCAGGCAGATAGAAGGGCGTGAGGCTAGGGGTGCTCAGGACCTTGCGAGCTGTTGAATTATTCGGGGTAGCGACCGCTTGCTACCTCGTAGCCAAGGTCGAGGTCGCCCACGTCGGGGTGGTGGAAGAGCTTGTTGCCGGCGAGGTGAATCCGCACATCGTGGGCCTCCCAGAGCGCTGCGAACTCGCTGCTGCCGTTGGAGAGTTCCTCGATGAGGCCGCGGAGGGCGCGATCTGCGGGCACGCGCCCTGATTCAGCGCGGAGCAGGGCGACGATTTGTTCGGCCGAGTCGTTCCAGTGGCGGTATGCGGTCTTGCCGCGGGGGTCCAGGAAGAGGAAACGGGCGAAGTTCACGGGCTCATGAGGCTGCACGCCAGACGATGACCTTGCCGTCCTCGGTCAGGTGCGTGTCCAGCTCCAGCGTCGTCACACCCAGCCTGAGCGAGTTGCCGAACGCCGCCAGGGATTCCTCGGTCCACTCACCGCGGCCGCCGCGGTGGGACCGCGGGTCGAAGGAGCCGTTGCGCTCGTTGGTCTTGAGTGCGGCGCCCGGCGACTGCGGGACTCGCCAGCGAGGTGATGAGGGCGGCAGCGGCCGCGGCAGTCAGGATTGTGCGTATGTGGTTCCTCCTGGATGACGGGTCCCCGGCCGTGCGCCGGCGACCCCGTCCACCCTAGGCACGCTACGTGGACTGCCGCCTGCCGGGAGCTGGACGAGAGGTAAACACCCTGGCGAGTAGCACAGTTCGGGGGAGCGGCCAGACGATGGCCAACAAGAGCACCGGCACCAGCGAGATGCCGACGTCGGGGAACTGGCGGACGATGACAGCCAGATTGGTCTCGAACCTGCTGGGCGCGTAGATGAGGCACAGCCACAGCGCAAACGCGTCGAGGGCGAGAGCCGTGACAGCATATGCCAGCAGGAACCACCGCTTTCGGGTCGGGGCGCGTTTTCGGAACAGGCCGGTTCTGACCAGGACGGTGAGAGCCAGGGCCAGGCTCAGCAGTTCGGCCAACAGCAGTGCCAACGAGACCACCCAGCTGTAGCGTTGCAGCCAGTCCTCCTGGACCACAGTCGGCGCCGGTGGCTGCCCATGGAGAATCCGCAGGACGTTGCTGTCGAGGGCCTTAAGTCGTGAGGGAGCCGAGGTGTCGTTGGCGTTGACCACCAAGGCGACGCCCAGGCCGGAAGCCGGAACCATGGCCTTGAACGTATGCGAGTTTCCCCATTCCCCCTGATGCTCAAGGACCCGTGGTACGTCACCGTCGACTTCGGCTGACTCCGAGAGCGGCCGGGTGAACCACCCCATGGCATACTCCTTGGACCCGTCCACGCGGGCCCGTGGCGTGAGCAGGGCATCCACGCTTTCCGGCTGGAGGAGGGGTCGATCGCCGTACCGTCCCTCGCCCAGGAGAGCCACCAGTTCATGGCCCAAGTCCTCGGCCGAGGCGTACATGGTGGTGGAGGGCATTCCGGTGGAGGGCGCGGGAACGTCGGTCGGGCGCCAGAATGCGCCGAACCACAGCGAATAGCCTGACGCCATGTTGTCTTCACGGGCAGCCGCCCGGGTGGGATGGCTGTGAGCCATGCCCAGGGGCCCGAAAACGTGCTGCTCCATGTAGTCCCCGAACGGCTGGCCGGAGACCGTCTGGACCAGGAGGCCCAGGACATTGAAGTTGGCACTGGCGTACCGGAAAGCTTCGCCCGGTTCTCCGGCCAGCGGGGAACCCGACAGGGCGCGGACACCTTCCTCGATGGCTTCCGGGCCCTGTGCGTCGGAAGCCTCGAAGGCGGTGTCCCCCGAGGCCATGCCGCTGGATTGATGGAGCAAATGACGGACCGTGATTGAGGCCGACCGGTTGTCCTTCAAGGTAAACCACGGCAGGTAGGTCCGCACCGGCTCATCCAACTGCAGCCGGCCGGCCTCAACCTGCTGCATCACGGCAAGGGCAGTGAGCGACTTGCTTGTGGACGCCAGCAGCACGGGCGTCTGCGCGGTCATGGCGCGGCCGGAGTCATCGGCCCGGCCAAACGCCGCGGAGTGCACCTGCACGCCGTTCCTGACGACGGCAAGGGCCGCGCCCGGAATTCCGAGGACGTCTATCTGCTCGCGGAGGAAGGCATCCACCGTTTCATACGCCTGGTCCGGAACTGCAGGTGCGGTTGCCGGCGCCCGGGCCGGGACAGCCACCGGGCTGGACCCGCCCGGAACACCGGCAGGAGTGCCGGCAGCCATGCCGGCAAGAATGCCGCCCGCCACGAGGCACGACAGGAACAAGCGCGCTGCCCACGAAGTACTTCCCATGCCCGCACCTGCAACTCGGCTACCGTCCCTTCACGGTATGGCCTGGCCCGGTGGAAGACAACGCGTCGTGGACGACATGCACTGTGGAAGACAACGCGTCCGCTTAGAGCCCGTTGCGGACTATGGCTCCCTGGGCAATGACGACGCTGACTTTCTCCAGGGCGGAGGCGTCCGCCAGGGGATCGGCGTCCACCACGATGGCGTCGGCGAAGGAACCGCGCACCAGCCGGCCCGCCGTTTCGCTCCAGCCGAGCAGCCGGGCGGCGTGGACCGTCGCGGACCGCAATGCCTCCAGCGGGGAGAGCCCGGCCTCGGCGAGGAGGCGCGCTTCCGTGCCGATCGGCGTCACGTCGGTCCCGAAGGAATCGGTGCCGGCCACAATCGTCACGCCGGCGTCCTGCGCGGCACGGACGGCAGCCTGGAGAATCGGCGTGTACTCCTTGCCGCGGGCGGCGAGGATCGGGTTGGCGGACGCCGCCATGCTGGTGATGGCATCCATGGTGGGCGTGAAGTAAGTCCCGCGGCGGGCCATCTCGGCGATGGTCTGCTCGGTGACGAAGACGCCATGTTCGATGCTGCGCACTCCGGCGCGGACGGCACCGTCGATCCCCTCGGCGCTGTAGGCGTGGCACAGGACTCCGGCGCCCTTGGCGGCCTTGACCACAGCCGAAAGCTGCTCGTAGTTGTAGACCAGTTCGCGGGGATCCTGCTCAGGCAGCCCGGCGCGGGGATTGGCGCGGGTCTTGATGACTTCGGCGCCGCGCTTGAGGTTGACCCGGGTCAGGTAGGCGAGGTCGGTTGCGTCCTTGACGCCCCCGGAGAGGGTGGCCAGCGGCGCGAGGTCGGGGTCCGCGAGGAGGGAGTCGCCCAGCTCCGGGGAGATGAACAGTCCTGCGGGCAGCATGCGCGGCGAGACGCCCGGCGCCCAGTCGGGGAGTGCCGCCAGCGCGACGTCCTGGTAGTAGCTGCTCGAACCGCTCCGGACGCTGGTGGCACCGCCCTGCAGGATGGCGCGGGCATCGGCGAACGCGTTTGCGTGGACATGCACGTCGATGAGACCGGGGAGCACCCAGCGGCCCGAGGCGTTAAGGACTTGGGCGCGGCCGGCGACGGCGGCGACTGCTTTCCGTGTGGCGTCCCGGCTTCCGACGGCGGCGACCTTGCCGCCGTCGAGCACCAGCACGCCGTCTTCGACGGCGTCACCGGTCTTGGGATCCACGATGGTGCCGCCCTCGATGATCAGGGGCGGGTGTGCGATGGGGCTGCCCGGGTAGTTGGGCCCGGACGGGCGCTCCGCGGCGCGTGCTGCCGGGGCCCCGCCGAGCTGGGCGGCGATGCTCGCGACGGAGATCCCGGCGAGGGCGGCCGCACCGGCCAGGATGCCGCGGCGCGGGACGTCGGCCGGCAGCTGCGGGGCGGAAGTGTGGTCGTGAAGGCACATCGTTGTCTCCTTGGGGAAAGCCGCCCTTGGGGCGAAGGCGGATACCTAAACGTTACTTGGTATTCCAAAATGAGGCCAGAGGGGCAGTGGAGGTTCCGGCGCTGACACCTAATCTGTCTGAAACACCCTTCAGCATCAACGGTTTCGGCTCAATCGACCCTCGACCGAGGCGGCACGCACTTCCGCTGCTTGGTATTCCAAAGCTTGTTCCGCCCCGTGCGTCCGAAAAGCCGCCATCACGCCTGCCGCCAGTCTGGGCCAGCTCGGTGGCATGCTTAAGACCTCCACGTTTACCTCACACCGAGGGATGAAGCCATGGCTGAAAGTGCTGACGCCGTCCAGCACGATGGATCGACCATCGCCGTCTCCATCCACGGAGAAGGACCGCCACTCCTATTGCCGGTTAGCCTCGCGGCGCACACGCCGGCGGAAGCCGAAACGCTGCGGCAGTGGGGCGGCGACCCGGACCTCGGCCCCAACCTGGTGAAGGGGCTGGCAAGCTCAAACCGGGTGATCGTGGCGGACTACGAAGGCCACCGGATGGCACACCCGGCACCGGACACTCTCACCCCGGAGCATGTGGCTGCCGATTTCCTGGCCATTGCTGATGCCGCTAGTGCCGAAGGCTTCGCGTACTACGGCTATTCCTGGCTGGCATTGAGTGGCCTGCAGCTCGCGATCCGCACCGACCGTGTCCGGGCGCTCGCCATGGGCGGATTCCCGCCCCTCGACGGGCCGTACCAGAGCATGCTGGCGGTGACCCGGGCGGCGCATGCCGCGTCAGCCCGGCCTGCAGATCCTGACACGCCGGCGCCTGTAGCCGAGCCGGGCGACTGGGATTCGGCGGCCATCCAGACCAGTGAGGCGCAAACCCGCCAATTCATGACCCTCTACGAAGCCCTCCAGGACTTCGACGACTTCGCCGCCGTGCTGCCGCCTGGCCTGGCGCGGCTCGCCTTCGCCGGCGCCGAGGACCGGATCGACTACGGACCCAAGTGGGGTGGCGTGCAGGTGCGGATCGGTGACCCCCTCGCCGCGCACCGGGAGGCACTCATCAAGGCCGGATGGGACGTCGAGATACTTCCGGGCCTGGACCACCTGGGGGCGATGAACAGTGCAGTGGTGCTGCCCATCCTGGCAGGCTGGCTCCGGAAGGTGGGGTGGGCGAAGTAGGTGAACTAGCGGGCGGAGCGCCGGTTGCGGGCCTGCTTCACCAGCCGGGTGAAGGCGTAGAGGAAAACGGCCTCGATCAGCACCATCAGCGCGAGCATCAGCCACTCGCCCTGGCTGACGAAAAAGACGGCGCCCACGAGGACCAGCACGGTTCCGAGAACCAGGGTGTACACGGCGAAGCCGAGGGCCACCCTTGCGCTGCGGACTCCCGTTCGGAAGCCAAAGCCCAAAGGCTCACCTCCGGGGTAGCCCCCGACGCGGTCGGGGGCTCCGGGCTTGAGACTGTCGAACTCGTCCCAGAGGTCCCTGTCCTGATCCTGGTCGGCCATAACTCAATTATCTCGCGAATCGGGCTTCTGTTCGTCGTCCACGGTCAGGGACGTCAGGTCCTCCGCATCTCCGGGTTCCCACCGCAGCAGGTCCCCCGGGCTGGCACCCGAGCACCTCGCACAGAGCCTCGAGCGTGGTGAAGCGCACCGCTTTGGCCCGGCCGTTCTTGAGCACCGCCAGGTTGGCGGGGGTGATTCCCACGCGGTCCGCGAGCGTGCCCACGGGCATCTTGCGTTTTGCCAGCATCACGTCAATGTCCACGATGATCGGCATCAGATCACCTCGTCCAGTTCGTCCTGCAGGTGTTTGGCTTCGGCGTCGCGGGCCACTGGGAAGCCGCCGCGACGGCGCCGGTCACCACGTCCACGTAGCGGAAGGCAGCGTGGGAGAACACGGTGCCGCGCCGCACCATCGTCAGCAGGCGCCAGACGCAGACCAGGGGGAAAGGGCGGCAAAGGGGCAAAGGAAGGCGCAGCCGCGGAGCAGCGCTACAGGGCAGCGCTATGGATGTAAGCCTTCGATCTTGCGGTTACTCGTCCGGATTCGGATTCCGCACGTCCTTTTCGCCGATATCTGCCGCCCCGAGGACGTCTGCGGCCGGCGAATGGGTGGTCTCGTGTTCACGCACCCGAAGCTCTGGATGGTGGAGGTCCAGGGCCGGGCGCTCCGAGCGGATGCGCGGCAGCGACGTGAAGTTGTGGCGCGGCGGCGGGCAGGACGTGGCCCACTCCAGCGATGCTCCAAAGCCCCAGGGATCGTCCACCTCGACCTTTTCGCGGCTGCGCCAGGTGATGTACACGTTCCAGAAGAACGGGATCATCGAGGCACCGAGAAGGTAAGAGCTGATGGTGGAGAACTGGTTCATCCAGGCGAAGTTGTCCTGCGGCATGTAGTCGGCGTAGCGGCGGGGCATGCCCTCGACTCCCAGCCAGTGCTGGATCAGGAAGGTTCCGTGGAAGCCGAGGAACAGCATCCAGAAGTGGATCTTGCCGAGGCGCTCGTTGAGCATCTTGCCGGTCCACTTCGGCCACCAGAAGTAGAAGCCGGCGAACATAGCGAACACCACGGTACCAAACACCACGTAGTGGAAGTGGGCCACCACGAAGTAGGAGTCCGAGACGTGGAAGTCCAGCGGCGGCGAGGACAGGATGATGCCGGTCAGGCCGCCGAAGAGGAAGGTCGCGAGGAAGCCGATGCTCCACAGCATGGGCGTCTCAAAGGTGAGCGAGCCGCCCCACATGGTGCCGATCCAGTTGAAGAACTTCACACCGGTCGGTACCGCGATCAGCATTGTCATAAAGGCGAAGAACGGCAGCATGACCGAGCCGGTGACGTACATGTGGTGTGCCCATACGGTCACGGACAGCGCCGCGATCGCAATGGTTGCGTAGACCAGGCCCTTGTAGCCGAAGATCGGCTTGCGGCTGAAGACCGGGAAGATCTCGGACACGATGCCGAAGAACGGCAGGGCGATGATGTATACCTCGGGGTGGCCGAAGAACCAGAACAGGTGCTGCCAGAGGACGGCACCGCCGTTCTCGGGATCGTAGATGTGGGCACCAAACTTGCGGTCGGCGCCAAGGGCGAACAGCGCTGCGGCCAGCGGCGGGAAGGCCATGATCACCAGGATGGACGTGGCCAGGGCGTTCCACGTGAAGATGGGCATGCGCCACATGGTCATGCCCGGGGCGCGCATGCAGACGATGGTGGTGATGAAGTTGACGGCGCCGAGGATAGTGCCGAAGCCGGACAGCGCGAGGCCGAAGACCCACAGGTCACCGCCCACGCCGGGGGTGAATGTGGTGTTATTCAGCGGGGCGTACGCAAACCAGCCGAACGACGCGGCACCCTGCGGGGTGATGAAGCCGGAGACGGCGATCGTGGAGCCGAACAGGAAGAACCAGAAAGCCAGTGCGTTCAGTCGGGGGAAGGCGACATCCGGGGCACCGATCTGCAGCGGCATGATGACGTTGGTGAAGCCCGCGAACAGCGGCGTTGCAAACATGAGGAGCATGACCGTGCCGTGCATGGTGAACAGCTGGTTGTACTGTTCCTTGGTCTGCAGGATCTGCATGCCCGGTTCAAACAGTTCGGCGCGGATCAGCAGGGCCATCACGCCGCCGAAGCAGAAGAATACGAAGGACGCGATCAGGTACAAGTACCCGATGGTCTTGTGGTCTGTGGTGGTGATCCAGTTGACCACCATGCGTCCCTTGCGCCGCGGTACCACCTGGGGGTACGCGGTGGGCGCCGCAGTTCCGGAGGCGTAATCATAAGTGGCCATGACCGGCTCTTTCCCGTCGTGCATCCAGTGGGATCTATTCTTTGAATTTACTGACGGCGGGACGTGCTGTCCAGAGGTTGTGCTGGCCCGGCCGCAGCCGACGGGGTATACGTTTTTTCGCGCGCTTCTGCCTGGCAGGTCCACCGGCCTATATCGCCGGAAGGCCCGTTTGAGTACCGTGGCCTCATGCAGAAAATTTCGATCGACGCCCTGGCCCGGCAGCAGCTTGCCGCGGCCCTTGCAGCGAGCAACGGGCGGGCTGCCGACACCGTCTACGGCGGGCATGAGAAGGTGCTTCGCCAGACGGTCATGGCGCTCAAGGCCGGCACGCAGTTGAGCGAGCACCAGAATCCTGGTGACGCCACAGTCTTTGTCCTTCAAGGGAGTATCCGGCTGCGGGCCGGCGACGACTCCTGGGACGGCAAACCCGGTGACCTGCTGATCGTTCCGGAGGGACTGCACAGCCTGGAAGCGGAAGAGGACTCGACGTTCCTGTTCACCGTGGCAAAGGCTACGAAGTAGAGCCGCACCTGCCTGTTGCCCAGGCAGATGCGGCTCCGGCGAAATACCGGACTACCGCCTGACGTCCGGGTCGGGTGCGAATTCCTGCAGAACAGGAAGCGCCCGGCCGTCGAAGTCGAACATGGCCTGGTTCTCCCACGCGTTGCCCGTGGTGGGATCGGCGGGATCCCAGCCATTGCCCGGAACCGCCGTCCAGGCGGGCTCCCAGGAGACCACCCCGATGCCCCGGCCGCCGGGTGCGGAGGCCACTACGTCCTGGACGGCCCGGAAGTTGGCGGCCTGTCCTTCCGGGGTTGCCGGGTAGCCGGGAACCAGTTGGCTCAGGCTTCTAATCACGTTTTCCCAGGGGTCAACCGTGTCGTCGTCGAGGGTGAACGGGTAGGAGTTTTCGACGACGATAACGTCGCGGTCGTAGCGGGCTGACAGCGTGGTGATGGCATTCTGCAGATCGGCCATGGAACCGTGCCAATAGCCGTAGTAGGACAGGCCGATGGTGTCGAACCGGACGCCCCTCTTTGTCACCTCGTCGAACCACCAAGTGAGGCCGCCGATGCCGTTGTTGATGTTGGTCAGGTGCAGGATGACATCCGTCCCGGCGCTGACGTCCTTTGCAGCGCGTGAGCCTGCCGAGAGGAACAGTGCGAGGTTGTCCCACTGCGCTCCCGTGACGTTATCCGCGGGGTTCACGTCCCAGGTCTGGCCAAGGGGCCACAGCATGCCCGGGTTGATCTCGTTGCCCACCTGGACGGAGTCCGCCGTCGCGCCGGCGTCCTTCAGCGCGGTCAGCACCTCGAAGGTATGGGCATAGACGGCATCCGCCGTTTCCTGCGGGCTCAGGCCGGCCCAGGCTGCCGGTGTTCCCTGGGCGCCGGGGTCGGTCCAGCGGTCGCTGTAGTGGAAGTCAACAAGGACCTTCATGCCGGCGGCCTTTGCGCGCTTGGCCGTGGCCACCACTTCGTTGGTGGTGTTGTAGCCATCAGCCGGGTTGACCCACACCTTGAGCCGCACCATGTTGGCGCCGCCATCGGCGAAGGCCTCGACGGCGTCCACCGGCTTGCCCCGGGCGTCGAAGTAGACAGCGCCCTTGTCCTCATTCTTGGCCAGGTTGGAAAGGTCGGCGCCGCGGACGGCTCGCTGGACCGAGCCCGGCGTGAGCGTGACGTCGTCGACGATGGCCCAGTCTCCGGCCGTGCCGCGGGTTTCGATCACGATCTCGCAAGCGCCCTTCGAGACGTAGGCGTCGGCCGAGATCTGTAGCCAGGCGCCGTCCTGCGCGGTGGACGGCAGGACGGTTTCGCCGTCGACGCCGCAGTTCTTGAGGCCGATCCGTGAGGCGCCGAGGGTTCCTTCGGCCTTTACGCGGGCGAAAACCGTCCACCACCCCTCGGCCAGGCTTCCGGTTTTCTGGCGTGCGGTTACGGTGCCGTCGGCGTCGAGACGCTGGCTGAGTTGGGCATTTCCGGCAATTGCCTCTGTCGTAGTGGAGGCCGGCTTCCCGGTGACTTTCCAGCCGGTCAGCCCACTAGCGAAGCCGCCGTTGATGATGGTGTCATCGCCCGGTGCAGCCGGGTTCTCCGCAGTGGCCGGCGCCATCCCGGCGGGCAGCGCCAGCACCGTAAGGAGCGACGCCGCCAGCACCGCTGGTTGTCGGTGCCGCTTCGCCTGGGGGTGAAGTTCCCTGTGGTGTTTTTTCATGTCGTCCTCCCTGACGGTATGAATTGAATCAGCTCTTATCTGTGTGCGCTCCCAGTTCTAGCACATGACTATTGATTGATAATAGAGCGATTCAAGATCATGACAGTTGCTTGTTCTCATGGAATACTGGGAGCGTTCACGGAGAACTTTCTGCGCTCACCCTACGGGGCGGGCTTCCCGACGCAGCACCGGATCACGGTCAGCGTCGGGCCCTACCGGGATGACGCTGGAAGGCCTATCTTTGAGCTGACACAGAACGAGGGAAAGGAACTAGGATGTTCACCCTGCAGATCAGCTATCCGGTCCGGGACTTTGAGGCTTTCAAGAAAGTATTCGACAGCGATCCCGCTGGCCGCGCCGCCTCGGGCGCCCGGTCTGTGCGCCTGTTTCGGGACACAGACGACCAGAACAGCGTGGCCGTGCTCCTTGACTTCGACACCAAGGACGCTGCGTCCGCCTTTCTGGGAAGGCTCCGCAGCGACGTGTGGGATAAACCGGAGGTCATAGGGCAACTGATGACGGCGTCGCCGACAGCCAGGATTCTGGAGGAGGTTGCCCGCGAGGGTCAGGCCGCGGGCTGACCGCTTCGAATCCGGTGGCCACCACCGCTGGTGGCGACGCGGCCGGTGCCACTCAGGCGCGGCCGTAACCAAGTTCGGCCTCCCGCGCAAATGTGGGACAGACTGTTTCCGTGAGCAACAAACCCCGGACAGCCCTCGCCGTGGCCGGCCTCAGCCTGGGCACTTCGCTGAACCCGCTGAACTCGTCCATGATCGCCGTCGCCCTCGTGGTGCTGCGTGCGGATTTCGGGCTCGACGTCGCCACGGTCACCTGGGTGATTACCGCCTTCTACCTCACCTCCGCGGCGGGCCAGCCGCTGATGGGCCGGCTGGCGGACCGCTTCGGTCCGCGGCGCCTGTTCACTTTCGGGATGGTGCTGGTGGCGGTGACCTGCGCGCTTGCTCCGTTCGCGCCAAACTTCGCCCTGCTCTGCGTCGCTCGGGCATTTATGGCGCTGGGCACAGCCACCGCGTATCCAAGCGCAGTAGTCATCGTCGGCGCTCTGGCCAAGACGGCGAACGTGAAGTCCACCCGGCCGCTCGGCCGGATCCAGATGGCCAACACTTCGGCTGCGGCGGTCGGCCCGGTGGTGGGCGGTCTGCTGGTGAGCCTGGTCGGCTGGCAGGCGCTGTTCCTGATCAACGTGCCGCTGTGCCTGGCAGCACTGCTTGTTGTCTGGAAGTTCGCCCCGGTGGACGCGGCCCGCGAGCGCGGAAGTGCCGCGGAGCTGCTGCGCGATTCGGATATCCCCGGCATCCTGGGCTTCGTCGGGTCCCTGATGCTGGTCATGATGGCGCTGCTGAATGTGCTGCCGGACATGCGCTGGTGGCTGCTCGCCGGTGGAACGGCGCTGGCGGCCCTGTTCGTCTGGCGTGAGCTGAAGTTCAGCCCGCCGTTCCTGGACCTGCGGCTGCTCGGCAGGAACCGGCCGCTGCTGCTGGTCTACCTAGGCTTCGCCGTGTTCAACGGCATCTACTACCTTGCGTTCTTTGGGCTGCCGCAGCTGCTGCAGGAAGCGGCCGGCTACGATCCCGGCGTCGTGGGTCTCCTGATGCTGCCGCTGGCGGCGATGTCCGTGATCGCAACGCCGTTCGCGGTCCGCGCGATCGAACGCTACGGTGTGCGGCGGGTGTTGATTGCCGGCGTGCTGTCGCTGGTGGCCGCTGCGGGGATCACGTGGCTGCTGACCGCCTCGTTCGCCATTCCGCTGGTGCTGGCGGTCACCGCGCTGATGGGTATTCCGTGGAGCGTGGTGAGCATCGCCTCGAGCCAGGGCATGTATGTGTCGACCCAGCCGGAAGAGCGAGGGGTGGCGGCCGGCATCTTCCAGACGTGCCGGTATCTGGGCGCCATCACGGCGACGGTGTTGATCGGCATCTTCTACGGCAGTGGCGTGAACCAGGCCAACTGGGGCCTGATCGTGCTCACTATGCTAGTGCTGGGTGCCGTCGCGTTCGGCGTGACACTGCTGTGGCGCGAGCGGAAATGAGCTGTCCGGAGGGGGGCAATAAAGGCACCCTTTCGTCGCCCGATTTCCTTGTCTACACGGCATATTGACACCCGGATTCCACGGGAATACTGTCGGCCTTAACGGGGCCATCCGCCCCGTTCCTGAGTATTTTCGGCGCTGGAGTCTGGGCCGCTTCTGCTAGGCGATGGCGCCAGCAAGGAGTCCTAATGTCTTGGGAAATTTCCGGAAAGTATGTCGCCAACTGCAATTGCCAGTTAATTTGTCCGTGCCCGGTGGATGGTACGCCTACGGGACCGAACGGAGAGTGCCGCGGCGTGGCTGTGTTCAACATCGCTAGTGGAAAACTCGATGATACCGATCTGTCGGGCATCGCGTTCGCCTTCTGCAACTGGTTCCCGTCGAACCTCTCGGCGGGCGGCTGGAAGGTGGGAGTCGTCCTCGACGACGGCGCATCGGACGCGCAGGCCACTGCCTTGGAAAGCATCCTTCATGGGGAGGCCGGCGGCCCGTTCGCAGATTTTGCGGCGTTGTACGGAGAATGGTTAGGAGTCGAGCGTGCGAGCGTCACGTTCTCCGATGGCGACAGGCCGTCGGGTTCGGTGGCCGGGCGCGCTGACTTCACATTCGAGCCGTTGCTGGGGCCGGACGGCGGTTTCACCACTGAGAAGAACGCGATGTTCGGCTTCGCCCCGGAGTTCCGGATCGGCAAGGCGCCGGGACACTCGGACCTCTTTGGCCTGGACTTCGACGGCGTCTACGGCGAGTCCGCGGACTTCACTTTCGCAAGTGAGATGGCAGAGGGTGCCCCGAAGGGCCGCGGCTAAGCGCGGCCGGCCGATGTATCACAGGAGGCTTTTTAAGAGAGGCCGCGGGCGCATCTTTGCGCGCGCCGCCATTTCGGGTGCTGCCGTCTCCGGGCTCGCTGCGCAGGGACAGGCAAGAGCGCACACCGCCCCCCGCATTGACCCGCGGGAAGCCAGCCTGATCGCTGTCCTGCTCCTGTTGGCAGCGATGAGCTGGATCTTCACGTCCACCCAGCTGAGTGGGATGGACATGGGCCGCTGGACGGATCCGGGTCCGCTGGGATTCTTCGTCACCACGTGGGTGGTAATGCTGGCGGCCATGATGTTCCCCTCCGTGGCCCCCATGGTGGTGGCCTATGACAGGATCCAGCACCACCGGCGCACGACGGGGCGGTATGCGCCCGGCGGATCCACCGCCGTGTTCGTTGCCGGCTACCTGATTTCCTGGACGGTGTTCGGGCTGGTGGCCTATTCGCTGTACATGTCGGTAGCGCAGGTGGCTCCCGGGCTCTTCGGCTCGGATCAGGGCGGCCGCTACCTGGCGGCGGGAGTGATCATGCTGGCTGCGGTTTATCAGCTGACGCCCGCCAAGAACGTCAGCCTGATGAAATGCCGAAACCCCATGGACTTCATCCTGCACCGCATGCGGCCCGGGTATCGGGGCGCCCTGGTGATGGGCGTGGAGCACGGTGCCTGGTGCGTCGCCTGCTGTTGGGCTCTGATGGTGGCCCTGTTTGCGCTTGGGGTGATGAGCCTCGGCTGGATGGCGCTGATCGGGGCGTTCATTGCCGGGGAGAAGATGCTGCCCTGGAAACGGCTGGCCAACCGCTCCGTTGCGGTGGCGCTCGCCGTGATTGCACTCGGTGTGGCCCTCATACCCGCGGCGACGGGCGGCATGGGGATGTAACCGGCCGTTCCGCACGGCGTGCGGCGGCCGTGGACCGGGGGAATTCTGACAGGTCTCATCCAACGAAGGAGCTGACAATGGCTGAAGGGACTGGACTGATACGGCGGTTTTACGAAGAGGTTCTGGTGGGTGGCAATCTCGACCTGATCGATGAATCCGTGCTGGAGGGCATGCAGGATCACGAGGACCCCATGCCGGGGCAGCCTCCGGGAAGGGACGGCGTCAAGTTCTACGTCAACGCCATCCGCGCGGCGTTTCCAGACCTCACCGTCAAGCTGGATCCGGTGCTGGCCGACGGTGACCTGGAGGCTGCCCATGGTGTGCTGTCAGGTACGCACAAGGGGGAGTTCCTGGGTATTCCGGCCAGCGGCAAGAGCGTGGAATTCAGCAGCGTGGACATCATCCGCATCGAGGACGGCAAGGTGGCGGAACACTGGGGCGCCTCCGACACACTGAGCCTGATGCAGCAGATCGGGGCGGTCGCGGCCTAGATGAGGATGGAACCGGCTCAGTCAAGAGGTGTGAAGAAAACCGGCCGAAATATATCGGCCAATAGAGTTTCCCGCCGCCGCTCCTAGCACGACGGCGGGAGGCACCACGTGCGGCACCGTCCCGTGGCGGTGCCGCACCCCTATGCCCTACGCGTATCTTCCTACGCTCCGGCGGACACGTCCGCCGGAGTTGCAGCCTGGGCGTCCGGTGTGTGCGCCTGAGCTGTTTTCTGTTCCGCTGCCACATAGCCCGCCTCTTTCGGCCCCGGCGGATAGGCGTGCCTGCGCCCGGTCACCATAATCACGAGGGCGACGACGATAGGTACCGCAGCGGCGACCGGCACCAGCAGCGGGCCCGCTGTAGTGAGGGCGGCCGCGCCGTATAGCGCGCCGATGGTAATCCCCAGCTGGATGGTCAGCACGGTGAGGCCGTTGGCGGCTTCCCGGTATTCCTTGCCGGCGCGGAGGATGGCGGACTGGTTGTAGATGCCGATCGCGCCGAAGGCCGCTCCCCAGACCGCCATCAGCACCAGGGCGCCGGGGACGGTTGTGCCGCCCAGCGGCAGGAGGAGGAACGCGGCGGCGATTACCGCCGTCGTGATCAGCAGTGAACGGCGCGGCCGCATGTCCACGGTGATGCCGGCGATCCAGATGCCCACCAGCCCGGCGAATCCCAGGACCGTGAGCGAAAGGGTGATGCTGTAGTCGGGCAGGCCGGCCTCGCGGAGGAACGGGGCGATGAAGGTGAACAGCGCGAAGTGCGCCATCAGCATCAGCGGCCAGGCGATGGCCACCTGCTTCACTCCGGGCTGGCCGATCGCCTTGCGCAGCGACGGCCGCGGGGCGTCCGGGATCCTCCGCACGGCGGGCAGCAGCCACATGGCCAGCGCCGCGAGCACGACGCCGGCGCCCGCTAGCAGGAGGAATGACGCCCGCCAGCCGACCGCCGCGCCCAGGGCGGTTCCCAGCGGGGCGCCGATGGCCAGGCCAAGGCTGTTGCCGCTGAACACGATGGCCATCGCCTTGCCCACCTTGTGGGCCGGAACAATGCGCGCCACGAAGGGGGCCATGGCGGTCCAGAGCAGGCCGTGGGCGATGCCGCCCACGAGCCTGGCGGCGAGGGCGGCGCCGAAGTCGGACACCAGGCCCACCAGGGCGTTGCTGATGGCGAAGGTCAGGACCAGCGCCACCAGGAGGATGTGCCGGGGGATGCGGGACAGCAGCATGGCGGCCGGGATCACAGTGGCCACGATGACGGCGGCGTACCCGGCGGTGAGGTAGCCGGCCACGGGCTCGGACACGTTGAGGCCGGCGCTGATCTGGGGGAGCAGGCCGGAAGGCAGCAGTTCGGTGGTGATGGCGGTGAAGCCGATCATCGACAGCACCAACAGCGCGCCGAAGGGCATACGGTCGCGTGCGGAAACGGAGGTCGCGGGAGGCACGGGTGAAGAGTCCTTTTAGGGAGTGGGGAAGGAGCGCGGCGCCGGTTGCCGGTGTCCTTCACTCAAGTTACCTGATTTATTCGGCCCGAGGCAGGGTCTGTCAGACCCACCCTCACAGACTCGCCCTGATGCTACCGGCTCACGGACTCCAAGGGGTGACGAAGCCGCCGCGCGACTGGCCGGACGTGCCGGAATCGCCCGTCGGCTCCGGTCCGGGCGCGGCGGTTTCCGCGGAGTCAAGCCGGCCGATTCGAGCAGGGCCACCGGGTCAGGCGGATCGGCCCGCGCCAGCAGTTCGCTCATGGAAAGCCCCGTCTGGAGGCTGAAATCGCGCAGCTTTGCCTCCTGGTCGTCAGTCTTGGGCAAGGCCACCGCCCGCTCGATCACCACCCGGGATCCCGACGCCGACAATGCCGCCATCTCCTCCAGCACCGCCAGCTGGGCGGCGGCATCGAGGTACGGCAGCAGGCCTTCGAGGACCCACGTGGTGGGCTGCTTCGGATCAAAGCCGGCCGCCAGGAGCGGCTCGCGCCACGGCCGGGACAGGTCCGTAGCCACAGTGATCAGCTCGCAGGCCGGGGCGGCGGACAGGCCCGTCATTACGGACGCCTTGAACGCCAGGACGTTGGCGTGGTCGATCTCGATGACCCGGGCGCCGTCCGGCCACGGGAGCCGGTAGGCGCGGGTGTCCAGCCCTGCGCCCAGGATCACGGTCTGGGCGGTCTGCGGGCCGGCCGTCAGGAAGTCGTCGATGAACCGGGTCCGCATCCCGAGGTAGATCGACGCGAGCAGGAGCGGCTGCTGAAACGGAGGGGCGTCTTCCGGGCTGGCGGGCCATGCCGTGGGCAGGTCCACGTGGGAGTGGGCGGCCTCCACCAGGGCGGCAGCGAACGGATCCGCGATTAGCTGGTCGGGCCGGGAGGTCTCGACGGCACGGCCTGCTGCCACGGCAAGGGCGGTCAACGGCAGCCCGTGGTCCTCAAGTTCCGTCATGAGATCTCGACTGCTTCACCGCTTACCGCAATCCCGCCGGACGGAGGAGTGTCGACTGTGAGCACGCTCGGGCGGCCCACATGGCTGCCTTGGTGGACAACTACGCGGCTTGGCGGCTCCACGAGTGAAAGCAAGCGGAGGTATCCGCCGAAGGCAGCGGCTGCCGAACCGGTCGCTGGATCTTCAGTCATGGTGCCAACCGGGAAGAGGTTGCGCGAGTCGTACACGCCCGGTCCAATCTCGCAGAGCGTCGTGACGGTGCCGGCCCAGTTCTGGGCATCCATCAGCGTGCGCATGGAGTCCGGGTCGAAAAGGAATGAGTCAAAGGTCCTTCGTTCCGCGAAGACGAGAATGGGATGCCAGTTTCCGGCAAAAGCGATCATCGGAGGGTACCCAGGGTGCAGATCGCCCCGGTCCGCGCCGAGCAACCCGAGCAGGGTGGCCAGAACACCGTGGGGGAACTCTGCCACCCGCGGCTCAACGCTTGTGAAGCACGCCGTCACCGCTGCACCCTGGCCTGCAGTCTCGATGGCGACAGGTCCCACGGCCGTGTCGAAGACAAAGGTCCCCGTACCATCACGCCCTGACAGTGCGACGGCCAAAGCAATCGTGGCATGGCCGCAAAACGGCACCTCGGCAATCGGGGAGAAGTACCGGACACGGTTTCGGCGGAAGTCGCCGTCAACCCTCGTTTCGGTGACGAAGACCGTTTCGGCATATCCGATGTCGGCTGCGATGGCCTGCATCCGGGCGTCGTCGAGCCGGGTTGCGTCCAGGACTACGCCCGCCGGATTTCCCCCCTCGGGGGTGGCGGTAAAGGCGGCATAACGCAGTACTTCGGAGGTCAATTCCATTCCGGTATCCTCGCACGGCGTCCCGCTCCGGCCCGTCAACTTTGCCCGAGCGCGGCCGGCCCGGTCAGAGGGGTTGTTCCCCGAAGCCCGGGGCGGGACGATGATTCCATGCTTCCCGAGGAGCGTTTCAACGCGCTGGCGGACGAATTCAGGGCCAGTCCAGGGGTCGCGGTTCCGGGTGAACCGGGACGCCGCGGGTTCGGTTCGTCCGCGCTGAAGGTCAACGGCTCGATTTTTGCGATGCTCGCCGGAGGCAGGCTTGTTGTGAAGCTGCCGCGTGATCGCGTTACCGCGCTGATCGGGTCCGGGGCCGGTGCACCGTACGACGCCGGCAAGGGCCGTGCGATGAAGGAGTGGCTCACCGTCACTGATGACGATGACGAGTCGTGGCTGGCCCTGGCCCGTGAAGCCCTGGACTTCGTGGGGTCGGCGCACCATTCCAGCCGTGGATAACCGACCGGTGTCTGGTCAGTACTCGCCCTTGATCACGAAGTAGGAGCCGCGAATAACGCCCGCCAGCTTCGATTTTTGCCGGGCGAACTTGAAGCGCGGCGCCAGTTCCTCCGGAATTGCCATACCGTCGGCGAGTTTGAACCCGACCGCCCGCTTCCCGCCGTCATCGATGCTGTACATGACGTTGACCGACAGCCCCGACTCATAGAAAACGTAGGCCATCCGCAAACCGTCGACTTCGAAGGCGGTGGCTTCCAGCGGACGGGATCCGATGACGATGTCACGCTCATCCCGGAGGATCCGGGTCACCCGGTCCACCACCTCCGGAACCTCGCTTGCGGGGCTCACTGAGAACACGTGGCCGTACTTGTTCCGGTAATAGCGGGCCTCGTTGGCCCGCAACCCGGCGAGGGTTTCGGCGACCGGAGACGATTCCAAGCCGACAGTGGAAACGTTCTCGAAGTCAACGGTGTACGGCATGTAGCCTCCTGGTAGGGACGTGTTGGGACCATGCTAACGCGACGACGTGCCCCCGGCTTGGTCCTGGACGACTGACCGCCGGTACGTGCTCGGCGTGAACCCCAGGGTCTTTTGGAAGTCGTTCGTCAGATGGGCATGATCGGTGTAGCCGAGCTCGGCAGCTATCGCCGCGAGGTCAGCTGCCGGGTCGGTCCGGGACCGGTCAGCGGCCTCCTGCAGGCGGCGCCTTCGGATGAGCGCGGACGGGCTCAGGCCGATGTACTTCTTCGCCACCCGTTGAAGGGTTCGAGGCGAAACGAACAGACGCGCCGCGACGTCTTCAAGGCGGGTCACGTCGGTGCA
The DNA here is from genome assembly GCF_018613775.1 of Arthrobacter sp. ISL-69. Taxonomy (NCBI): domain Bacteria; kingdom Bacillati; phylum Actinomycetota; class Actinomycetes; order Micrococcales; family Micrococcaceae; genus Arthrobacter; species Arthrobacter sp. ISL-69. The sequence goes on from NZ_JAGGPO010000007.1 coordinate 201,238, forward strand.
TGTTCCGACCAGATCCATCATCGCGTTGGCAAGAAGGCCCTCCTCCGACACCTCCGGACCCTCCGTCACCAGCCAGCCAGTGAAGGCCTCCACCGCGCGTTGCCGGCGTTCCAGTGGATCGGTTCCGCTCATCGCCGCCGACACGGAGGCCTGCAGATCCGCGAGTGGCAGCGGCAGCTGGGCATCCCGCAGGCTCCCCGGATCAACCGTGAAACGCGGCACCAGCGCGGGACGCAGGAGGGCCCCGACGGCCCAGCCCCGGCCCGTGAGGTCGCGGTGTGACCGGCGGGTTGTTGGGCCGGCGAACTCCACGAGATCCTTCTGGACCACCAGATTGGACGCCGGGAACGCGATGAGGTGCTGGCGTGACGTGTGCCCCGGCTCAATGTCCCATTCGGGGATCCAAAACCACTGCACCAGGTTCGTTACGGACTCAGGCGCGGGCACGCGGTGAAACGTGGGAAGCCGGGCCGGGTAGAGGATTCCCTTGAACGAATCCACCATCGGCGGGCACTCCTAATTTAGGCTGTCGCAATTCTCCAAGCCGCGGGGCGGACCGCTGCGTACCGTGAGATTTATGACTGATACTACAAGCACCGAACTGACCGCTGCCGCCGACGGCAAGCACACAACATCCGGTATCCCGCACGGCTTCACGAGCATCACGCCGTTCCTGGCGATCACCTCCGCCAAGGAGGCCATCACCTTCTACCAGGACGTTTTCGGCGCGCGCACCGTGAATGCCACCGAGATCGGCGGAATCGTGGTCCACGCCGAACTGGACTTCGGTCAGGGGCGGCTCCAAATTGGCGAGCCCAACCCCGACTATCACCTTGTCCCGGCGCCGAACGGCGATGATGACTGCTATTCCGTCGGCTTCTACTGCGCCGATGTGGACGCCTTCGTTGCGCGCGCCGAGGGAGCGGGTGCAACCGTTCGGGAGCCGCTGTCCACCTTTGTTTCAGGAGACCGGTTCGCCAGCATCCGGGACCCGTACGGTGTGCGCTGGTCCATCATGACCCGCGTCGAAGACCTCTCCGAGGAGGAAAGCACTCAGCGCGTCGTCGACTGGGCCGCCAAGCAAGGCTGAACCCACGCACGTCACGGCGTGGTCGCAACACCTTAGTCCCGCGGAACCACAGTCCCGCAACACCCAGACTGCCGCCTTCGTCCGCGGTGAACACGCCGTGTTGCCACAACTTCCGGCGGAGTACGACGGCGGCAGTCACGAGTGCGAGCGTGGAACCGGGGTCCTCCTGCTGGGTTTCGATCCCGTGCCGGCACCAGCCCTCGGGCTGCGGCAGCCATGGCTCTATGCGTCCGAGACTCCCATGCCACGGGTCCGTTTCCCGGGGAACGCGGTTCGCAGCTGTCCCCGGAAGGTCAGCGGGCTGCGCCGGCTGACGGCGATGACGGAGAGCAGGCCTGTCAGCAATACGATGAGGCCGCCGGCGGCCACTGACCAGCGCGCGCCGAATTCCGTGCCGATCCACCCCATCAGCGTCGCCCCGACGGCGGTGCCGCCCTGGAGCACGGCCAGGTAGAGGGCCAGCACCCGCCCCCGGAACTGCGGCTCCACGGAGAGCTGGATGCTGGTGTTGCAGCTGTTCAGGAAGGTGATTGAGGCCAGGCCCACCGGTATCAGCACCGCGGCGTAGAGCCAGAACGACGGCGACACGCTGCCCACCAGCGTGAAGAACCCGAGTCCGAGCGCCCCGCCGAGCAGGAAACGCAGCCGGGGGCCGGACCGGCGGGCGGCGAGCAGGGCACCGGCCAGGGTCCCGACGGCCATGATGGAGCCCAGCAGCCCGAATTCACCCGGTCCAACCCCGAACTCCGCGGTGGACATCAGCGCGTTGGTGATGGGGAAATTCATCCCGAAGGCGCCAAGGATCCCCACCATGACCAGGATGAGCACCAGGTCCGGCCGGCCCCGCACGTACCGCAGGCCCTCGGCCACCTGGTGCTTGCCACGGACTGCCAGCGTGGACGGGGCCAGTTCCGAGGTGCGGATCCGGAACAGCGAGATGATGACGGCGGCGAAGCTGGCTGCGTTGAGCAGGAAGACCGGCCCGGTGCCCACCCATGCAATCAGCACACCGGCGATGGCCGGGCCGGTGAGCCTTGCCGTGTTGAAGGAGGCGGAGTTCAGGGCCACCGCGTTGGCCACCTTGTCCTGCCCCACCAGTTCTGAGACGAAGGACTGGCGGGCCGGTGCGTCAATGGCGCTGGCCAGTCCAAGGCACAGGGCGGCCAGGTAGGCGTGCCACAGCTGGGCGGTGCCGGTCACCACCAGGAGTCCGATGGCCAGCCCGCACAAGCCCATCGCCAGCTGCGTCCAGAGCAGGATCACACGTTTGCGGTGCCGGTCCGCGAGCACGCCCCCGTAGGGGCCAAGCAACAGCATCGGCAGGAACTGCAGGCCGGTGGTGATGCCGACGGCCGTGCCGGAGTGGTCGGTGAGGACGGTCAGTACCAGCCAGTCCTGAGCCACACGCTGCATCCACGTGCCGATATTGGAGACGAGCGCCCCGCCCGCCCACACGCGGTAATTGGGGTTGTCCAGGGCCTGGAACATGGCGCTCATTTGGCGCTCAGCTGCTGCATGATGCGGGCCGCCCGGCTCAGGATCCGGCGGTCCTCGTCACTCAGTCCGGCGACACGGTGGGCCAGCCAGGCGGTCCGTTGCTCACGCGCCTCGGCCAGGATGGCCTCGCCGGCAGGGGTGATTCCCACCTGGACCTGGCGCCCGTCCAGCGGATGGGCTGTCCGGGTAACAAAGCCCAGCTCAGTGAGGGCATTCACGATCCGGGTCATGGAGGGCGCCTGCACGTGCTCGCGTTCTGCCAGCTCGCGGAGGGTCTGCGGGCCGCCACCGTTGAGTTGGGCCAGGACCGTGTACTGGCCCGGCGTGATGACATCACCGGTTGCCTCCACGCGGAGCCTGCGGGAAGTGCGCATCACCGCCGTCCGAAGGTCGATGGCCAGAATATCCGGATTGATGCTGTCCTGGGGCTCCCGGTCCGTTGCCGTCACTGTGTGTTGCGCCTCCCGCGAATTTACTTAGCAATGCTAATTAGCCCTGCTAACCATTATGCTCCGACGGGGTGCTGGCGGCAAGTGGGGGCTGCGGCTGCGGCCTTAGCCGGTGGTGATCTGCTCGCGGAGGATGTCGGCGTGACCGCAGTGCTGGGCGAGCTCCCGCAGCATGTGCAGGTACACCCAGCGCAGCGGCAGCGGTCCGCGGCGGTTGCCGCGGAGCACGTCGTCGAGCTCCAGGACTGACGTGGCGCTGCGGGAGGCCTCGCAGGCGTCAAGGTGGGCCTGCTGGACCGTGGCGATGGTGTCCGCATCGTCGAGGATGAACGACTCATCCGGTGTGGCCGGGATGCCGATCTCGGCGCGCGACCGGCACGTGATCGCTTCGTCGAACCAGACCTTTTCCACGAAGGTGGCATGCTTCACCAGGCCGAGCAGCGTGGTCCGAGACGGGACCAGGGACCTCCGGGCCTGCTCTTCGGTCAGCCCGTCCAGGCAGGAGCTGAGCATGCTCCGGTGTTCATTGAGGAAGGCCTCGAACTGGACGCGCGCAGGCTGGTGGAGGACGTCTTCGGCAACGGTGGCGGGGAAGGGAGGCATGGCTGAAGTATTGCAAGGGCGGCAGGCCAGGGCAAGACCGGGGAGTCGCACAGGAGCCGCTACTTTGCGGTGAGCTCAATGCGGACAAGCCAGTTGTCGTCCAGATCCGGGGCGGGGTCGATGCAAACCCTTGCCATGCCTCCGTCCTCCATTTCAGACTTGAGGCAACCGGTGTACCTGCCCAGTGGTGGGCCGCTGATGTCCACTCCCAGCCGGCCGGCGGTGTCTTCAAGGCCCACTTCATGGTTCACCGACCACGTTGCGCTCAGCCGGACGCAGGCGATATCTGTTGAAAGGCAGCCGGTGTCCGGATCTGAACGTTCCACGAGTTGCCAGTCACTCTGTGGCAGGTCGTCGGCTTTGGAGATCATCGCCTGGGCTTTCTCCTCATTGCTGCCGCCGTTCTTGACGGCGTCAGCCAAGGCGGCGCAACCGGCGAAGAGGAGGACCACGATCAGTGCGGTTGCAGCGGCGGCGCCACCGAGAATCCATCCGAGCCTGTTCTTCTTCTGCGGAACCTGAGGCCGCTGCGAGGGTTCCGGCTGCGCGTCGTGGCCCTGCGGTGGTTGCATATCTTCCATTCCTATTTTGCCCTCAGGTCAATGGCGACCTTCCACATGCCTGGCGCATCCTCGGCCGGATAGATACGAAGGTCTGCAGTGATGCCATCTGTCGAGTTTTTCCGGGGGCAGCCCTTGTAGGTCCTTGCGGCATCACTGCAATCCAGTCCCAGACGGGAGGCAGCGTCTTCCACAGTCACCTCATGGGGCACCGACCATGAGGCGTTCAGTCGCACGCACTCGATGTCGATCGAGAGGCAGCCCTGCTCCACTTTTGGATCGACTCGTACCTTGAGCTGCCAATCCTCTTCCGGCAGGGTGTCCGCCATGGCCATATCGTGCGGGCCTTTTCCTGATGGTTGCCTCCTTCGTTGAGGCCATTGACCAAGGCGGAGCATCCGGCGAAGAGGAGGAGAACAAACAGGACGGTCACAACACCAACCGCACCCAGAATCCAGCCGAGTTTGCTCTTCTTCGGTGGTGGCTGAAAGCTCTGCTGCGGTGGCCCATACTGCGGATACGAAGGTCCCTGAGGCTGCTGCGCAGGCATTGGCGGTGGGCCGTAGCCCTGAGGTGGTTGCATCCGTTGTCCCCCTGATTTCGTCTGACAGCCGAGCCTGACTCTAGTCGTTGGCAGCCCGTGCGCAATGGGGAGAACTGTCCGGCTTCCACACCCCGCCACTCGTCGCCGTCGCAGACCGCGGATGTGGTACGCGGAATAGACTGAGCGACATGGGCACCGTTGACGATTCCTTGGCCGCGTTGCCCGAGCCCGAACGCGGTTGTCATCAACGGGTCATAGACATTGCCAGGGCCGTCGTTCCCGAAGCCGTTGAAGGGGTGGGCTACGGGATGCCCGCTTGAAATTTGAGGGGAAGCCCCTCCTTGGTGTCGTGGCAGCGGCGAAGCACCTCTCCATTTTCCCGTTCCCCCCGGCGGTGGTTGACGCCGTCGCCAACCGGCTGGAGGGATATTCGTTGTCAAAGGGGACCATCCGCTTTACCCCGGACCATCCCGTCCCGGAGGATGTGCTGGAGGAAATAGTGCGCCTGCGCCGCGCGGAGATCCTGAAGTAGATTGTCCCGGAGCGATCACATGGAAATGCAAAGGGGACCTGATGAAATCCAACGAACTGTTGCTGGACGCCTTTGGCCGGATCCGGGAGACCGTGGAGGCCGCTCTTGAGGGGGTCGACGGCGGGGTCCTGGTCCGGCGGCCAGCGGGCACCGGAAACTCGATGGCGTGGCTGATCTGGCACCTTGGCCGGGTGGAGGATGCGCAGGTCGCCTCCGCCGCTGGCCTGGAACAGGTCTGGGCCTCGCAGGGGTTTGTGGGCCGCTTCGACCTGCCGTTGCAGAAGCGTGACACCGGCTACGGCCATTCGAGCGTGCAGGTCGATTCGGTGAAAGCCCCGCCGGCGCTGCTGCTCGAATACTACGACGCCGTTCACCGGCAGACCGTGGGCTTTCTGCAGAACCTCAGCGACGAGGACCTGGACCGCATCGTCGACACCCGCTGGGACCCGCCAGTTACCCTCGGCGTGCGGCTGGTCAGCACGATTGCCGACTGCCTCCAGCACGTGGGGCAGGCCGCGTACGCCAAGGGCCTGAAACCCTGACTGACACTGCTGCCCTCTTGGTGTGAGATCCGCCGTCGACGGCCTGACAGCACCCCGGGACCCCATGGATGAGGGAGCCCCCAAACGGGGGCTCCCTCGGGGAACGTCAGCCGTTAAGGGGTCACACTGATGCGTGCGACTTCCTGCAGGATCGGGTTGGTGATGATGACGGTAGACGTGCCCGACTTGATGTCAAAGGCAACCTTGCCTCGTGCCTTGTCGCCGGCCGGGATCTCGCCGGATCCCAACTGGTCATCCATGATGAGTTCAACGCTGGCGGAGCGGCCGTCAGCGTCCTTGGCCTTGAAGTACAGCGGGTTGCTGGTGGTCTCGCCCTTCTCCGTCTCCCAAAGCACATCGAGGGTCAGGTAGCCGCCGTTCTTCGCCGGGCTGTCGAACGGACCGGTCGTGATCGAGGGGCCGTAGGTGGCGGAAAGGATGGTGATCTTGGCGGTGTTCCCGTTGCCCATGTCAGCAGTGAATGCCTCGCCGACCTTCTTTTCCGAGGACGCAGCCGGAGCTTCAGCCGCCGGGGCTTTAGCTGCAGGCTCTGCATCGGGGGCTTCCGCTGCCTGGTTAGCCGCAGGTGCGGAAACAGGAGCTGAAGGCCCCCGGGTGGAGTTGAAGATGATGCTGAGGAGAATGACCACTCCGGTCACGATGAGGGCGACCTTCTTGTGCTGGTCATAGCCCTCCAGCGGGAGGCCCTGCTTGTCGCGCTGCTTGTTCGTCAGAACGAGAATGAGGTCAACGAGTGCCCAGATACCCATGCCTCCGAAGGTGAACAGCTTGAGCAGTCCGGTACCGACCTTGCCCAGGTAAAAACGGTCGACGCCGAATACTCCGACGAGCAGGGAGAGCAGCCAGGTCACAAGGAAGGACTTGTTGCTCACTCCGTAGCCACCCAGCATTGGGCCGCCGGGATAGGGTGCCGGGGCCCCCGGGTATTGGCCAGGGGCGCCGGGCTAAGGCTGTGTGGCCACGGGTGCTTGCCCGAAGGCGGGGGTCTGCCCATAAGTGGGGGCTTGCCCGTAGGCGGGCCCCTGGCCGTAGGGGGCCTGCTGCGGCTGCGGCTGCTGCGGTGCGCCGTAGGGGTCTTTTGAGCTCATTGGGTTCCTTTCAAAGGGCGCCCTGGTGCCGGGCGCCCGGAGTGCGTGATGGATGCGAGATATGCCGTCAGCTGGACGGGGTTCGCCGGCGATTCGCTCTCGGGCGGTGAGGAAGGATGGTTTGGCGCGCTATGGCATGCTCATGTGACGTTCGCTTCCCCCCAGAAGTGCGTCTACGGTGTAGCCGCCCGGGTTACAGCATGCCTCAGCGAGGGTGCCGGTTTATGAAGTATTGGCGCAGGACTGGAACAGGTTTTGCACAGCAATACCGCAGCCACCTGTTCCGGCCGCACGGCTGAAGCCGCGCAGCCTCCAGCACGATTGCCGACTGCCTCCAGCACGTGGGGCAGGCCGCGTACGCCAAGGGCCTGTACCGCCGCGGCTAGCCCTCCTGGTCGACGGCCGACATGTCGCCGACGCCGGGTGTGCCGTCGGCGAGCGCGTAGCGCTGCAGCACCGCACCCTTCGGTGAGGCGACCACCGGCTCGATGAGTGTGAGGTTCGTCGGAACCACCCCGTTGGCGAAGACCTTTTTGCCGCCGCCGAGGAGGATCGGATACACCCAGAGCGTGAGCCGGTCGAAGAGCTTCTCGGCGAACAGGGTCTGCACGAAGTCGAGGCTGCCGATGACGTGGATGTTCTCGTGCTTTTCGCGCAGTTCGCGCACTGCGGCGGGGACATCAGGGCCGAGCAGTGTGGAGCCGGCCCACTCGAGGGTGGGCGTCTGGCGCGATGCCACGTATTTCGGGAGGCGGTTTAACAGCCGCGCGATGTCCCCGTTCGCCTGCGGCCAGTACGAGGCGAAAATGTCGTAGGTCCGGCGCCCAAGCAGCAGCGCGTCCATCCCCGCCATCCCGGAGTCAATCTGGTCGCCGACCACCTCGTCGATGAGGGGCGCCTGCCAGCCGCCAAACGCGAAACCGCCTTCAGCGTCCTCCTCCGGCCCTCCGGGCGCCTGCGCGACGCCGTCGAGCGTGGTGAACAGGTCGATATGGATAAGTCCCATGCCGTGCTCCTTCTGCAGCCCGCCGTCGCCCCGGCGGCGGGATCACTTCGAGGTTGCCACACGAAATGACCGGTAGCAACGGCTCGGCGGCACCCGGTGGTCCCACCCGGCGGGGTGCACTGGCCTTCCTAGTCCGTTCGGGTGCTTGTATGCTTTGGATCGGAGAGCCGGGAAGCCTGGTCGGCCCGTGGGCAATGCCTGCGGAACGCCCCGGCGACCGCCTCGGGTGTTCGCGTGATGACCTGAGGAGCGGACGGCTCATGAATGCAGCAACACAACCTGTCATCGAAACCCTGGGTCTAGTCAAGGATTTCGGCAGGACACGGGCACTGGACGGCCTGAACCTGAGCGTCGCCGCCGGTGAAATCCACGGTTTTCTGGGCCCCAACGGTGCCGGCAAATCCACGACGCTGAGGATTCTCCTGGGGCTGATCCGCCCCACCGCCGGCACGGCCCGGGTCTTCGGTCTGAATCCCTGGGCCGAACCTGTCAACACGCATCGGGACATCGCTTACGTCCCGGGTGATGTGAGTCTGTGGCCGAACCTCTCCGGCGGGGAAGTCATCGATCTGCTCACCGGCCTGCGCGGCGGCGCCAACGGGAATCTGCGCCGTGAGCTCATCGAGGAGTTTGAGTTCGACCCGCGGAAAAAGGCCCGCACCTACTCGAAAGGTAACCGGCAGAAAGTCGCCCTGATCGCCGCGTTCGCCCGCCCGGCCCGGCTGTATCTGCTTGATGAGCCCAGCGCCGGCCTGGACCCCGTGATGGATGCCGTGTTTCGCCGCCAGATCGAACGTGTCAGCAGGGACGGGGCAACCGTCCTGCTGTCCAGCCACATTCTCAGCGAGGTCGAACAGCTCTGCGACCGGATCACCATCATCCGGTTCGGAACCGCGGTAGAGACCGGAACCCTGGGCGAACTCCGGCACCTGAAACGCACCCATTTCCGGGTCACCGGACTGGCCGAGCCGGCGCGCTTGGCTGCGCTGCCCGGCACGCACGGGATCAGCATCGACGGCGCCGCCGCCGAGTTCGACGCTGACACCGCCGACCTCGGTGCTGTCCTGGCCGGCATCGCCGAGCCAGGGATCAGCGGACTCACAGTCGCCCCGCCATCCCTGGAGTCCTTGTTCCTGCGCCACTACCGTGACCGCAGCGACAGCGGAGTCCAGTGATGGCTGGCGTGGTGCAGCTGGCATTGTTCCAGGCGCGCCGGGATCGGGTGACGCTGCCGGTCTGGATTCTGGGCATCGCCCTGCTCGGCTTCGCGACCTCCAGCGCGGTCGTCACGCAATTCGCTGACGAGTCCGCGCAGGCGGCGCTCTTGACCCTGGCAGCATCGAATCCGGCGTTCCTCTTCGTCCGCGGCCTGCCTGACGGCACCGGCGTCGGGGCTGTCGTGTTCTTCCAGGGCTACGCGTTCACGGCTGTCCTGGCAGGACTGATGAGCACTTTCCTGGTGGTGCGGCACACCCGCACCGATGAGGAGCTCGGACGGGCCGAACTCCTCGGCTCGGTCCCGCTCCCGCGGGCAGCCTCCGTTGCGGCGACCCTTCTGCTGGGCGCGGTCGCGAACCTGCTCCTGGCCGTGTGCGTTGCCGCCGGTTTCGTCGCGGCCGGGCTGCCGGTTCCCGGCGCAGTGTGGGCCGGGGCGGCTGTCGGTGCTGTGGGTGTCTTCTTTGTGGGCCTCGCCGCGGTCGCTGCCCAGCTCCTCCCCTCGGGCAGGAGCACGAACGGTGCCGCCGCAGGCCTGGTAGGGGCTGCGTATCTGCTCCGGGGTGTCGGGGATGCCCTGGGGACCCCGGCGGCGGATCTGCTGCACGTGGCCAGTGCGTGGCCGTCGCGGCTGTCGCCCATCGGCTGGGGCCAGCGGTCACGGCCCTTCACAGGCCCGGACCTGTTCGCGCTGCTGGTCCTTCTTGCTGCCGCGCTGGGGCTGGCAGCCACTGCCGTGCTGATCCGGCGGCGGCGGGATATGGGCGCCAGCCTTCTGCCCCAGCGCGATGGCAGGGAGCGCGCCGGAGTCGGGGGCACGTCATTCGTTGGTTTGGCCTGGCGCCTGCAACGCTCCACCTTGGCCGGATGGTGCGTCGGGGCCGCGGCCCTGGGTGCCGTGGCCGGCGCCCTTGGCCCCCTGGTTTCCGAGACCGTGTCCAGTGTCGCGCCGCTGCGGGACCTGATTTCCCGGCTCGTGCCGGGCGGCCAGGCCGGCCTGATTGACGTGTTCGTGACGGCCCTGCTTGGTGTCGCAGGGGTGTTCGCCGCGGCTGCAGGAATTCAGGCGGTGCTGCGAATGCGCGCAGAAGAGGCAGAGGGCAGGGCCGAGCTCCTTCTCGCCACGCCCGTGTCCCGGGCCCGGTGGCTCGGCGCGAACCTGTCTATCGCCGCCGTGTCCGCGGTCGTTGTCTCCGGAACGGCCGGCACTGCTGCCGCCATCGGCCTGGGACTCTCGGGCACGGCCAACGGACCCGCCGGGTCCGTGGTGCCGGCCGCGCTGGCGCATGTTCCCGCATCCCTGGTGTTCCTGGCCGCGGCCTCCGTGGTCTTCGCCGCCGCACCGCGGCTCAGCATCCCGCTGGGTTGGGGGATGCTGGCCGCCGGACTTGTCCTGGGCGAATTCGGGGAACTGTTCGGCCTGCCGGTGTGGCTGCAGGACATGAGCCCGTTCCGTCACTCCTCGGCCATGCCAGTGGAATCCTTCGACCAGGCCGGGGCGCTGGGTTTGGCCGTGGTTGCGGCCGCCCTGTCGGGCCTGGCTGCCTACTCCATCCAGCGGCGGGATCTCACCGCATGAAATTTATCGTGTATGTAATTTCCCGCTGCCGGATCACAGAGGGCCGGCTGGTGCTCCGGACCGCCCCGTAATGGACGGTATCAAGGGAAACAATGGAAGGAGGCACCGCAAAATGAAGATCTTGCTGCTGACCGCGGGGACGCGCGGTGACGTCGAGCCTTTTGTTGCTCTGGCACGATCTGCCGGGGCCAAAGGACATCAGGTTCGGCTGGGCGTGCCGGACCATTCCGGGGTGGATACGGCGGGCCTCGATGCCGTCACTCTGCACATGGATTTCGCGCAGCTCATCAGCGATCAGGGCGTTTCCCCAGGGCGTGTGTCCACCACGTTCAGGACGGTGATTCGACCAGGCGTCGGCCGGCTGCTGACCGCCGCCGTCGAGCACATCATTTCCTTCGCTCCCGATGTGGTGGTCTATCACCCAAAGGTTCTCAGTGCGCCGATCGCCGCCGACAGGGTCGGCATCCCGTCGGTCATTGTGGAGACCGTTCCCTCCCTGACCAGGACCCGGGAGTTTCCCGCACCGTACATCACCTCGGTAAACCTGGGACCCTTGAACCGTGCCACCTATCAGGCGGCACGCCTCGCCACGCTCATGTTCCGCCGCGAGCTGGAGGCAGCCTTGAAGATGCTCCCGGCCGGCCCGAAGCGGCGGGCAGGAACACAGGTATCAATGGTCCCGGTCAGTCCCCAGCTGCTGCCCCGGCCACGGGACTGGCCTCCCAGTGTCCATCTCACCGGCCACTGGGCCGGGAAGCCCGTGACGGCCGATGCGGATGCGGAGCTGGAGGACTTCATTCACAGCGGGAACTATGTCTACGCGGGCTTCGGCTCCATGAAGGCCGGTGACGCCAGAGGACGCGGCGAAATAATCATCAACGCAGCCCGCCGAAGCGGCTTGAAGGTTCTGGTCACGACCGGGTGGGGCGGTCTGGACATCTCCGGGACAGCCGGCGACGACGTTCTGATCAGGGACTCAGTGGCCCACGACCATGTCCTGCCTCGGGCAACGGCGGCGATCCACCACGGCGGGGCAGGCACGGTCCACGCAGTCGCCGGGGCGGGCATTCCCTCCATCGTGGTGCCCTTCATCGGCGACCAGCCGTTCTGGGGAAATGTGCTTCACCGCCGCGGCCTTGCACCGGAACCGATCCCGTACCGGAAGCTCACCGTGGACCGGCTCACGGACGCCCTCGGCCAGACGGAGAACTGCCGCGATGATGCTATGCGGGCAGGAGAGCTCATACGGAAGGAGGACGGTGCCGCCGTCGCGGTTGAGGTCCTGGAGAACCTGGCCGGCTGACCATGAGGGCCGCACTCGGCGCAGCATGGGCTGTTGTGGGGAAGAGTCTTACCGAGGCCCGGGGCCGTCCTCCGAGGGGCAAGCGCGCCACCAACTTCGCTTTGAGCCACCCAGCGGCATCGCAAGCCAACAACTCAGGAAGACTCCGGGCAGTAAGAAGTGCGCCGCCCGGTCAGCCTGTCGCGCTCAGTCTCTCGATGAGCTCATCGGCCTGCGCCAGGTTACGTGCCATTTTCGCCCGTTGAATGACGGCCTTTTCCAGGAAGCCAGAGAGTTTGGCCTGCGCTTTCGCGCTGGCTCGCGTCTCCTCTTCGGGGGAGAGGATAGCGAGAATCTCGGCCATTTCCTCCAGTGAGAACCCCAAGGGTTTCATCTGCTTGATCACCATGAGACGTTCGAAGTCGTCCTCTGAATAGACCCTGAACCCGCCGTCGGTCCGTGCTGTGGCAGGCAGCAAACCCACTTCGTCGTAGTGCCGGATGGTGCGCAGGGACAGGCCCGTCCGTTCTGCCAGTTCACCGATGTGCATGGTCGTGCTGCTGGTTTTGGCTGTCATCAGGGACCTCCCTTCCTTATCCGGCTTAAACTCTACCATCACGTTAGGGTAGAGTTTTTGGTGAGCGGTGAGACCTTCAAGGGTAGTTCCCCTCATCCTGGCGCGGTGCTGCGCCCCTTCATTCTTCGAAAAAGCGAAGGCGCTGCTCTGCGTCTTCCTGACCATGAACGGAGCCAGCAATGGCCGTCAAAACCGCCGGGGAAGCCCCGGCCTACACGCCCGAACAGCTCCAATCGGTCCGGGAAACCCTGAAGTCCCCGCGCCGGCTCAAGACCGAAGTCCTCGGCGGACTGGTCGTGGCCTTGGCTTTGATCCCGGAAGCGATCGCTTTCTCGATCATCGCCGGGGTCGATCCGCGACTGGGGCTGTTCGCCTCCTTCACGATGGCCGTCACCATAGCCTTCGTCGGAGGCAGGCCGGCGATGATCTCCGCCGCCACCGGCGCGGTCGCGCTGGTCATTGCCCCGCTGGTGAAGTCCCACGGGATGGATTACTTCATCGCCGCGGTCATTCTTGCGGGGATCTTCCAGGTCATCCTGGGCGTCTCCGGGGTGGCCAAGCTGATGCGCTTCATCCCGCGTTCGGTGATGGTGGGCTTCGTCAACGCCCTGGCCATTCTGATCTTCATGTCACAGGTTCCCGAGCTGCTCGGCGTCCCGTGGCTGGTCTACCCGCTGGTAGCGCTGGCCCTGGTCATTGTGTTCGGCCTGCCCAAACTCACGAGAGTGGTTCCCGCCCCTCTCGTGGCGATCGTGGTGCTAACCCTCATTACCGTTCTCGCTTCCGTCGCCGTTCCGACTGTGGGTGACAAGGGCGAGCTGCCGGACTCGCTGCCGTCGTTGTTTATTCCGAACGTTCCGTTCAGCCTCGATACCCTGCAGATTATCTTCCCCTTCGCGCTGGCCATGGCCTTCGTCGGACTCCTCGAATCCCTCATGACCGCGAAGCTGGTCGATGACATCACGGACACCCGGTCCCACAAGACCCGTGAAGCCTGGGGGCAGGGCGTGGCGAACATCGTCACCGGATTCACCGGCGGCATGGGCGGCTGCGCGATGATCGGCCAGACCATGATCAACGTCAAAGCCTCCGGCGCCCGCACCCGCATCTCCACCTTCCTCGCCGGCGTCTTCCTGCTCATCCTCGTCGTTGCCCTTGGCGGCGTTGTTTCGGTGATCCCGATGGCCGCCCTCGTCGCGGTGATGATCTTCGTTTCCTGGGCCACGTTCGATTGGCACAGCATCCACCCCCGCACCCTGAAGATGATGCCCAAGAGCGAAACCATGGTCATGGTCGCCACCGTCATCGTCACCGTCGCCACCCACAACCTGGCCATCGGCGTCGGCGTCGGAGTCCTGGTGGCGATGGTTCTCTTCGCCCGGCGCGTGGCCCACTTCGTCACCGTCGAACGCACGGTCATCGCCGTTGACGGCCACGAGACCGCGACGTACGTCGTGGACGGCGAGCTGTTCTTCGCTTCCTCCAACGATCTCTACACGCAGTTCGAATACGCGCTGGATCCGGATCATGTTGTCATCGACATGCACGCCTCCCACCTCTGGGACGCGTCCACCATCGCCGCACTTGATGCGATCACCGAGAAGTACCGCCATCACGGCAAAGACGTGAAGATTATCGGCCTCAACGAGGCCAGCACCACGATGCGCGAACGCCTCGGCGGGAAACTCGGCGGAGGTCACTAGTAACGGGCCGGATAAATTCACTACATAAGGCACGCGATCGAAAGAACCTGATCGCGTGCCTTATGCGTTCACCCCTACTGCTAACGTCAAAAACAAGCCCGTTGCGACGATGGTTGGAAACCGCCCAGTATTGGCGCAGGACTTGAACAGGTTTTGCACAGCAATACCGCAGCCGCCCGTCCCGGCCGCACGGCTGAAGCCGCGCAGCCTCCAGCACGATTGCCGACTGCCTCCAGCACGTGGGGCAGACCGCGTACGCCAAGGGCCTGTACCGCCGCGGCTAGCCCTCCTGGTCGACGGCCGACATGTCGCCGACGCCGGGTGTGCCGTCGGCGAGCGCGTAGCGCTGCAGCACCGCACCCTTCGGTGAGGCGACCACCGGCTCGATGAGTGTGAGGTTCGTCGGAACCACCCCGTTGGCGAAGACCTTTTTGCCGCCGCCGAGGAGGATCGGATACACCCAGAGCGTGAGCCGGTCGAAGAGCTTCTCGGCGAACAGGGTCTGCACGAAGTCGAGGCTGCCGATGACGTGGATGTTCTCGTGCTTTCGCGCAGTTCGCGCACTGCCGCGGGGACATCAGGGCCGAGCAGTGTGGAGCCGGCCCACTCGAGGGTGGGCGTCTGGCGCGATGCCACGTATTTCGGGAGGCGGTTGAACAGCCGCGCGATGTCCCCGTTCGCGTGCGGCCAGTACGAGGCGAAAACGTCGTAGGTCCGGCGCCCAAGCAGCAGCGCGTCCATCCCCGCCATCCCGGAGTCAATCTGGTCGCCGACCCCCTCGTCAATGAGGGGCGCCTGCCAGCCGCCAAACGCGAAACCGCCTTCAGCGTCCTCCTCCGGCCCTCCGGGCGCCTGCGCGACGCCGTCGAGCGTGGTGAACAGGTCGATATGGATAAGTCCCATGCCGTGCTCCTTCTGCAGCCCGCCGTCGCCCCGGCGGCGGGATCACTTCGAGGTTGCCACACGAAATGACCGGTAGCATCGGCTCGGCGGCACCCGGTGGTCCCGCCCGGCGGGGGAGTACGACGGCGGCGCCCGGGTTACGTCCGGCGGTTGCCTTAGGTGAACCCGCCTCAGGTGTACATGAGGGAGCCGGGCGTGGTGAGGAGCTCGCCGGTTTCCAGCCAGGTCTTCAGGCCCGAGAGGATCATTGGCCAGCCGCCGTAGAGCTGGTCGTTGGCGCCTTCGCGGAGCTGGTCGTGCGTGACGGTGAGGTGGCAGGAATCGTCGCCCACCGGCTCGATCTCCCACGTGATGCGCGACGTTCCTTCGGCCTTGACGTCCTCGCCCCAGAGCGCCCGCATGGTCTGGACGAGCTTCCGGGGCGGGTCCACTTCGATGTTTTCGCCCTCGCCCAGCGGGTCCCCGCCGTCGGGTGCCATCTCGAACCGGGATCCGGGCGTCCAGTCCGAGCTGATGTTCATCCCGAACTGGTACTTGCTGCGGATTTCGCTGTCCGTGATGGCTTCCCAGAGCCGCTCCGGGGTGGTCTTGATATAGATTTCGAAGATCTTTTCCATGGGACTTTCCAATCGGGTTTTGAGGTCGCTGAGGGCAGCGGCCCATGGTTCGGCATATTTGCTGACCCAGCGGTCGTGGACCAGCCGGATGGGCACCGGATTCAGGAAGTGGAGTTTCTCGCGGCCCCGACGGCGGGTGACCACCAGGCCGGCTTCCTCCAGCAGCTTGAGGTGCTTCATGACGCCGTAGCGGGTCATGTCGAAGCGTGCCTCGAGCGCGTGCAGGGTCTGCCCGTCCTCCCGGAACAGTTCGTCCAGGAGATCACGGCGGGTGGGGTCGGCGAGGGCCTTGAATACGGCGTCCACAGCTCCAGAATAGGTGACTAATTGGTCACATGTCTAGGGGTTTTTGAGGCTCTGGGGGAGCGCGATCGAATCGGACCGCAATAGTTGGGCGTGGGTTTGTGTCGACGCAGCAGGCTTGATGCGGAAGGAGGAAACCGTGATCGCAGTTCTGAATCGAGTCGTCGGTTTTATAGAGGAGCACCTCACCGAGGAGATCGACGTCGCCGGCCTGACGAGCGACCTCGGCACGACGGAATATCACGTTCGCCGGATGTTCTCGTCCCTGGCTGGCATGCCGTTGTCCGAGTACATCCGGCGACGGCGCATGACCGTCGCCGCGGCCGATGTCATAGGAGATCGCGACCTGTTTGAGGACTGCAGTGCGCTTCGGCTATGGCTCCACCGAAGCATTCAGCCGGGCCTTCCGCGCGGTGCATGGCGTCAGCCCCAGCGATGCGCGCCGAGACGGTGGCCCCCTTCGCACACAACCACAGCTCAGGTTCCGCCTGACCATAGAAGGGAATACCACGATGGATACTCGCATCGCAGATCAACCGGCCTTCCGGCTCGTCGGCCACACGGCCCGCGTCCCGCTCATTCACCACGGCCCCAACCCGCACATCCAAGCGCATATCGCCTCGCTGCCCGAGGCGGAGCACCTTCGCCTCAAGGCACTGAGCAACACCGAACCGGCAGGACTGCTTCAGGTGAGCACCGACGTTGACCCCGACTACACCGAGGGCAGCGAGCTGACTTACCTGCACGGCGTCGCCGTCAGCGAAGGAACGCCGGTGCCCGAAGACCTCGACACGATCGAGGTCCCAGCCGGTGCCTGGGCGGTGTTCCGCACCACCGGACCCTACCCGGCGGCCCTCCAGTCCACGTGGGCGGTGACGGCCTCTGACTGGTTCCCGTCCAACCCCTGGCGGCTGAGGCCCGGCCCGTCGGTCGTGGCCATTCTCCACCGCGCCGCCGACTTCAGCACCGCAACCTCCGACTTGTGGCTGCCGGTGGAACGGGCCTAACGACGAGAGAAGCGCCGTATTTCATTGATGTGCCCGGGCGGCGGTGCGAAAATGGTCGGAGCACCGTGAGTCCAACGCCCAAGATGGCGCCATTTGGGGATGACGCGTGACCTCCCGTGGAGGAATGAAAATGCTTCAGAGCCAGTGCCAAGGACAGATGAACGTCGACGCGGGAGGGCCGCGGCCATGACCGTTCAGCCTCCGAAGATCCGCCGCCTGCGCGTGCCGGACATCAATGTCGTTGACCACCGGACGCTGAGGAAAGCGCTTGGCGGCACCATCGTCGGCAACACCATGGAGTGGTACGACGTCGGTGTGTTCGGTTACCTGATCACCACCATGGGCCCGGTGTTCCTGCCCGAGGCCGACAAAGCGGTGCAGAACCTGTTCCTGCTGGGAACCTTCGGTGCCACGTTCATCGCCCGCCCCGTGGGCGGCGTCTTCTTCGGCTGGCTGGGTGACAAGATCGGCCGCCAGAAGGTGCTGGCCATGACCCTGATGCTCATGGCCGCGGCGACTTTCGCCGTCGGGCTGCTCCCCGGCTACGCCGTGCTGGGAATCTGGGCCGCCATACTTCTCGTGGTCACCAAACTGGTGCAGGGGTTTTCCACCGGCGGTGAGTACGCCGGCGCAACCACGTTCGTCTGCGAGCATTCGCCGGACAGGCGCCGGGGCTTCTTCGTCAGTTTCCTGGACATGGGCAGCTACCTGGGCTTCGCCCTTGGCGCTGGCCTGGTTTCCGCCCTTCAGCTGACGCTGGGCCAGGAGCAAATGGAGGCGTGGGGCTGGCGCATCCCGTTCCTCATCGCCGGTCCGCTCGGCATTATCGCCATCTATTTCCGGATGAAGATCGAGGAATCACCGGTGTTCCGGGCAACCTTGGAAGCGGAAGAGGAATCGGCCCGGCATCCCGAAACCGGTGAGGTGCTCGGACCTGTGGGCCCGGTGGGCATTTTCAAGGCCCACTGGCGCAGGATCGTGCTGGCCATGATTCTTGTGGCTGCCGCCAACACGGTGGGCTACGCCCTGACGTCCTACATGCCGACATACCTGACCAGCAACAAGGGATACGACGAGATCCATGGGACGCTGCTGACCATCCCCGTCCTGGTGGTCATGTCGTTGTGCATCCCCTTCACCGGGCACCTTTCGGACAAGATCGGGCGGCGCCCCGTGCTCTGGATCGGTGCCGTGAGCACGGTGGTGCTAGCCATCCCAGCGTTCACTCTGATCTCGATAGGAACGGTTCCGGCCACCCTTGCCGGCCTCGCCCTGGTCGCCTTCCCGGTCACGTTCTTCGTGGCCAATCTCGCCTCGGCGCTGCCGGCGCTGTTTCCCACGGCCCACCGTTACGGTGCCATGGGCATCGCCTACAACTTCGCCGTGGCGATCTTCGGCGGCACCACCCCGTTCATCATCGCCTCCCTCATCCAGGCGACAGGCAACGACATGATGCCCGCGTACTACCTGATGGCCACTTCGGCGATTGCTGCAGTCACCATCTACTTCCTGCCTGAATCCGCCCGGCGGCACCTGCCCGGGTCGATGCCCAGCGTGGACTCGGATGAAGCGGCCCGCGAACTGGTGGCGACGCAGGACGAGAACCCGCTGCTGGACATGGACACGCTGCCGTTCGACAGCAGCTATGAGACCGCGAGGGCGGCGCACGTGGGACATTCGGGGACGACGTCGGGTAGCTGAGGGAGCCGGCTCTACTGGTTGTGTCTCGCCCACAACTGCAACCACACGAGCAGGCGCGTTTCGGGGTCGTCCAGGTCGATGCCGAAGAGGGCCTCCACCCGGGATAAGCGGTAGCGGACCGTGTTGACGTGCACGTCCAGGGACTTGGCGGCCTCGATCGCGTTGCCGCCGCAGCGCAGGTAGGCGTGGATGGTCTTTTCAAAGGATTTCTTATGGTGTTCGTCGTACTCGGCGATCCTGAGCGCATGGGTCCCCGGCAGCTGACCGGACGCCGTCAGCGACGAGACGATCTGGCGCAGCTGCAGCCGCGAGCCGAGGGAGTCGTCGTCGGCCACCACGTCATCGGAGTCGGCAGGTATGCGCCCCTCGACGACGTTGCGGACCAGTTCGGACAGGACCAGTTCCGCGTTGACCCGGGACTCTGCAAGCCGGTCGATGGCGGCCGCCACACCCAGGGCGGCCAGGACCGGGCGTGACAGAAGCCGGCGCGCGTTCTGGACAATTTTGAGAATCGCGCCGCGTTGAAATTGCACGGATGCTTCAGTGCTCTGCGGCAGGACGATGTACACGATGCCGTCCGAGAGCCCACAGACGGCGGAGGGCAGCCGGATGGCGCAGGCGGTCCGGATGGTGTCGAAGAGCCTGAGGCGTGATTGCAGTGTTTCGGCGGCTATGGCGTCCGCCGGCCAGACGCTGAGGGCGGCCACACGGATCGAAGATGCCGATATTCCCAGCCGCATGGCGGCCAGCTCGGCGCGCTCCGGTTCGAACAGCAGCGGCCGGACTAAGTCCATCTGGCGGGTGAGGTTCGAAACGTACGTTGTGCGTTTGTGCAGGATATGGAGCGCGGCAACGTTGGCGGCTTCACGCAGGATCCGGTTCGCGTCCTCGCTGTGGTGTTCGGAGCGTTCGAGGAGCCAGAGCGATCCCAGAACGGCCCCGCCGGCCCGGATGGCGATGGCCGTGCGGCGGAGCAGGGGGTCCTCCGTCGCCACATTCAGCGCATCGCTGGCGGCATGGACGCGCCGGTAGTCCTTGTCGGTCTGAACGGAGTGCGGAACGTGCAGACGCAGGATCGAGCTCCGCCGGGTCTCGTCAATGGGCTGGTCCGGGAGGGTCGAATAGGCCAGGATCGTCTGGTCGGGATCGGCGATCGCGATGGCGCCGCCGGCCTGGGCCGCGACGGTGTTGGCCAGGTCGAACAGGTCCCCGGGGCGGATGTCCACCAAGGTGCGGCCTGACTGCCGGTGCGGGACCACCGCCGCGTCCATGATCTCCGCCAGCTGGTTCCACGGAACGGAGTCGGAGGCGCGGAAGAGGGCCATTGCCGTTTCCCGGGCGGCTGCCCGGAGGGCGGCGTCCGGGCTGCCGTTGGATTTGTAGACGATCGCCACGTAGCCGGCGTCGTGGAGCTCCTGGACTTTCACGCGCAGACGCTTTCCGGACAGCGACAGGCCGATGGCCAGGGCAACAGCGCCGGGGAACGTGGCGGGCCGGGCCGTCGAGTCGTACAGCACGGAACCCGCCACAAGCTGCTGGTCATCAGCCGGCATTTCGACGAGGCTGACAATTTCCGATCCCGCCGAACGCGCGACATCCGCCAGAGTGGGCAGGCCCTGATTCTGCGCCGCGGGGAGCACCCTCACGGTGTCACCGATGCACTCTTTGGTAGGTAGTCGTAATTCTGTGCCCCTTAATTTGTCGCAAGCTCCATAGTGGCACGGGGTTCCGCTTCCTACGCTGAACGGTAACGCACGCACGAACTGGAAGGCCGCAATTGAAACTCAGCGAAGCCAAGCAGCTCATCCAGGTCAAAGCCCCCGTCCTATCCCGGCGACGCCGTGTGCTGGCCAACGCTTTCAATGTGGAGGAATACCGAAAGTCGGCGCAGAAAGTCCTGCCGGCGGGGATTTTCGATTATCTCGACGGCGGCTCTGAGGACGAAGTGACGCTCCGCCGCAACCGCGCGGTCTTCGATTCCTGGGCGCTTATGCCCAGCTGGGGCCCGGTCTCCGGACCTGACACCGGCACAACGTTGCTCGGGAAAAACAGTGCCCTGCCCCTGACGTTGACGCCAACCGGCGCAACCCGCCTGTTCCATCCAGAGGGCGAGTCGGCCGTCGCGGCCGCCGCCGACCGGGCCCGCATCCCCTATGGGCTGGCCGGGCTGAGCACCGTGGCCATGGAGACCATTGCCGAGGGCTACCCGGCACTCGACCGCTGGTTCAACATCGGGCTCACCTCCGACGCCAAGGCGCTGAAGGACAAACTGGCGCGCTGCGAAGCCGCCGGATTCAGCACGCTGATTGTCGGCGTCGACACGCGGGCGCTGGGCGCCAGGGAACGGGACCTCCACAACGGCTTCACCGCGCCGCCGGCGCTGACGCTGTCAACCATGGCGGACATCGCCCGCCGGCCTTCCTGGTGGATCAACTTCCTGAAGGCGGACGGCATCAGTTTTCCGAACCTGGATCCGCGCAGTCCCGCGGCCACCTCCGTAGTCACCCCGTCGATGTGGCAGCACATCCTTGGCCACTCGGATGCCACCAGCGGATGGAAGGAACTGGACGCCTTGCGTGAAGCGTGGCACGGAAAGATCGTGCTCAAGGGCTGCGTGAATCCGGCCGACGTCGAAAAGGCCGCAAGGATCGGCCTGGATGCCGTCCAGCTGAGCAACCACGGCGGCCGCCAACTGGACCACATGCTGAGTCCGATGGATGTGCTGCAGGAGTCCCGCCAGCGGGTGGGAGATTCGATGGAGATTTATGTGGACTCGGGCATCCGGCGGGGGAGCGACATCCTCAAGGCGCTGGCGCTGGGCGCCGATGCCTGCTCGATCGGCAGGGCCTACCTGTACGGATTGGTGGCGGCCGGTTCACCGGGTGTCGGGCGCATCATCGACATCTTCGCGGACGAGCTGCGGCGTACCATGACGTTGGTAGGCGTTTCCAGCATCTCCGAGTTGAAGGCTCGAGGCGGGGAAATTCTTCGGGACATCCGTCATTCCGGAGAAATCCTCGAAACAACGGCGTCAGGCAACACGCACTAACGAGTTCTGAACTTGCAGGCACACAGTGCCCTCCTCCCGCAGACTTGCGGGAACCCGGAGAATCCCTGAACAGCTAAGGAAACCATGCGCACCCGATACCTACTTCCCGTCCTCACCATAGCCACGGCGCTCGCGCTCTCCGGCTGCGTCGACAACAGCGCACCGGCCGCCACCGGCGGTGCATCCGGCACCCCTGACGCCGTCGACGTGAAAAAGAATGAGTCCATTGCCGCCATGCTCCCGGAGAAAATCAAGAGCGCGGGCGTGCTCAACGTCGGCATGGCAAACAACTACCCGCCCAACGAATTCAAGGACGACAACGGTGCGCCGGCAGGCTGGTCCGTGGACCTGACCAACGCCCTGGGCAAGGTGATGGGCCTGAAGGTCAACTTCGACATCGGCACCTTCGACAACATCCTCCCCGCCGTGCGCGCAGGGAAGGACGACATGGGCATGTCCTCCTTCACGGACACGCTGGAACGCGAAAAGCAGGTGGATTTCGTGAACTACTACTCTGCCGGGATCCAGTGGGCCGCCCCCAAGGGCAAGACCGTGGACCCCGACAATGCCTGCGGGCTCAAGGTGGCCGTCCAGGCAACCACGTATGAGGACACCCACGAAGTCCCCGCCAAGTCGAAGGCCTGCACCGACGCCGGCAGATCGGCCATCACCATCTTCAAGTACGACGCGCAGGACCAGGCCACCAACGCCCTCGTGGTGGGCCAGGTCGACGCCATGAGCGCCGATTCGCCCGTTACCCTCTACGCGATTTCCAAGACCAAGGACAAGCTGCAGACCGCCGGCGATGCCTTCGAAGTGGCGCCGTACGGGATCCCGGTGGCCCAGGGCAGCGAATTTACGCCGGTCCTCCAGAAGGCCCTCCAGGCGCTGATCGACGACGGTACCTACACCAAGATCCTGTCCAAGTGGGGAGTGGAAGCCGGCGGAGTCAAGACGGCGGAGCTCAACGTGGCAGCCAAGGGGTGAGCGCGCATGAGCGAGCCGGAACCCGGCCGGATGATTGAGGCGGAACCCGGCAAGAGGCCGGAATCCGGCAGGAGGTCCCGGGCTGGCAGCGGAGGGGGCGCGGACAACGCCCCGCCGGAAGCGATCGTCGCGATCCCGCTCCGCCACCCCTGGCGTATCCTGGTTGCCGTTCTCCTCATCATCGGCTTGGCGGTCTTTGTGCTGGACGCCGCCCAGCGGCCGGACTACGGCTGGCCGGATGTGGGCAAGTACATCTTCGACCGACGGATCAGCCAGGCCGCGTGGGTGACGTTGTCGCTGACCATCTATGCGATGGTCGGGGCGATCGTCATCGGCCTGCTGCTGGCCATCATGCGCCTTTCGCCGAACCCGGTGCTGAAAAGCGTTGCGTGGCTCTACATCTGGATTTTCCGGGGCACTCCGGTCTATGTGCAGCTGGTTTTCTGGGGCATCGTGGCGCTCATCTATCCGGTGTTCACGCTGGGCATTCCGTTCATGGACCCGTGGGTCACCATCCCCAATGAGGTCTTCACCAACCTCTTCATCACCGCCGTGATCGGGCTGGCCCTCAATGAAGCCGCCTACATGTCCGAGATCGTGCGTGCCGGGCTCCTGTCCGTCGACGAGGGCCAGGAGGAAGCCTCGACGGCGCTGGCCATGTCCTGGGGGCAGACCATGCGGTACGTGGTGGTCCCGCAGGCCATGAAGATCATCATTCCGCCCACGGGCAATGAGGTGATCTCGATGCTCAAAACCACCTCACTGGTGGCCGCCATTCCCTTGAGCGTTGACCTTTACGGTGTGTCCCGCGGTATTTCCGCGGTGACGTTCACTCCGGTGCCGCTGCTCATCGTGGCCTCGCTCTGGTACCTGCTTTTCACCTCAGTGCTGATGGTGGGGCAGCACTTCATTGAAAAGCGGTTCTCGCGGGGCACCGGACGGGCCAAGACGGGCAAGGGAAGCACGACGCCGGAACCGGCACCTACCGCCGTACCCGGCGGGCCTGGCGTTCCCGGCGGACCGCTCGGCAATGACTTTGGAGGAAAAGGATGACGGACGCGCCGATGGTGCTCGCAGAGCGGGTCTCCAAGAATTTCGGTACTAACAAGGTCCTACGGGGGATCAGCCTGGAGGTGGACCCCGGGGAGGTTCTCTGCATCGTGGGACCCAGCGGTTCGGGTAAGTCGACGTTCCTGCGCTGCATCAACCACCTGGAACGGGTTGACGGCGGCCGGCTTTCGGTGGACGGCCAGCTGGTTGGCTACCGCCAAAGGGGGGACAAGCTTTACGAGCTGAAGCTCAAGGAAGCAGCCCTCCAACGCCAGGAAATCGGGATGGTGTTCCAACGGTTCAACCTGTTTCCGCACCTGACCGCGGTGGAGAACATCATCCTGGCTCCGATGCGGGTGAAGGGTCTTTCCAAGTCCAAAGCCATCGGGCGGGCCAAGGAACTGCTGGAGCGCGTGGGCCTGGGGGACAAGGGGGATGCCTACCCGGCGCACCTGTCGGGCGGGCAGCAGCAGCGCGTGGCCATCGCCCGTGCCCTGGCCATGGACCCGAAGCTGATGCTCTTCGATGAGCCCACCAGCGCCTTGGACCCGGAACTGGTGGGCGAGGTGCTGGACGTCATGAAGGAACTGGCCAAGAGCGGCATGACCATGATCGTGGTCACCCACGAGATGGGATTCGCCCGCGAAGTGGCGGACACGCTGGTGTTCATGGATGAGGGCGTGGTGGTGGAGGCCGGACCGCCCCGGCAGGTCCTCAGCTATCCGCAGCACCGCCGGACCAAGGCGTTCCTGTCCAAGGTCCTCTGACCGCTGCATCCGCCGGTCCCGTCGCGAGGGTCAGCACCGATGGCACGTTGCCAGCGGGATGCACTATTTCCCTAGCCAAGAATCAGTTCCATAATGGCCCCATAAGCTTCGGGGACCCTCGCGCCGATGATGCCTGGCGGGGCGTAGCAGAGTCCCAGGTGGCCGCCCCGGTACTTGGCGGAACGGGCGGCCACGCGGTCACGGGACGAGACACTCCGGAACCGCTATAGGGGGAGGGCATCGCCATCAACGCGAGAACAATGCACAGAGGAAATCATCATGCTCACGGATTCAGACATCATGGCTGTCCTTCCCGCGAAGGACATCAAGAGGGCGAAGGATTTCTACCGGGACAAGCTGGGCCTGGAACCTTCTGAGTCTGCGGAGGAGGACAGCCTGATCTACCGCGGGGGCCACGGAACGGGCTTCCTCGTTTATCAGACAGAGAACGCAGGGACGGCGAAGAACACGCAGATGGGCTGGGCCACGGACAACCTCGAACGCGAAGTGGAGGAGCTGAGGGGCCGCGGCGTCGTCTTTGAAGAGTACGACATGCCCGGGCTGAAGACGGAGAACGGCATTGCCACGAATGAGTGGGGGAAGGCCGCCTGGTTCCTGGACAGCGAAGGGAACATTCTCAACATCTCCCAGCGCCCGTAACAACTACCGCCCGAGCGGAGCAATGCGGCGGGCACCACAGGAAACGGCGTCGCGCCATAATGCTGAAAGAGAACGACGTCGGCGCTCGCCGCCGCGGTCCCGTCATAGCTATACAGTCCTTACGTCGATGCTTCCGGGGCGCTCTCAATACCGAAGTGCCACAGCGCAGCGTCCAGGTCTTCAGCGCGCAACCCTCGTGAGCCTGCAGCATCGCGGATCACGGCCGACATGTTGGCGTAAGAGACGTCCTCGATGCCGGCCGCCCCGGCAACTCTCCGTATCCGCACATCAATAGCATCCCCCGTGGAGAGTCCACTCAGGGTGTCGATGTAATCCAGCGTCTTAGGACTCACATGGCGTACAGCTGCGAGGGCATCACGAAGTACCGGCCTTGTTGCTGGGTCAGTGAGTCTGGCTCGGAGTTCCTCTACGGTTTCGATGCCCTGATCCTCAAACACGCATGTTAGGTCGTCTATCTGCGCAAGACGGCCCGGCGATGGCCAGTCGATGACCTCCGAGAGGGTTCCCGTAGCAAGACATTTCCGGAACCCACTCGTGGTTCTTGCCTCTGGCCATGCGACAACCAGGGCGTCAACGCGCGGCTTCACGGTTGCCTGGTAATTTTGCCGTCGCTGCAAGGAGGCATCGACAATAATCGCACCGATGGAAGCCCAACCACGACTAGCATCAGTCGAGGCGTCGATGCCGTGGGAATCCATGAAGGCTAGGAGTTTGGCGGTGTCGCCATTGATAGTCATGAATGAATACTTTCACGCGAACACGGCGGCATCGGCGCGCGGCCACCATCCAGACGATCGAACATGGGACATCGGCCCGGCCCGTCCGCACACCGGCACCCTTCACGTCGCGAGGGTCAGCAGCTTGCCTTCCGTTACGGCCCGGCGGGACAGGGTCTTGTAGCCCTCCTGCTCGAACAGCACGGTGATCACGTCCTCCTCGTGCCGCATGACCAGGCCCGGCCCCCATTCCTTGTGCACAACGGCGGCCTGGAGCGGGAAAGGTTCCCCGCCCGCGGCAGCCGCGGCGGCGTCGTCGTAATCCTCCTCGTAGGCGGAGCCGTCGGTGCAGGTATCGCAGTTGCCGCAGGGCTCGGGGAGGTCCTCGCCGAAGTAGCCCAGCAGGAACTGGCGCCGGCAGCCGTCCGTCTCGGCGTAGCCGCGCATCATCTCGATGCGGGAGCGGTCCACCCGCTGGCGTGCTTCGGCCTGTTCGACGGCGCGCTCCACCACCGTGGGCAGCTTAGCGCCGGCTTTCAGCCGGATGCCGCGCTTGCCGGCCTTGATGGCGCGGGTTTCCTGCAGCTGGTTCAGCAGTCCGGTGAGCTTCCGCGGGGAGAGGCCGGTCTGCTCGGCGAGGGCTTTCTGCTTCAGATGACCGTCGGCGGCGCGCAGCACCTGAAGGACGGCCAGGAGCGCTTCCCCGTCCGGGGCGTGGGTGCCGAAGAACTTGCGCAGGCCCAGGTCCTCGGGCCGGTAGTGGAGGACGGCGGCGGCAGGTTCGCCGTCGCGGCCGGAGCGGCCGATCTCCTGGTAGAAGCTGTCCAGCGATTCGGGGATATCGGCGTGGATGACGAAGCGGACGTTGGGTTTGTCGATGCCCATGCCGAAGGCGGTGGTGGCCACCACGATGTCGAGGCGGTCGTCGAGGAACTGCTGGTGGACGCGGTCCCGCTCACCCTGCTTCCGGCCGGCGTGGTACGCCTCGGCGCGCAGGCCGCGTTCGGTGAGCTCGGCGGCGTAGGCCTCGGTGTCCTTGCGGGTGGCGGCGTACAGCAGGCCGGGACCCTTGAGCCCGGCCACCTGCTCGATCACGGCCCGGCGCTTGTCCCTGTCCGTGTGATGGCGGACCACCTCCAACCGGATGTTGGGCCGGTCAAAGCCGTGCACCAGCACCAGCGGGTCCAACATGTTCAGGCGCTGCTGGATTTCGTCGCGCACCGGGGGAGAGGCGGTGGCGGTGAGGCCGACGACGGGCGGGTTGCCCAGCTGCGCGCGGACCTCGCCGAGGCGCAGGTAGTCGGGGCGGAAGTCGTGGCCCCAGGAGGAGACGCAGTGTGCCTCGTCCACCACGAACAGCGACACGTCCAGGGCCGCGAGCCGTTCCACGGTTTCAGTTTTCGCCAGCTGCTCGGGGGCGAGAAAGACGAAGACGGCGTCGCCGCGCTCGGCTGCGTCCCAGGCGCCGTTCACCTCGGAGTGGCTGTGGCCGGAGTTGACGGCGACAGCGGCCTCCCCACCTAGCCTTTCCAGCAGGCCGTCCAGCTGGTCCTCCTGCAATGCGATCAGCGGGGAGACGACGACGGCGGGACCGCGCCTTGCGCTGCGAGGCTCGCTGGGCTTCGGGGCCGCTTGGTCCTGGTCCTGGTCTCGGTGCAGCTGCAGCGCGGCCACCTGGTAAATGGCCGACTTCCCGTAGCCGGTCGGCATCACGGCGAGAACGTCCCGGCCCGCGACGAGGGCGCGCATCCCGGCGAGCTGGCCGGCGCGGAGCTGGGGGAGTCCGAACGTGTCCGCCGCGAGCTGGCGGAGGCCGGCGTCGGGATCTTGAGCGCTGACGGCGTCAGCGGGGACTGTGTCGTTGGGGACGGCGGGGGCTGGTGCCTCGGTCATGATGGCAGCTCCGTGGGGTGCGATCCGACGGCCGGGCGTCTTCAGCCGAGGGGTCCAGCATAACGCTTGCTGCTCATTGCTGAGGGGCGGCGGGTTACCCACGGGAACCTGGTCCGGTTGTGACCAAAGCTGGGTTTCACCCGAGGGAACGGAAGAACGCCAATGCGTCCTCGGCCACCTGCTCCGGGCACTCCCACAGGACCGCGTGCGCCACATCGGGGTACACCTTCAGCACTGCGCCGGGGATCCGGGCGGCCAGGGTTTCCTGGTCGCTGCGTGTCAGCAGGTTGTCCTGGGCGCCCCAGAGGATCAGCGTGGGCGCGTGGATGGTTCCCGATTCCGTGGGCGGTGCGGCCTCGCACAGGCCGTTGAGGATGGCTTTCCATGCGTGGGCAGGCATCCTGAGGCCGTCGCGGACGCGGTCCTCGATGAACCATGCGGGAACCTCGTGCAGCAGGGGAAACCAGGTCAGGGACTCCCGGACCCAGCCCCCGTCGAGGGGGTCGGTCAGGCCGTCCACCTCGTCGGCAAAGGCGGGCCGGCCCTGCAGACTCAGGGGAGCGCCCGCCAGCACCAGCGCCGCGACCCTCCCGGCGTTGGCCACGGCCAGCTGCTGGGCGACGTAACCGCCGCTGGAGGAGCCGATGACAAATGCCGTCGGCAGGTTGAGGGCGTCCAGGATCGCAGCGGCATCCTCGGCCTGTTCTGCCAGGGAATAGCCGTCCTCCGGTTTGTCCGCCTCGCCCTGCCCGCGAAGGTCCGGGGCGTAAATCCTGTAACCCGTCAGCAGGGGGAGGAGGCGGTCAAAGCTTCCGCGGGATTCGCCCCACGCATGCAGCAGCAACACCGGCCTCGCACCGGCGTCGCCCTGGACGCGGCACGGCACCGTGATGCCGGTGCGGAGTTTGAGATCCCGGACCTCGGATTCCATAGCCTCAGGGTACGCCGCAGCGGTAGCCGTGATGCTACTTTGCGTCCGGTTGCCCCGGCCGCCGGTGTCTGTGGTGCAGCTCGTAGCTGTCGAACACGTCGGAAGAGGTGGTTCCAGAGTGGCCGAATTTGCCGCGGAGGACGTCCGCGAGTCCGTCCAGCGCCGCGTGGAGCATCCGTCCGGCGAACTGGAGTTCAGCGCTCTCGCTGCCCTGGGTCTGGGATGCCAGCTCCTGGGCGTAGGCCACCGTGGCTGGCAAGGAGCCGCGCTGGTCGACTTCACGGAAGTAGTAGGTTTCGTGGAACGCCAGTAGATCGATGCTCACCGAGGCTACGTTTCCCGCCATTGACTCCAGCAGCCCGGCAGCATGCTTGGGATCCAGCGCCAACACACCCGCCGAACCTGCAGCCTCCCTGAACAGGTTCAGCTGGTGGGCGAGCGCCCGGCGGCGGTTCAGGGCCGGGAACGTCTGCAGGATCCAGGTGACCGTTGCTGTGAGCAACCCGAAACCGGTGACGGCCTGGAGCGCCACAACCAGCCTGAGCAACGGATGCGCTGCCACGATATCGCCAAACCCCACCGTGGAAAGAGTGACCAGGGAGATGTAGAGGGCTTCGGCGAAGTCGGCCCGCAGCGGAACCCCGGCTCCGTAAATAAAACCGTCGGTCAGATGGGGAAGGTAGAGCAGGGCCCAGCCGATGGCCGCCAAGCCTGCCCAGGTGCCGATGACAGCGGCCATCGCCAATGGTGCTGCGATGAAGGAGCCCCGGCCCCGCAGTTTTCTCGACACCAGCCAGAATCCGCGCATGATCGCCCGGCCTACAGGACCGGAACCGTGCGGATAAAGGAGCGTGCGAAAGACGTCGACGATCATCAGCAAAACCAGGCCGGCCCCCAAAACCGTCCAGAGCGTGTCCTCGAAGTCCATGCCTCATCTTAGAGGCGGCACTGCTTCGAAACCGCGGCGGACCTCACGGGACAGTGCGACGGCGCCGGCTTGCTCAGAGCCAGGTTGCTCAGAACGGCAGCGCGATCAGCGCAATCAGGGGAGGGACGGTCGCGCCGAGGGTGCCGGGGATGCTGTCGCCCCTCCTTGGGTAGTGGCCAAGCCAGTCCGCCAGCCCCATGGTGGCGCCGCTGAGCACCATATTGGCGCAGCAGTAGACCACCAGCGTGTATCCCACCACCACGTTTTCGGTGTTCACCGCGACCACCCCGGCGATGTTCCCCAGCCCGATCAGGAGGTTGCGGAAGCCGGTGGGGATGGCCCACATCATCACGGCGGGCACGTTTTGGGCAGGTGTGCTGAGGAATTTCTGCGCTGCCGGGTGCCGCAGGAAGAAGCTTTCCAGCGGGAACACCACGATGTAGATCAGTGCGGCAAGCACCGCGAAGAGCTGCGATACGGCGTTCATGAGGGAAGAGTACGACGGCGGCGGGCGCCGCTGCGATCCCCTCACCGGGGGTTCCTGGAGACCCGTTCAATCCCCGGTTTGGGGGATTGCGGTCCGGCCGTCCGGCCGGATACTGGAGGTATGTGGGAGGAGCGCGCTGAGCGTGCCCGGCGCGAGATTGCGGACCTCGCTGCGGGCGGCCTGGACCTGGCTGAGCTCTACACCGCGGCCCTGGCCGTGGTGCGGCAGGCGGTGCCGTTTGATCAGGGCTGCTGGGCCGGGGTGGACCCGGACACGCTGGGGATGACGTCCGTGACCAACTGGCGGCCGTGGCCGGTGACGGACGAGTATGCCGCCCGCTTCGCCGAGTCCGAGTACACCGGTGCCGAACCGAACACGTTTAAGGAGTTGCTGCGGCGGCCGCGGCCCGTGGCCAGGATTTCTGATGCCCCGCACCGGGACGTGGTCCACAGCGTCCGGATCAACGACCTGCTGGTTCCCTTGGGTCTGGATCATGAGCTGCGCGCGGCGTTCCGCGTGGACGAGGCGTGCTGGGGTGTGGGCAGTATCTTTCGGGAGGGTGGGCAGGACTTCTCGGACCGTGAGGTGGAATTCCTGGGCGCCATCACCGCCACTCTGGCAGCCGCCACCCGGGTGGCCGTGCGGGTGCAGCACGGGGCGCGCCCCGTTGCGGCTGGCCCGGTGATCGTTATCGCCGGGATCCACGGCGAACTGCGGGCGGCCACCCCCGCCGCGGTCCTGTGGTTGGCCGAGGTGGAGGATGCGACGCCGGGCGGTTTCACCATGACGTTGCACTCCGCTGTGGCGCAGGCCCACGCCTCCGTCTCAGGCACTGCCCGGGCCAGAATGCGTGACGCCGGCGGCAACTGGGTGGTGCTGCAGGCCAGCCGCCTCATTACGGGCGACGACCCCGAGCAGATGGTGGTCACCGTGGAGCCGGCCACCTCGCACGACGTGCTCAGCCTCCTGCTCGCCGCGTACGGGGTCTCAGCCCGCGAGCGGGAAGTCTGCCTGGAGCTCCTGTCCGGAAATCCGACGGCGGACATCGCCCGGAATCTGTTCATCTCCCCGCACACGGTGCACGACCACCTGAAGGCGCTCTACGGAAAAGTAGGTGTGGGCAGCCGCGGTGAATTGGTGGCGAAGCTGCTGGTTTGAAGCGGCTCCGGCACTTTGGGCGCCCGGCGTGCGACCATCAAGGTGCCGGTAGCCAGGGCGTGTGCCGGCAATATCGGCTCCGTCGCAAAGAGCGGGCCGGAATGACGTCAAGGGGGAGCGTTGTGAGTAGAGGATCCCGGCCCAATGCAAGGGCCATGCCGCGCTGGGCCAGAACCGCCGTCGTCGTTTATCTGTCGGTGACCTTTGCTGTTGTTGTAAGTGCGCTGGTTAGCAGGGGCTTTTTACTGGACCTGGATGCCGGGTTCAAGGAGGGCCTGCTGTTCGCCATGGTGGTTCTGACGCTGCCCGTTTCGGCTGCGTATTTCGTCATCGGCATTTTTGGCTCCGGCGCCGTATTGAGCCTGACTGTGGTCCTCTACTATTTCGGATACCTCCTCCTTGCGGTGGTCAACGCGGGTGTCTTCCGATCGATTGTCCTCAGCGTACGGAAGGGCACATCGGTTCCGGTCGCCGGCATGCCCGGCGCCTCGGCTCAGTATCCGCGGGTGACGCTGCGAGGGGTCACGCCGGACGTCAGAAAGCTCTGGTGGGCCGTGCCGCTGGCAGTTCTTCTAAGCCTTCCGCAGTGGATGGTGGCCGGTTTTTTCTGGTGCGGGATCAGCGGTTGCAGCGGCGGAGGTTTCGGGGTGGCCACCGGGACCGAGTGGGTCGCAGTCATCCTGAGCGTCGTCAACGGCCTCATTCTGGCAGTAGCCGTGTTCGCAGTGCGCTGGCTGTATCCCACCCGGAAACGTGCCCTCATTGCCTTGGCGGCGGGGACGTTGTTCGGTCTGGTGGGCGCTGCAGTCACCCACGGGTAGCCGCCCGGTATCAGCGGCAACCTGCCCACAGTGACAAACAGAGGAACCCCGCAGTGCTGGGCACTGCGGGGTTCCTCGCGGACTGGATGCCGGTTACTCGGAATCCGGTTTCTGTTCCCGATCCCGGAGGTTCTTCTTGATCTCGTCGAACTTCTCCTTGATGACCCGTTCCGCCTCCGCGAGGGTTTTCCCGGCGGTGCTCAGGGGATCCATCTGAACGTAGACGTTCTGGCCGGCAGGCAAGTCGTACTCGTCCTTCAGATGGGTGCCGCCGCCCACTCCCTGAAGAGACAGGTACACCATGGCTTCGGTCCGGGCAACGCCGGAGAGTGTTCCGAAGACAACCGTGAAGTCGTTCGATTCAAAGCTCACAGTCTGACCGATATGGCTGCGGTCTAGGTCGCCGGCTGCTACCGGCTTCTCGGACTGACTTCCGCTGTAGCTCATGAACTTCTCCTAATAGTCGAGGTACACGTACCACAGCAGTCTATATACAGGGTCCTCGGCGTTCCCGTGGCTAATGGTGAGTACTGCCATTCCACATACGGTTTCGACACACAGTTACGAATCATCAGCGACGGATGAAGTGTTTACCGGACGGAATTCCCTGATGAGATCTGCCGCTTGAGCTGCTCAACCTCCTCTTGGAGCAGGTCAACGGTGGCACGGTATTTTTCGAAGTCCGCCGTTCGGCGCCTGGCCGCGGCGTAACTGATGCTGGCGGCGAGAATGGCGATCGGGAACGCCACCAGCAGGGCCCAGCCGGACGCGGCAAGGAAGTCCAGCGCGACGGGGAGCGCCTGCTTGAATGCCAGGAACTCGTTCACCCCGCCGACCACTCCGTTCAGAGCGGAGTCCAGGGGTTCCAGAAATTGCCCCACAACAGGCGTCCCGGAAAACGACGGAACGCTCAGCGGCGGTTCTCCTGTGGACCAGCGCGAGTCACTGAAATGGTTCAGGACGTAGATCCCGGCACCCGCGTTAAGGGCCGCGAAGAGCAGGACGGAACCAAGGGCAGTCCAATGAAGCCGGCGCGGACGCCAGACGCCGGCCACGAGCGCGAAGGCAGCGGCGGCAACCCAAGAAAAGATGCGGAGTTCGTCGCGGCTCATGCCGCCCAGTAAATCCAATGAATTCCCCGCCCTGAGCGTTTGAGTCGATGCGTGTTCCGGTCCCAAGCGAGCCTATCCCAGTCGCTTCCGGGCATTCCGCGGCAGTTACTGGGGCAGGCTGCGGAAGCCGGCCCACGGATCTCACCAGTGTCGAGGGATCGAGACGAGCCACCGGTGCGTGCGCCTTAGGCACAAGATGCGTGGCAGGCATGCATTGAATTCACTGTGTGACAAGCATCCTCAAGACTGGCTCAAGACTCAATCAAGGTTGTGCAAGGTTCAACGCAGTTTGCGTTTCCCCCAGCGCCGGAGAAATACGCTTCTCATTAGCAACATTTCGGCTTAAGCAAAAGGCCCGCGCTATTTGCCGGGTCTTTTTTAATGGGGGAAAGAATGTCGAACTACGAGACCCTTTGGGGGGCACGGCCCACGGGCGCGGGACCGGGCCAGAGGCCGCCTAAGAAGCCGCGCACTTCCACCTTCATTGTCGGGGGCATAACCGCGCTGTTCATGATCATCGGGGCGTTCAGCGGCGGCCTTGGCGGCGCACTGCTGTTCCTGGCCATCTCGGCCGGCCTCACCGGCCTCTATGTCCTGGCGACCGGACGCCGTTCGTGGGCCTGGCTCCCGGCCAAGCGGAAGGCGGGCGCCGTCGCCCTTGCCGTCTCCTTTGCCCTGCTTATCGCGGGCGGCTTGGCGATGCCACGCACTGCGACGGCGGATCTGGAGGCGGCCTCGTCGGAGGGCGCTGCCTCGTCAGCCTCCGCTCAAGCGAGCGCGACTGCCAAAGCCACGCCGACGCCGTCGTCCGCCCCAACCGTGCAGGAAACGGGCGCCCCGCTGGATCCTGACAGCCCCTACCTCCTGGCGCAGGGGGCCAGCGTTACGGCTCCGAAGACGCAGCCTGCCTTTGCCACCAAGGCGGTTGACCTGCTGGCCACCCTTCCCATCAAGGGCCGGGCACCGAAGACGGGATATGACCGCGCACTGTTCGGGCAGGCGTGGGCGGACGTTGACCGTAACGGTTGCGACACCCGGAATGACATCCTCAAACGCGACCTTACGGCTATCAAATACACCAACAGTGTGCCCTGCAAGGTGCAGTCCGGCACGCTGGCGGACCCCTACACGGGCTCCAGCATCAACTTCCTGCGGGGGACTGCGACCAGCAGCGCCGTCCAGATCGACCATGTCGTGGCCCTGAGCGACGCCTGGCAGAAGGGCGCACAGCAGCTGACCACGGAACAGCGGACAGCCTTCGCCAATGACCCCCTGAACCTGCAGTCGACGGACGGCCCGACCAACATGAAAAAGGGTGACGGCGACGCCGCCACCTGGCTGCCGCCGAACAAGGGTTTCCGGTGCGAATATGTCGCACGGCAGATTTCGGTGAAGGCGACGTACAGCCTTTGGGTTACCCAGGCGGAACACGACGCCATGGCTAGGATCCTGGCCGACTGCTCCGGCCAGCTCGCACCAACAAACGAGCAGGCGCCTGTGGCCGCCGCGCCAGCGCCTGCACCCGCTGCCGTTCAGCCCGCACCTGTGGTGGCTGCGCCCGCCCCGGCAGCACCCGCTCCGGCTGCCGTTGCGCCGGCCCCTGTTGCTCCCGCACCTGTTGTCCCTGCTCCCGCTCCTGTTGCGCCGGCACCGGCAGCTGCTTACTACGCCAACTGCACAGCGGCGAAGGCTGCAGGTGCCGCGCCGCTCTACGCGGGGTCAGCAGGTTACCGTGCCGCGCTTGACCGCGACCACGACGGCGTTGCCTGCGAAAGCTAGACCGATTCCATGACTCAACAGTTTCAAACTTTCCAAGGGGGAAAAATGAAAAAGACTCTGACATTAGTTGTGCTAGCCGGCCTCATGCTGACCGGATGCGGCGGCAAGCAGGAGGCAGCGTCTGCAACCGCTGTTGCAGAAGTCTCAGACGCTGTCACGGTTCCAAGCGTGATGGGCCTGACCCTGGATAAAGCCACGGATCAACTGGAAGACCTCGGGCTCAAGGTCAAGGCGGAGGACACCGTCGACGGCAAAATGATCATGTCGAAGGAGAACTGGCAGGTGACGTCCCAGGACCCCACTGAGGGAGCGAAGGTGGCGAAGGACTCCACCGTGCTCCTGGGCGTCAAGAACCTTGACAAGGAGGCGGCGGAAAAGGCCGCCGCAGACAAGGCTGCAGCCGAGAAAGCTGCGGCTGAAAAAGCTGCTGCGGACAAGGCTGCGGCTGACAAAGCAGCGGCGGATAAGGCGGCGGCCGACAAGGCTGCGGCAGATGCGGCTGCCGCGAAGTTGGCGGCCGAACAAGCTGCGGCGCAGCAGGCAGCCCCGCAGGCGCCGGTGCAACAGACTGTCCCGCAGGCGCCGGCAGCTGTCTACTACGCCAACTGCACTGCGGCGAAGGCCGCAGGAGCGGCACCGCTGTATTCCGGGCAGCCTGGCTACAGCACCAGCCTTGACCGCGATCGCGATGGCATTGCCTGCGAGAACTAGTCGCAAAGATGCCGTGGAGACCTTTCGCAAGGTCTTCACGGCATCTTTGTTTGTACGGACCTAGAGGCACGCCGGAATAGTGAAGCTAGTGCACTGTCTCCCGTGGCCGTGGCCGTGGCTCTGGTTCGCGTTCTTTGGGACTCAGTATCGAATCAGAACCCAGTGCAAGCAGTCCTGAAAGTAGTGCTGCGAACAAGATTGACGCAAATGCCATAGATGATGAAACACCCATGAGGTACGTGGCAACCGTCAGGCTGAGGGGGCTGGAGACTGTTTCAAGAAACTGGACGGCCGTCATGGTCTTGCCCAGGTCTGGGGAGGGAATCTGTTGGTGGATAAGAGACGTGCGTCCGACAGTCCAGGCAATGCCTCCGGTGCACACGATAAAGAGGGCACCGGCAACAGCGATCCAGGACGGGACGAAGAAGAGCAGGGACCCCCCGGCCATCAGCCACGAGGAACGTTGCATGAGGATGTTTGGACGCCAACTGGAAAACAGGCCGGACAGGATTGATCCGCAAAACAGACCTGCAGCGGCGGATGCACCGACAATCCCCACTTCGGTAGTCGAGCCGCCCAGAGTAACTGAAGTCTGGAAGATGGCCAGCGTTGACAGAGGCGCAGACAGGAAGCCGACCAGAACAACTGTCCCGGCGAAACGCCACCAACCGTTGAGTTGAGAGAGCCTCTTGTAACCTGCAGAAAGGTCCCGAATAAAGCCTGGTCGGTCGGGCGGACTACTTGGACGGTCCGGCCACGGCAGGAAGTTCATTATCAACGCAATCACGGTGAATGAAACAGCGTCCACGGCCAACAACCACCAGGGACCCCAGACAGCACTTAAGGCTCCACCGATAGCTGGCCCCACGATGGAAGCCGAAGTCCATGCCGTGGAGACGGATGCATTGAACTTGGCTGTGCCATCGCCGTACATTTTCGGGATGGCAACGAAGGTTGCAGTTCGCGCGAACATGTCAAGGCTGCCACGAAGGAAGGCGCCGAGCACCAGAACCCAAAAAGGAGTATGCCAGGGGCCGATCAGCACCGCCATGGCTGCCACAACCAGCGCTTGACCCCAATATCCAATGTGGGTCAGGGTACGCGGCGACATACGGTCGGCCAGTCCACCAATCAGCACTCCGGGGAAGGCCTTTGGCAGTTGTGACGCGACGGCCACGATGGACATCTGGGCCAGGCTGCCGCTCGTTTGAAGCACGATGAGCGGTAGGGCGATGTTGTAAGCACCCCCGCCAAGCGAATTGACCCACATTCCTGTCAGGTGCAGGCGTCGCTGCCATGGCTTTGCTGGAGACAATTTATTTTCCTCGGGCTGCGCGGAGAATGGTTGCAAGGTCGCTCTGTTTTTCGACTGAGATCAGGAGCCATTGCATGGTGGGAGCCTGCCAAAAGCTGATGTCCCATGTGCGGGCAATGGCCATGTGGAAGAGACTCGTACAGCAGGGAATCAAGACTCGCCACTTTCCGGGAAGAATAAGCGCGAGGGGCAGCGCGAGCAGCTCGAGGAAGGGAATGGCGCGGGTTAGAACTCGAACCGGCCGGGCAAACCTCTCTTGTGCAAACGGATGGTTATCGGATGCCCTCAAATGCGAGTGATAGATGTGGTTGGCATCGCCGCGCCGGACCCAGGCGTCGGAGCCGTGGATAAGCTTGGACAGGCCAGCCTGCGTGTAGGGCAAGTACAGAGCTACCCGCGACACCGCAATCGGCAGGTCGCCGAGCCCGGTGTCGGTCTTTGCTGAGTGGGGCCACTGACTTGTAGCCAGGACTGCTTCGATAAACGTGTCGTAGGGCCACCTGCCTGGAAGCGACTGGGCCGCCACGGCACGGGTTCCAAGAAATACTCCCAACGCTCCCCGCCGCAGCCAGGAAAATCGCTTTGCATTAGAGCCCTTGCACAGTTCGCTGACAGCGGCTGCTCCCAGCAGCAGACCGGTTGCTATGCGTTGCGTCTTCCACGTTGTGGGGGAATCGGGATTGTGATCCGAACTCAACGGCGCCGGCTCGAGGGCAGCTCTGAAGTCCTGGACAGCAGCCGGGCCGGGCCTCAGCGTAAGAGTCAGGGCGGCGACGATCCACAATCCCGCAGCCCGGACCTGACGAGGACTGACTTGCTTAAAGCGCATTGGATGGAACATAGGCGTACACGACTTCCCTTTCCTGAGGCTTTCCCCTCACCGTCGTCTCCACCCAGATTTCCATTTTGGACAGTGGAACGCTGGGTAGGTTTGCAGGGGCTCGGACCTCGTCAAATGGCCTCCACCGAGCGCTGCGCAGCCGCCGGAGTATCCTCTGGCACAGAACTTGTTTCGGCCGGTCCTCATCAGCCATGAAAATGTGTGCGAACACTGCCCCGGCCCGGAAGAACTGAGTCGGAATGCAGTTTGCCGGCCCGCACGCTACTACCGTTCCGTCTGACAGGTGGAATTCAACAGCGAAACGCGAGAGGCGGTCTTCGAACTTCGCATTGAACATGTTATTTGATGCGATTGGCCAAAAGTTCCTGTTGGCAACGGTCGAAGCCAGTGATGCGACGGTATAGGCCCCGGCCACGGCGACGAGTACTTTGCTGCCGTTGACGTTAGGCGCACGCAACACAGTGAATGTCCCTAGCGAAATCTTCAAAATCTGAAGACAGTTCCAGTGAGTCAAAGACCAGTCTTCGACCATCCAGGTGCGTCGAGCCGGTGAGTAGATAGCGAAACACTTCCATGGCAGCAATGGACGCCACGATGGAGTTGAGGGGTCCAAAGCTTGGTGCCTGGTAGGCCGAGTTGAGATTTTCAGTACTGAGGGACGCTTTGGAGTTCGTCCGCCCGTCGTTGTCTGTTGCCGCGCACAGCAGGCATGGGGTAGTGCCTGGTCTGACGACTGGCCCCACCACTCCTCGTGTGTCTTGGTAGCCGGCGCAGGTAAAGGGAGTTCCGGAGAGAATTGATGCTTCGTTGGACCACTCGAGCACTTCTTGGGGAGTATCGGCGGAAACAACCACGAAATCTGCGTCTAGAAAGATTGGCAAGAGATCTTCGACGCCGGAGATCATCGACGTGATTTCGATGGTGTTGAGGCCGGGAGCTCGAAGCAGAAGATTTTCTGCGGCTGCTTCGATCTTCGTCTTGCCAACGTCCTGGGCAGTGAAGAGATACTGCCTGGTGAGGTTGCTTTCTTCGACGGTATCTCCGTCTACGAGCACGATGGAACCTACCCCCGCCGTCGCGAGCTGCATGGCCACGTTGGTCCCGATGCCTCCGACGCCGATGAGCGCTACCGTTCGGGCGCGGAGCAGCTCGCTTGCTCCCGGCCCTGTGCCGTGAGCAAGCGCGAAGTACAGATCATGGCGGCTGTATTGGCCAGAAAGGTCGATCCTGTAAGGCACCAGAATTTCGGCATCGATGAGCTCCTCGATGATTTGCCCGGAGCTTTCGCCAAGAAGTAGTTGAGCCTCGTTGCCCAGTTCATCGAGTGTTCGTGGTTGTGAGGCAAATCCGAGCAATTCTGCCAGCCCGTGGGGTGCGTCTTCAATTTCGATTGCATTGGGCGGCGCCAAGCCGATTTGCACGGCAGTGTCTGTTGTTATAACGGGGAGCGACTGCTTAAGGGAGTAGGTCGTGGCTACCAATTCTTGCCTCCAATTAGGAGTGGGGACCACGCTGTGCGTGGTCCCCACTTATTCTTCTTCGATCAGTTGAACACGAGGTTCAGCTTGGAACGGCGCTTGGCCAGTCGCTTGAGCTTAAGCACTTTGAATCACTCCTTTTTATTTATAAATTCGTTGGACGGATTGAATCTATGGCATCTGTCATGCATTTGACAAGCTTGTTGACAAAAATTCTTTGAACACTGATTCGTGTTACAAAAGTTGGTTGGACGCGGTATAGAGTCGTGTGCATGTTCGAACTGGTTGTACCCGCTGCCTCCTTCTACCCGTCGTTTGCCGAGTCCCACCGCGAGTGGGACGGCGCCCATCAAGACGGTGCCGGGCTCTCGCCAGACGACGACATCTTCAGCCAGGAAGGGTTTGATGCTTGGGTCCGAAGGCTGTTGGGTGCGGCGCACGTCGTCGAGACTGGCGGCATTGTTCCTTGCACCTATCGCTGGATCACAGAGGGCCCGCGGTATGTAGGAGCGATTGCCTTCCGCCACCACCTCACTCCGGCGCTCCTGAACTCGGGCGGGCATATTGGATACGGCGTTCGGCCTTCCGATCGCGGGCGAGGGGCGGCCTCGTGGGCCCTGCAAGAAATGTGTGCTCGGTTGGCTGCGCAGGGGGAACCTGACCGTGTTCTCCTGACCTGCGATGATGCGAATGCAGCGTCAGCCAGGACTATCGAGCGTTGTGGAGGCCTCCTCGAGGACATGAGGATAGACGGGAACGGGCGCTATTTTCGGCGGTACTGGATCGACCTGGGGCGCTTTGAGCCAGAGGGGCTTGCTGCATTTCCAGCTAAAGCATCCGTGCCAGATGGCGGCCCGCAGTCCTCACGGTGAAGAGACAGCGGCCCGGGAGCGTACACGCTGGCGAGAATTACGACGGCGGCGCGTGACTGTCGTTCGCGTGCTGCTTTCAACTGGACGGCCACTTCGCGGCGCCCGGTCCGTCGAACGGCGGCCACGGCACACCTGTATCCTGACAATGCAGGTTGAATGGCTACAGCGGCCATCAACCAAGCTCGGTTCGCGGCCGGATGACGGTCCGGAATCCTGGGCCGTCGCCTTCCACGTCGTGGATCACCGCCGCAATCGTCAGTCGCCGATCGGGCCCCCGGACTCTTGGAATGGATCTTTATCACTACCGACTCGCCAGCTCCCGTGGGAATCCCGACGCCGGCCCTCAAACCCGCGCGCACAGCTGAGATGAATGATCCCGCCGTCGTGACCTGGGCCGAGGCTGGTGAGAACATGACCGCGCGATGGCGTTCGGCGAACGGCAGGCCGGCGCCGACGCGCGTCGAAGTGGTCTCCGACTCTCTCACGGCCGATGATGCGAACCGGATGGCGTCACAGGGGATCGCGATGCTCTGGCACGGTGACTTCCACAACGCACGGCAGATCCTCAACGCCATGGACCGGCGGATAGGCGCCGGAAAGAAAGAGACCGCAGCAACTCCGGCCGATAAGTTCTATCGGCACCGCCAGTCCCGCTCGCATCGTGCACGCGTTCTCGGCCTGCTGCTGATTCCTCTTGATCCGGGTCCGGTGGTGCCGCTGCGCCGCGCACCGGACATCCGGCAGGCCGCCGCTGAAGCGTACGGCGATATCGGCGAACCTTCCGTTGTGTCCTTGCATGAGCTTGTCGGGGCCATTGGCGCCCACGAGTGGCGACGGAATGGCGTCCACGTCGATGCCCTGCAGGGCCGCATCCACCCGCACTATGGCACGTTCTTCCCCACCCGGAGTGAGTATGTGGATCTCGTGGCCGCCGCTGCGCTTCCCTCTGACACGCTGGCGTTCGACGTCGGAACCGGCACGGGGGTGCTCGCTGCCGTCCTCGCCCGCCGTGGCGTCCACCGCGTGGTGGCGACGGACAATGAACCGCGTGCAATCGCCTGCGCCGCTGAGAATTTCCGGAACCTCGGTGTCCAGGACCGTGCTGAGGCCGTCCTGACCGACATGTTCCCGCCCGGGCGGGCACCCCTCATCGTGTGCAACCCTCCCTGGATTCCGGCCACGCCGCATTCCACCCTGGACAACGCCGTCTACGACCCCGGGAGCAGGATGCTGTTCCGCTTCCTGAACGGACTCTCCGACCATCTGGAACCGGGCGGTGAGGCCTGGCTTGTCCTCTCCGACCTTGCCGAGCACCTCGGCCTGCGGACGCGTGACGATCTGCTGACCGCCATCACGGCGGCTGGGCTGAAGGTGGTGGAACGGCTGGACACCAAGCCAACGCATCCGAAGGCATCGGACCGCGACGATCCCCTGTTCGAGGCGCGCACGGCCGAGGTCACGTCACTGTGGCGGCTTGTTCGCCGATAGTCCGGCGCGATAGGGCGTAGGCCGGCTTAGCCCGCCACCGCCGCCTTCGCCTCCTGCTTGGCCTGCATCCACTCGCTCAGCCACGGGGCCCGGACGCTCGACGTGATGCGGCAGTCGGCCACGAAGGTTCCCTTGGCGCCGGCGTCGATCCAGTCTTGGAGCGCGGAAAGGTCCGTCAGCGAGCGGATGATCGCTGACTCCGCACCGAGCGCGCGGGCGATGCCGCTGAAGTCCACCTCGGGGATCAGCATCGGCTTTTCGGTCAGGCCCTGGGAGCCGTACTGGTGGATCTCCGCTCCGTAGGCGGCATCGTTGTAAATTACGACGACGGCGCTGGTCGCCGCACCGATCAGCGATTCGAGGTCGGACAGGCCCATCAGGAAACCGCCGTCGCCGGAGGCCAGCACCAGGGTGCGGCCGTCCTCCAGTGCACGGGCTGCCCCGACGGCGCTCGCAAGTCCCAGCCCGATGGACTGGAAGGCGGTCCCCACCATGACCAAATCCTGGGGCCGCGGGATGTTCCAGTACATGGGCGCCCACCCGATGAAGTGCCCGCCGTCCTGGACCACGGTGCGGCGCTCCGGCAGCACGGCGTCCAACGCGATGGCCAGTGACCGCGGGTCCAACCGGCCGTCAGCGGTTTCCGTGGTGCCTGCGTGGTGCGCCGGTCCCTCGGCCAGGCGTTTGCGGGCTTCTGCTCGCCAAGCTGCTGCTGAAGCCTCGCCGTCCAGCAGTTGGAGGATGCGTCCGGCGGCGGACTTGGCGTCGGCGCTGACGAACAGGTCCACCCGGGGGTGCGTCGGCTGAAGGGCGGTGTCGATCTGGATGACCGTGCTGTCCGGGCCGAGCAGGTGCCCGAAGCGCATGGTGAAGGGGCTCAGGCTCGCCCCGGCCACGAGCACCACATCGGCCTCACCCATGAGCCCGGCCGCGGTGTCGGTGCCGAAGCCGCCCGCGACGCCGAGATACCCGTCGCCCTGGAGGAGGTTGAGCGCCAGGGCGGTTCCGGC
Organism: Arthrobacter sp. ISL-69; assembly: GCF_018613775.1. NCBI lineage: Bacteria > Bacillati > Actinomycetota > Actinomycetes > Micrococcales > Micrococcaceae > Arthrobacter > Arthrobacter sp. ISL-69. The sequence goes on from NZ_JAGGPO010000007.1 coordinate 244,131, forward strand.
GGTCAGCGCGCCCAGGCGGTCGGCGAGCTCGCGGAGCTCCGGGCCGGCTCCGGCGAGGTGCGCACCGCGGCCGGCGAGGATCAGCGGCCGCTTCGCCCCGGCGAGCAGGCGGGCTACCTGCCCCAGGCCGCCGTCGACGTCGTCCGTTATCTTCGGCGCCGAAGGCGCGGGAAGCTCCTCGTCCGCAGCCTCGAGTGCCGCGAGGTCGTAGGGGATGGCAATGACGACGGCGGTGCGCTTGGTGAGTGCGTACTCCACCGCCTGCCGGGTGATGGAGCCCGCGGCGTCGCGGGTGACGGTGAAGGTGGCCGCGCCGAGGCCCGCCGCGATTGCCGCCTGGTCCACGTCCTGGGGCCGGGCGCCGCTGCTCGGCGCGTCCCCGGTGACCAGCACCACGGGGATCTGGGCCTGGACCGCTTCGGCGAGGGCGGTGAGTGCATTGGTGTAGCCGGGGCCGTAGGTGGTGGTGCCCGCTGCGAGACGTCCTGATGTCCGGTAGTAGGCGTCGGCCGCGGCGATGGCGGCGCCTTCATGGCGGACGGGGGAGAAGCGGAGGCCCAGCTTTTCCGCGGCGTCCAGGAAGTAGACGTTGCCGTTGCCCATCACGCCGAAGACATCGCTGAGATAGCTGCTAAGAACCTGCGCCACGCGGCCGGAGACGGTAAGTGAAGTCATGCAGGAATCTTGTGGGCTGGTTCACAGATAGGCAAGAGAGTCGAGTTTGATTGGGATCTTTGGCAGGAGACAGCAGTATTAATTGAAAATCTGCGCACTTGTGGCGTGCATCACCCGCATTTAGTGGGAAGGGCGGGTTTCCTGCTCGGAGAGCCGGCTGAGGAGGCCGTCGTAGCGGGGCGGCATGAGTTCCAGCACGGAAATGGCCGTGCTGGTGCGTTGGATCCCCTCGATTTCCAGGATCTGGTTGGTGATGCGGTAGAGATCGGCCGTACTGCGTGCCACCACCTTGGCCATGAGGTCCGCGTCCCCGGTGGTGGCGTGCACCTCGATGACCTCCGGGATCGCGGCGAGCCCGTCTTCCACCGCACCTGTCCGGGTCTGGCTGATGGACAGGGAGAGGAATGCCATCAGGTCATAGCCCAGCGCGGCGGGATCCAGCCTCCGGCTGAAGGAGCGGAGGGCGCCGCTGCGCTCGAGCCGTGAAAGCCGGGCGTGGACCGTGTTCCGTGCGACGCCGAGCGTTCGCGAGAGTGCCAGGGCGCTGGCTTCGGGATCCTTGTCGAGGGCCAGAATGATCCTGCCGTCGAGGGAATCCAGGGTGCGGGGGTTCGGGATGGTCATATTTTCATCACAGTCAGTAGAAGTTGAGCAGAAGTCCCAATGGGTTGAGGGTATCTTGCATTGTGGGCCGGGTCACAACATGATCGGTGCTCATGACCCGTGATCAGCTCCTGACAGCACCGGACACCGCGCTCCCCGCCCTTCGTGGCGCGGTGGCCGGACTTCCGCCCTACGTCCCGGGCCGGCGCAGCGCCGGCCTGGACATTGCAGCCCTCGCCAGCAACGAAAGCCACTACGAGCCGCTGCCCGCCGCCGCTGCTGCGGTGGCCGCAGCGGCCGGTACCATGAACCGCTACCCGGACAGTGCCGCCGTCGAACTCCGCGAACGGCTTGCCTTCCACCTCGGCGTCACGGCCGGAGAGGTGGCGGTGGGACCCGGCAGCGTCGGCGTCCTCCAGCAGATCATCACCGGACTTTGCGACGCCGGGGATGACGTGATCTTCGCGTGGCGCTCGTTCGAGGCGTACCCCATCCTGGTTGAGCTGGCAGGCGCCCGGCCGGTCCGCGTTCCGCTGGACGGCGCTGAGGGCCACGACCTCGATGCCATGGCAGCGTCCGTCACCGACCGCACCAAGGTCATCCTGCTCTGCACCCCCAACAATCCCACCGGCGTGCCGATCAGCCATGAACGGATCGAGGACTTCCTGCAGTCCGTCCGCTCCGACATCCTCGTGGTGATCGACGAGGCCTACGTGGAATACGCCGAAGCGGGCAGCGGCCCCGATTCCCTGGCGCTCTACCGCCAGTACCCTAATGTCTGCATCCTGCGCACCTTCTCCAAGGCCTACGGACTCGCCGGCCTGCGCGTGGGATACGCCGTGGCTGCGCCGGCCATCGCTGAGGGACTGCGCCGGACCGCCCTTCCCTTCTCGGTCAGCGCGCTGGCCCAGAAGGCGGCCATCGCGTCGCTGGACGCCGGGGAGGAGATGGAAGCCCGGGTCGCCGCCGTCAGGCAGGAGCGAACACGGATGGCCGCGCAGCTGGAAGCCCGGGGCTGGAAACTGCAGGCGAGCCAGGGCAACTTCCTGTGGATCCGTGCCGACGAGAGCCTCCGAGCGAGGCTGGTGGACGCGTTTGACGCCGCCGGCGTTATGGTCCGGGCGTACCAGGGAGACGGGGTGCGGATCACCGTTGCCGCCCCGGCCTCCAACGATCGCGTGCTCCGGCTTCTGGAAGCCCACGCAGCCTAACAAACCGACTGACCTGAAATTCAATCCGTTCCACCTACAACCAGAGGACTCCCCATGGAACAACAGACAATGACGTCTGGCCGCGCACTGGGCGCGGCACTCAAACCCCGCCAGCTCACCATGATGGGGCTCGGAAGCGCCATCGGCGCGGGCCTGTTCATCGGCTCCGGTGCCGGCATCCAGGCTGCCGGCCCGGCCGTGCTGATCTCCTACCTCGTGGCCGGCACCCTGATCATTCTGGTGATGTGGGCCCTCGGTGAGATGGCCGCCGCCAATCCGGACAGCGGTGCCTTCTCCGTCTACACCGCCAAGGCCTACGGGCCGGTGGCCGGTGCCACCGTGGGCTGGCTCTGGTGGCTGCAGCTCGTGGTGGTCATCGCGGCCGAGGCGCTCGGCGCGGCAGGCCTGCTGGCCACCATCTTCCCCGCCCTGCCGGTGTGGCTGATGGCCTTCGTGTTCATCGTGGTGCTCACCGCGGTGAACCTGACAAGCGTGAAGAACTTCGGCGAGTTCGAGTTCTGGTTTGCGCTGCTCAAGGTGGCGGCAATTGTCGGGTTCCTCCTGGTGGGCGCCGCCCTGCTGTTCGGCTGGCTGCCGGGCGTGCAGTCGCCGGGCCTGACCAACTTCACCGGAGCCGGCTTTGCGCCCAGCGGTTTCGCCGGTATTGCCACGGCACTCTTCGTGGTGGCTTTCGCGTTCGGTGGCACCGAGATCGTTTCCGTGGCGGCAGCTGAGACCGCCGAGCCTGCCCGCAGCGTGAAGAAAGCAGTCCGCACGGTGCTGTGGCGCATCCTGATCTTCTACATCGGCGCTATCTTCGTGATCGCGGCTGTGGTTCCCGTGGGTTCGGCGGGGCTGAAGAGCCCGTTCGCCGCGGTGTTGGATGCCGCAGGCATGCCCGGTGCGGCCACCGCCATCACCCTGGTGGCCGTCGCGGCATTGCTCTCCGCCCTGAATGCCAACCTCTACGGTGCGTCCCGGATGGCGTACTCCCTCGCCGAGCGGGGTGAAGCGCCACGCCTGCTCGCCTCGGTGTCCAAGGCGCGTGTCCCGGTTGTCGCGGTCCTGGCCAGCGTCGCTTTCGGCGTTGTCACGGTGGTGCTGGAGCTGGCCTTCCCGGAGAAGGTCCTTCCAGTCCTGCTCAACATTGTGGGGTCGACGTGCCTGCTGGTGTGGACCTCCGCGCTCCTCGCCCAGCTCGCGCTGCGCCTCCGCGCCGACCGGGAGGGAACGGAGCTTCCCCTGCGGATGCCCGGCTTCCCGTGGCTCACGGTGTTTGGCTTGGTCATCCTCGCCGCGATCTTCACGGTGGGCTTCATCGGCGAGGATTCCCGCCCCCAGCTCCTGAGCACGTTCGCACTCGTGGCGCTTCTGGCGGTGGCGAACTGGCTGCACCACCGGAACCGGAAGGTTGCGCCTGTGGTCGAGGCTTCGGATGCTGCCAAGCAGCCGGTTCTTATCGACTGAACCAGGTGCACCGAACGAATTCGTAGGTTCAGGGCACACGAAGGGCGCGTCCGGCTTTGGCCGGGCGCGCCCTTCGCTGCAACAGGGTGGCCGATGTTGCTCCGCTAACGGCGCCGAGGACGCTGTCGGATATTTCGTCGCGCACGTACTATCTCGCCAAGACTCCCTCTTCCCCGGGCCGCCGCCAACATCCAGGTGTGTCGCAAGGCGACACGGAGCGGGTCTTAGACGTTTGGAGATACGGAATCTGTTTCTGGATTGAGCGCAACGAGTCTTCCACTTCCCGGTTGTCTATGGTCTTGACGAAGTTGGCTATGAAGCGAAGGTTCTGAGCTTGTTCCTCCACGTGCCAGAGAAGCCTCGCATCCGACTCTTTCAGTGCCTGTTTATCGCCAAATCGCATCACTCGCAAAGCTGTCCTGCCGACCGCAAGGCGCTCAAGCGCCCATGCCACGACGTAGTAGGCCTGTATCAGCTCCGGTTTGCTGATACGCGAATGCTGATCATGGGTGCCGTAGAGCCAGTTTCCGATGCGATCGCGGGCGCCGGCTACCTCGCCCGTGGTCAAGTCAGCCAGCAATCCGACGGAATGCTGCCGTCGGCTCGTTTTCAGTGCGGTGTGAGCAGTCATCCAACTGACGAAGGCGGCGATGGCACTGGCCACAGCGGCGAGCGTCGCCCATATCGCTTCGGAATCCACTAGCTGCCCCCAAATACCCATAAACGAAGTTGATCGTTGCCGATTCTTCCTCATCGGAGAGGTCATCGTTGAACACCCCGCTGGTCTTCTTGACCTGCGTGTCGCACTCGCTTGAGTACCGCGCGCCCTCCTGCCGGAGCCGGGGCAGTATGGCAGGCGCTTGGACGGCAGTGGGTTCTTTGGGCAGCGGGCCCCTCGAAGTACGACGGCGGCCGCGACCAGGGAATGCCAGCACTGCCGCAGTTCCCGAAGGACTTGAATGAGAGCATTTGGGTGGGGCCGCAGGTGTCGCGCGTGGCGGAGCGGCGTGCAATGTGGACCATGTCTGTAGGCAGTCGAGTCGTACCGGAACCTCAAACCTCCCGAACGGCGATAGGGTTCATATGCATACTTGAGTCGTGGTGCCAAAAGTGGCACCATTATGTAGGTGGGGAGCATCGACACGATCGAAAAGCAAGCTAGAAACTCACCTGAGAACGTCTCCTACAGTGACATGCTCAAGCTCTGTACTCATTACTTCGGCGAACCCAGAGCAGGTTCTGGAAGCCACAACGCAATCTTCAAAATGCCCTGGGCCGGCGATCCCAGGATCAATCTGCAGAACAAGAATGGCAAGGCCAAGCCGTACCAGGTGAAGCAAGCCATAGCCGCTATCGATCGGAGCAAGGAGAAGTAGATGTCTATCCGGAAAGCAGCTGCCCTGCCGTCCCCGGTGGCGCAGTACCGTTACTCGGTCCAGTGGTCGCCGGAGGACCAAGAGTTTGTGGCCACGGTTCTCGAGTTCCCGTCCCTCTCCTGGCTGGACGAGGACCAGTTCGAGGCGCTCCGCGGCATCGAACGCTTGGTGTCCGACGTGATCGATGAACTTAGCAAGTCCGGCGAATCAGTGCCCCAGCCCATTGCGACCCAAACGTTTAGTGGGAGGCTCAACCTTCGGGTGCCTCCCGAACTTCACCGGAAGCTGGCGATTGAGGCGGCCAATCACGGTATGCCCCTCAATAAGTATGCAACGGAGCGGCTGACGGCCTAAGCCTTGATCCACCGACGGACT
>NZ_JAGGPO010000008.1:0-79660 GCF_018613775.1 Arthrobacter sp. ISL-69
TCCCGGGATCCGGTTCTTGCGCTGGCCGGCCTTGCGGCAGGGCTGCCTGATAGCCCGCCCGGTGCGCAGGCACGCGGTCAGATCACGCTTCAGCGCCCCGCGGGACTGAACGTAAAGGGACTGGTAGATCGTCTCGGGTGACACCCTCATCTCCGGCTCATCAGGGAACTCAACCCGGAGTCGTCCTGCGATCTGCTCGGGTGAGTACTTCTTTGTCAGGTCCTCCTCCACCTTCGCACGCAGCACGGTGTTCGTGTGCAGTTTCGCTGGTTTCGGACGCGAGGCCCGCTCATAGGCCAGTGCGTGCGCTGAGGTCGCCCGGTAGGGAAATCCTGCCACCGAGTTGCGCCGCAACTCCCGGGAAACCGTGGAGGCCGATCTGCCGACCACGGCTCCGATCTGCCGCAGTGATTGTCCCTAGGCGCGCAGTATTGCGATCTCCTCGCGCTGGGCGAAGGTCAGGCAACGGCCCTTCAGATCACGGCCCCGCCGGGGCCTGGCGCCGCCCGCCTCAAGCAGGACCCTGCGCCCGGTACGCCGGCTCGTATTGATCGGAGCCACGGCATCAGTGATGAAATCACCCGCCTGCATCCCGGCCCAAAAAACCTGCAAGAGATCAGGCCTCAAATGAATTGAATATCCCGCCATGACAACACCCATCCGCTAAGTGTTGCAATCACCGCAAGAACCCAAGGATCTCTCAGCGTGCAGCTAGGCCAGATCATTGTGTGCGGGCCGGTGTGGCAGCATGTGGTTATGAGGGCGCAACTTGAGGTTCCGCGGCTGGAAGACCTGAGTGATTTCGGGATTGTGGTCGAGCCGTCTAGTCAGCTTGGGGTGGTCTCCCTGGTCGCGTGGGCGAATGACGGGAGTGCCGTCACGCTGACCTGGGACGAGATCGCTGGGTCAGCGAGCGTCCGATGGTCAACGGTGACGAAGTGCGGCTTGTTCTTGAGCGAGAGACCGCGGTGAAGATCTCCGTCCGAGACGAGCGCGGCGTCATTGAGTCCGCGTCTGGTCCTACTGGGAAGGAGTGGGCGACGAATTGATCGTGCAGGTCGGCGAGCACGTGGCGGTGCGAGACGCGCTTCTGCGCACATAGCGACAGCTGGTCCAGAACCTGCCGGGCAGTCATTTCTGACTGACCGTCCTTCACCGGCCGCCGTTCGGACCTCTTTAGCGTGCGTCAGAATTCCTGGCTGTGAACAGCTTCGCTTCGTGTCGTCCTACCGATGGAGGGGTGCGATTTTTGAGCGCTACTTCTTGGAAGCAGCCTTCGCCCGCTGCTTGCGAACGACGCGGCGCCCAGCCTTGTCGCTCAGCACCGGCAGCACGTGTCGGATCGTGATCGCGAGGATGTTCATCGCGAGAGCGAAGCCGACCGCGTACGCGGCGACAGCGGGAATCTCAATCGACAGCTGGGGCATGAAACCTCCACCGTTCGATCTGTCAGCATTCAGGTGACTCTCGGCACGCGCAGGGTGCGCGTGTCGAGGACTATGGGCCTCGGGCTCGAGGCGGAGCTGCCGTTTCCAGAAGCGCGCCGGAGGCGACAGGAGATCTGGGCATAAAAAAACCGACCCGAAGGCCGGCGAATTTTCGCGCTCTATGAACGCAGGTCGATCTTGGCACATGTTCCCGCTCACGGCAAGGCCTCGCCGGGGTGTGAATGAGACAATCCCACCCCGACGAAGCAGCTACGGCCGGTTGACCCCCGAGAACGTCTCGACAACTTCCTCCGCGTGGGCGGTGGCGTCGTAGGGCATGTCGCCGATCCCCTTGACGGCCGGCACCGTGGCGACGGGCTCCCACAGTGCACCGGTGTCCCCGGACGCGAGTGCGAGCAGCGCGTCACGGGCGAAGTTGTCGCGGATGATCTGCGCGTCGCTGGCGCCGGGCCGGGTCTGGCCAACGATGCCGTACATCTCGGTGCCGTGCACGGCGGGCGCCCCCTCGACGGGGCCGACCGACAGCAGGTGCGCTTTTCCGCCGGCGGCGGCGTGCGCGAGGGCGCCGCGGGTCTGCGGCAACGTGAAGGAGAAGTCGGTGAGCAGCGCACCGCGGACCTCGACGGGTGTGCGTCCGTCGACGTCGTAGACGGCGATGATCTGGCGGGCGCGGCTGCGCAGGATGCGGTTCCGGTTGGCGAACTCCGCAACAAGGGCGTCGATGCTTCCGGGGTCGAAGTCTTCGGTCCTGTGGAGGACCCAGTAGTCGGTCTCGTGGGTGGCGCTGCTGAAGAGGATGTCGACGTCCCGGTGCTGACCGGACTCGAGGACGTGCATGGGATGGTCCGTGAGGACACCATTCGGCTGGGACCGGTCATCCACGATGGCGATGACGTCGTTGTCGACCCCGTGCGCGGCACCAGGGTCTGAGGACTGCGACTTGGCCATTGCCTCGACAAGCAGGTTCGCGTCCACGGTGAGGAGCTGCTCGGGGTCGTCCTGCAGGCCGAGTGCGGTGAGGATGGTGTGGGCGCGTTCCTCTGCGCCCCACGCCGGCACCTGGCGTGATGGCATACCGGAGAACGCGGCTAGGCGATGGTAGAGGCCCTCGGCGGATGGGGCGGCGAGGAGGCTGAGGGCGGAGAACGCGCCGGCGCTGTGGCCGGTGACCGTGACGTTGTTCGGGTCGCCGCCGAATTGGGCGATGTTGTCCTGTACCCACTGCAGCGCGGCGATGATGTCCTTCAGGCCCAGGTTGGTCGCTTCTGCGAGTGCGCCGCCGTATTGGGAGAGCGACAGCCACCCGAACGGACCGAGTCGGTAGTTGAGGGAAACGCTGATCGCACGTCCGGTAGCGGCGAGACCCGATGCGTTGGAGGTGGTCTGGGTGTTCGCGCCGAGCATCCACCCACCCCCGAAGATATACACGATGACCGGGAGAGGCTTGTCGCTGGCGTCGACGGGTGCCCAGACGTTGAGGTTCAGGCAGTCCTCGCTAAAGCCATTGTCGGCCTCGAGCCAGCTGGTGTCCCCGGCCTGGAGCGGCGCAGGTCCCTTCTGGTCGTAGGGCAGGTCAGGGTCGAAGGGCCTGACCTTCGGGCTGCGGAAGCGGTCGGCAGTGGCGTACGGGATGCCGAGCCACGAGCGCACTGCTGCGCCCTGTTCGGCGATGTCGGTGTTGGTCATGCGAGAGGGTCCCTTCTGGTCAGACGTCGTCTGCGGCTGTTGAGTCGTCAGCAGTGGTCGAGTCATTGGCGGCCTCGTGGTCGGATCGCAGCTGCGCCCAGTGGCGGAGCCGCTCCGTGATCGCTCGTTCGTAGCCGCCGGTGGTGGGTTCGTAGAACGTTTCCCGGGGCATGCCTTCGGGGAAGTAGTTCGCGCCGGAGAACCCGGTGTCGGTGTCGGGGTCGTATTGGTACCCCTTGCCGTAGCCGAGGTCCTTCATCAGCTGGGTCGGAGCGTTGAGAATGTGCGCTGGCGGCATCAAGGAGCCGGTGCGTCTCGCGGCTGCGTGAGCTTTGTTGAAGCCGCGGTACACGCCGATCGATTTCGGTGCGGTCGCGAGGTAGAGCACCGCCTGCGCAATCGCCAGTTCACCCTCGGGTGAGCCGAGGCGTTCGTACACGTCCCACGCGGCGAGGGCCTGCTGCACAGCTCCTGGGTCTGCCATGCCGATGTCTTCCGTGGCGAACCGGGTGATGCGGCGGGCGATGAACAGCGGGTCCTCGCCACCGTCGAGCATGCGGGCCAACCAGTACAGGGCTGCGTCGGGGTCGGAGCCGCGCATTGACTTATGAAGGGCGGAGATGAGGTTGTAGTGACCCTCCTGTGCCTTGTCGTACAGCGGCGCCCGCTTCTGCACCGCCGCGGCGAGAGCAGCCGAGTCGACGGGCGCGGGCAATGTCTGCACCTGCTCGATCATGTTCAACAGGTACCGCCCATCCCCGTCCGCCATCGCGAGGACAGCCCGGCGGGCGTCGTCGTCAAGGGGTGATGGTGCACCCAGGAGTGTCTCGGCGCGTCCGACGAGCGTGCCGAGAGCCGCGGTGTCGAGGCGATTCAGGACGAACACCTGACAGCGGGACAGCAGGGCGCCGTTGAGCTCGAAGCTGGGATTCTCCGTAGTCGCGCCGACGAGGACGATCGTGCCGTCCTCGACGTATGGCAGGAACGAGTCCTGCTGGGCCCGGTTGAACCGATGGATCTCGTCGACGAACAGCAGCGTGCCCTGCCCGAGCTCTCGACGTCGCTGCGCTACCTGGAAGACCTTGCGGAGGTCTGCGACGCCGGAGAACGTCGCCGACAAGGGCTCGAAGGCGAGGTTGGTTTGCTCGGCGAGGAGCCTTGCGATGGTGGTCTTCCCACAGCCCGGAGGCCCCCAGAGAACCATCGAGACCAGCCGTTGCGCAGCCACCATACGCCCGATCGGAGCGTCTTCTGCGAGCAGGTGGTCTTGCCCGACGACATCAGCAAGTGTGCGGGGACGCAACCGGTCGGCCAAGGGCCGGGAAGCGTCGTCCACCTCGAACAGGGACGGCGGCTCGTTCACGAGTCCGCGTCCGGGTGGTGTCCGTCAGCGAGGTCGTAGGAGCCGTGCACCAGATCTTCGATCAGTCGCTTCGTCACCCCGGGTCCCGGACCGACGGAGATCCAGTGGCGCTTATCGAGGTAGCGACCGGGCGTGATCGAGTCGTGGTCGCGTTGGAGCGCGTCAGCGTGAAGCGGGTCCGCCTTCACGGTGATGATTTGCAGGTCCGGGTCGTCCTCGGTGACGATCAGGAACACTTTTTCCCGCACCTTCCACACCTCCAGGTGTGGCGTGAACGGCCGACTGGTGCTGACGTGCTCGAGCGCTGCGGCCTCATCCTGGGCGGTTTGCTGGATCTGCTCACCGGAGAGGATCACTGGTCGTGCCTGCCGAAAGTCGCCGGGTCCACAGGGCGCTTAGCGTGCGGCAGGCCCTCCACGACGAGGAGATAAGACTCGGTTATCAGGTCGTCGACGAGCTGCTTTCGAAGGTCCCCTCCGGGGTGCAGCGTGATCCAGTGCTGCTTGTTCATGTGATAGCCGGGGGTGATGTCCTTGTGCTGCTCTCGTAGAGCCTTCCCATCCTCCGGTGCCGCTTTGATGATGACGATGGGTTCGCCGGTGACTTCGGTCAGCAGCATGAACACCTTGTCGCGGACCTTGAACACTTCCCACTCTGGGCCGAAGGGATGCTCGAGTCCGGCACCGGGAAGCTCCTGCGCCCGTGCTCGAGCCTGCTCCTGCAGTTTGTCGTCGTTCACGCGGGTTCCTTCCCTGGACTAATCTGGATTCAGTACGTACCAGTGTACGCACTTAGTCAGACATCGGAGGAAGCATGCGCCGCGGGAAACCGAATGACCCAGGACGCCGGTCGCGAATCTTGGAGTCCACCCTCGACGTAATCAAGACCGACGGGATCAGTGCGGTGTCGTATCGGGGTGTTGCCGCGCATGCTGAGGTGCCGCTGGGGTCGATGACGTACTACTTCCCCACCCTCGAGGGCCTCATCTTGAGCGCTTTGGACTCGACCCGCAGCGAGCTCGAGCCCCGGTATGCCGCCCCGCTTCGTGATGCTCGCAGCCCCGCCGACGTCGTCGACGCTCTCGTTGACGCGACGATCGGCTCGACCAGTCCGAGCCTTGCCGACATCCGCCTCTACGAGGAGATTCGTCACTACGGCGCCCGGGACCCGAAAGTGGCTGCCGTGCTCCAGGCAGTCGAGGACGATTCCCTCGTGATGCTCCAGCCCGTCGTTCCCACCAGCATCGCCCTCGCCATCAACGCGCTGCTGTGGGGCTGGTGGAGTCACCGCCTGGCGCACCCCGACACGTCGCTCGACGAGGGAACAGTGCGCAGACCCTACGAGGCGATCGTTGGACTCGCCGCACCCGATCACCCATTCCACACGAAAGAGCAAAACCATGCCTAAGACAATGCGAGCCGTCCGGCTGACCGGTCCCGTCGCTCCCCAGGAGCTCACCGTGACGGAGGTGCCGCTTCCAGCGGTCACCGCGGGACAAGTCCGCATCCGCGTGCGAGCGTTCGGCATCAACGAGTCCGAAGTCACCAGCCGCAAGGGGGAGTCCGGCCCCGACTTCTCCTTCCCCCGCATCCTCGGCATCGAAGCCGTCGGCGTCGTTGATGCTGTCGGCGACGGCGTCAACCTGGTTCCAGGGCAGAAGGTCGCCACGATGATGGGTGGCCTCGGCCGCACCATCGACGGCAGCTACGCCGAATACACCGTCGTCGACGCGGCGAACACGATCCCCTTCGAAACCGACCTCGGGTGGGATATCGTTGGTGCGCTCCCAGAGATGCTGCAAACCGCCCACGGGTCGCTAACAGCCGGCCTCCACCTGCAAGCCGGCCAGCAGGTGCTCATTCACGGCGGCACCTCTAGCGTCGGTCTCGCCGCCATCGCGATCGCCAACCAGCTCGGTGCCTCCGTCATCGCCACCACTCGCAACGCAGCTCGAGCGGACCTGCTGCACCACGTTGGCGCCGCCCATGTCGTGACCGATGATGACACCCTCCCGGGCGCTGTTCGCGCGATCGCGACGGAAGGTCTAGACGCCGTCCTCGAGTTCGTCAGTGCGGCGGCGCTCCCGGACATGCTGACCCTGGCGCGTTCCGGCGGCGTCGTCTGCTTCGTCGGCGCTCTCAGCAGTGAATGGACCATCCCGGACTTCTCACCGTTCACGATCCCCAACGGCGTCCACCTCACCAGCTACGCAGGTGAAGCAGCCGACCTCTCCGCTGACGCTCTGAGCAGGTACGTCGGCGCCATCGAAGCCGACACCATGCGCATCATCATCTCCGACACTTACACCGGACTCGACCAAGTCGCTGCAGCCCATCAAGACTTCGACGCGACCCACCGCGTCGGCAAACGAGTCGTCGTCATCCCGGGACGGTGAACCCACCACAAGCATTCGCGAGCCGCTGTTCTCGAGCGTGGCGTGCGACGTCACGTCCTACGCGTCGGAACCAACCCGTCAGCGTCCTGACGACACGCAGCGAGGCCAAAGGCGACACCGAACGGCGCTGCTCACAGCTGGGCTGAGCTGGGCTTCCAGCCGAGCACCGGCTAACAGAACCCAATTTGGCGCCCGTTAGCCGGTCCTCCGCCGGCCAGGTCAGGCCTCCAGGGCGCCGTTGCCGTTCTAGCCTGTAATTCACCGCGGTATTTGGCGTATATTTCGCGGCGTTATTTGGCGCGGTCAGGTGCCGATGAGCAGGGTTTCCCGGGCTGCTTCGACGACTTCTTTAGTGATGCTGTTGAGTTGGTTGATGTCTCGGATTCGCACGATCTGGGCGAAGAGCCGTTGGATGAGCCGGAAGTTGCCGTTGGTGATGCGCGCGACGGCAGCGATAGCTTCAGCGTCAGTGAAGTCGTTCGGGTCAATGCTCAAGCCGAGTTCCAGCCAGCGGTTCGTCAGGACGAAGGTGAGTTCCTCGTTGCTGAGGGTCCGGTAATGGTGGGCGAAGCCGATACGGCTGTAGAGCTGTGGGTACGTCCTGCACCACGCCGGGATGACCATGCACCGGAAAGAAGATTAACTTGCCGAATCGAGCGCCAGCCGACTCCAAAGGGATCGGCTGGCGCTCGTGCATATACCCGACCGCAAATTACCAACCGTGTCGTCGCTGTTAGCCGGCCCGCCCCGGCCGCTGATCGTGCGGTCCGAAGCGTCTCGTCAGACAAGGCCGGCTGCGATACAACGCAGGGCAAAACGGCGCCAACGCTGGGCACAGGCCGCAGACCAGGTTCCGGACATGATGAACCGTGTTGAATCCATGCCATGCCCGGGATCATTCAGCTGTGGCTTTAGGTTCTAAATGGCGGCGTTCTGTCGCTGTTCAGTGGCGGGTGTCCGTTGGCGTGACCACGCCGCACACTGAACAACTCGGCAGTTTTTGGTTGAGCGGCGAGTGCGGTTTAGCGTGACGTCTGCCGCTGGCCGCTCTGGCCGGCTGCGTACTTTCCTTCAACACGGTAGGTCTTTTGACCGGAAGTTCAGGACTGCTTCGATCATCGCTTTGGGGTTTTCCTCGGCTGGGTAGTGACCTGCGTTTTCAATAATGACGGTCGTGACTTCGGTGCCAGCGAGTCGCATCGTGGTTCCCACGCCTTCGCCGAGCCCTTTCGCTCCGCCGATGGCAAGAACAGGGATCGTGATGGGAGAGAGCTGCCGTTCTTTGTTCTGCTCCATGGTCGTTTCAAGTGCCCGGTAGAACTCGAAGCTGGTGTGCAGGCCGGCGGAGTCGCGGGTGATTGCGTCGACGTATTCGCGGATCGCGTGCTCGGGCAGAGCGTCTGGGCTCGCGGATTTCGTGCGGAACTGCTCAGAGAAGAACTCGTACTCGTGCCCCCGGACGAGCAGCTCGTTCAGAGCGGGGAGCCGGTTGAAACCGAAGTGCCAGAGCTTTGAGTTAACGAGGCCGTTGCTGAAAATCGGGGCAGACGGGGTGAGACCGGGGATAGCGGCCTCAGCGACGATGATCCGCTGGAGGGCGTTGGGGTGGTCGGCGGCGAGAGCGTAGGCCGTCCACATGCCGATGTCGTGACCGACCATCGTGAATCGGTCGTGCCCAAGGGTTGCCATGAGTTCCACCATGTCGCGGGCGAGGGTGCCGGTGTCGTAGCCGTCGTCCGGCTTCTCGGAGAGCCCGACGCCGCGGGGCTCGGCGGCGATGACGGTGAAGTGCTCGGCGAGGGCAGGCATGACGTGGCGCCAGGCGTACCAGGTCTGCGGCCAACCGGCGAGAAGGAGCAGTGCCGGGCCAGTGCCGCCGGTGACGACGTGCAACCGGACTCGTCCGGTGTCGACGAGGGAACTGGTGAAGCGGTCAGTGAACCCGGCCGGGAGGCGCGGGACTGCGGTAACGCTGCCTGGGCCGCTGATGATGGTGGAGGAAGTCATGGTCATGACCTTTCGTGTGAGTCTGCGTGGGGGCTAGGAACGAGAAGTGCGTCTTGCGGTGAGGGCAGTGCTGATGATGGTGACGCCGACGATTACGCCGAAAAGGATGAGGGTTGACCCTGTGGTGCCGAGGGTTTGATTGAGGACACCGAGACCCAGGGTGGGCATTGTCGAACCGAGGTAGGCCGCGAGGAAGTACGTCGCGACCAGGTCGGCTCGGCGTTCGGGGTCTGCGAGGTGTTGCGTGATGCCGATCCCGCGGCCGAACACGAGACCAACACCCGCCCCGGCGATCACCGTGCCAAGGATGAACTCGAGCAGGGATCCGGCGAGCAGGCCCGCTTCGAAGACCACCGACCCGATGACGAGGACCGTCGGCCCGGCGAATGGCCCGTTCAGCCATTGTGGTCGCGGCATGACCTGAGCCAGGAGCGCTGCGAAAAAGACGATGCTGACCAGCGCTGACGAGGCCAGCGAGTCTTCGATGTGGAGTTGGTTTTGCACGAAGGAGGGCACGAGGGAGGAAAAGACCCCGTTGACAGTGAAGGCGGCGAGCACCAAGCCGAGCACCCCGAGGAACATCCGCCGATCGGCACCTTCCGGCAGCGACGGCCGGCGCACATCGAGGCGGAATCCAGCCTGCCGGGTCACCGTCTCCGGCACCACGACGACGGCAAGGACTGCGATTCCGAGCGCGATGAGGTACCACCAGAAGACCTCGTGCGTGGGGTCACCGAAGAACCGGGCGACGGCTCCCGCTGCGATGCTCCCGAGACCAAGCCCTCCCATGTTCGCCACCGTCGACATCACCGGAGCAGCCTGCGGCCGATCGGGACGGGCTAGCTCGGCCAGGGCTGCATTCGCGGTGGCCGTCACCACGCCCGCGGCCAGACCGAACACGAACCGCGCCACGAGAAGCCCCGTGAGCGTGCTCGCCCCTAAAAACAGCACGGTACTGATGCCAAGGACGACGAGGGCACCGATGAGCACGGGGCGGCGTCCGAGCTGGTCGGACAGCGACGCAAAGACAAGAAGCGACACCAGCACACCGAACGCGTAGACCGCGAAGATCGCCGTCGTCCCCAACGCTCCGAAGTGCATCGCCTGGGCCCAGAACCGGTAGAGCGGGATCGGTAGTGTCCCACCCATCATCACAATCCCATAGGTGCCGGCGATCAGCCAGAACCCGACGTTGGCCCGTCGGATCCTCCCGTGACTTTGTTGCGCCAGGAGTGGACTACTCGTCATGGCATCTGCCCTTCTCGACCCGAATATCATGTTGGTCCGATCAGTCCAACATAGTTGGACCGATTGGTCAAGCTTGTGTACAGTGGATTGAGGGAGGCCGTCATGGCAGGACGAAAGCAGTTCGACGTCGACAAGGCGCTGGATCAGGTGATGACCCTGTTCTGGCAGCGTGGTTATGCAGAGACCTCTCTTGACCACATCGTCTCGGCGACGGGTCTTGGCAAGGGGTCGCTCTACGGCACGTTCGGGGGCAAGCCCGAGTTGTTCCGCCGCTCCCTTGACCGGTACGCCGGCACCTACGGTCTCCAGTACGAAGCAGCGCTGAGTGGGCGCGCCACTCCGGCGCTGGCCATTCAGGCGTTCTTTGATGTCGTGCTGGCTCGTATCGCCGACCCGATACTCCCGGGCGGGTGTCTGATTGCTTTGTCGGCGATGGCTGCCCCGACTCTTGATGAAGCGAGCCGTGATCATGTGCGCAGCCTGCTCGATCGTCAACGGCAGCGTGTGCAAGCCGCGTTGGAGGGCTCCACCCCGGATGCTGCCGGGTTGGCGTTGTTCGTTGTAAGCACTAACCAGGCTCTCGCCGTCATGGACCGGGCCGGAGCACGAGCAGACGAACTGGCCGGGATCGCATCGGTGGCGGTGAGGGCTGTTAAGGCGTCGACACCCAGTACCGACTGAATTTAGGAGGCCGCCACGTGTTGTACGAATTCGTTCGTATTCGCTACACGCAATGGAGGTCCTAAGGCCGAGCCGAGCCGAGCTGACGGGTGTGAGGTGCAGCGCTTGGTGGCCGAGTTCTCGCAGCGATAAGTGGGTGATTGTCTAGGCGTCGGGCGACTTGCGAATTCGCGAAAAGAACCCTAGCTAAGCATGCTGGCCGTCTCACTCGCCCTCGGGCTGCGCCCGCTGGATGTCGGCGGCCTGAAAATGGCGCACTGGCTGGAAGGAGTGGGTGTGGTCACGGTAGGCCTCGCCGGCAACGGGGTTGGACACTGGGACTTCGCCCTCGGTGCCAACGAATTCACCGGCTGAGCCCCGGGGCCCCCGGGGCCGAGCGGCCCGCGGGCAGCGCGCCGCGCGCGGCTGTTATAGGTCCGCTGATACAGCCGCAGGCGGTCATCGCGGGTTTGCCCGTGGACGGGCGGCTGCGCATTGTCGGCCGGTCCACCGTTCTCTCCACCCGGGTAGGGCGTGAGCTGGGCCGCCAGCTCACGCCCATCGCAGGCCGGGTATCCATGGCCCGAAGAGATCAGCGAGACCTCACTGAACAGATTCAGCGAGGACAAAGGCCCCATCCATCTGACCCTGGTTGATCCGCTCGTGATCGAAGCGGCGGCCGACGTAGCCTGGTCCGGTGAGTCCTTCCGCCTGGACGGGGCGACAGGTTCATCTTTCATGATTGCTTCAGTCCACTCTGGAGCGTGTCTTGGAAATCTACAGCTTTTCAAGACACACCTCCGGAGCTCGGATGAGCTGGTCGAGTGGGTGGGAAGTCCGGGCTCCTGTTGTCTCGGAAACGCGTCTCACCATGCATCGTCTCGCCGGGGGTGCCTCCTGAACTTTTCGAGTCAGAATGGCCTGGTGAAACAACTGGGTTACACATGCGTCAGTACTTCCAGCCAGGATGCCCAGCTGCAACTGGACGCGCTGGTTGCCGCCGGCGTGCAGAAACGCGACGTCTTCGCCGACGTGACGTCGGGAAGCAAGACGGCCATGGAGCGGCCTGGAATGAAAAGGCTTCTCGAGTACGCCGAAGATGGCGACACGGTTGTTGTGTGGCATGTAGACCGGTTAAGCCGGTCCCAGATCGGCGTGTTCAACACCTTGACCCTGCTGCGCGACCGCGGCGTCCATGTCCGATCTATCTCGGATGGCATCGATCCGGCGACCTCGACGGGACGGCTGATGCTGAATATGCTCGCCACCCTCGCCGAGTATGAGCGTGAGCTGATCGTCGAGCGGGTCAACGCCGGCATCGCGGCCGCCAGGCAGAATGGCACACGCTTCGGTCGGCCTGTGTCCGCTCCGACC
This sequence comes from Arthrobacter sp. ISL-69, assembly GCF_018613775.1. Classification (NCBI taxonomy): domain Bacteria; kingdom Bacillati; phylum Actinomycetota; class Actinomycetes; order Micrococcales; family Micrococcaceae; genus Arthrobacter; species Arthrobacter sp. ISL-69. The sequence goes on from NZ_JAGGPO010000008.1 coordinate 12,182, forward strand.
GTCATCGCGGACAAACTGGCGATTGCCGAAGACGCCCGCGCGAAGGGTCGCACCGCGGAAGGCGCCGCCCGCCTGGTCGGCTGGACCCAGCGCAGCGCGGACGCTGCACAACAGATTTCCTTTTTGCAGAGGGGTACAAGAAAGAGCTGGCGCGCTTGAACCGCACCCCCGAAAACTAGACTCTAGATTTCAAGTTCAACTTTCGGGGGTGCGGTTCTATCGCACGTACGTCGTGGAACTGCCGCGCCAGGCGGGGTCGCAGCAGTCGTGTTGGAGCGGCAGGGAACTGGGCAAAAGGAGGGTGTGCACAATGTGACACCCTGGGTGTCGGATCGGGCCGTACATTGGCCGGACTGGGCCGGATTGGAGATGTTTTCTAGAGTTCCCAGTGTTTGCAGGGGCTGGAGTCCGGTTCGAGTCCCACCTCGGGCACGCATGACCCCTCGTCAGAGGTAATTTTGCTTTGACGTGTTGACAAAGCTTGCGGTCGCGCCATCTGACGGGTTGGGTCGCGGGCTGTAGCCTGGCCGCCCGGTGGCCTATTCAGGTGTATGGGTAGCGCATCAAGACCCTGGCTGGTGGGCCCCCGCCTGCTCTGTACTGGGGTTATGCGGTTCCTCGTTCCGGATCTGTCGGTTGGGCGTGTTTGTCCAACACCAGTTCATGGTCCGGGGAAACGGGCACAACATGACCTTGGAGAAGTTCGCTGTCGGAGGTTCTGGGAAGCGATCGCAAGACCGCCCCGAAAGCCCTAAGCCGGTGTTTGTCCTGCCAAACAGCGTGTGGACAGTGTCACAGTTGCCTCTACTTTGTTGAAGGCTAAGGGCGACGTCCACCGTCACGTTTGCATCAAGCTTCCTAATGATGGCGTCAGAAGACGAGAATCGGAGCCCAACCGGACAATATCTGAACCACGGTCTGACGTTTAGGTTTTGGTGTACTCATAACTCGCTCACCAGAGAGCGCCCCCGGGGGTCGCCAGCTTGACGTAGCGGTCAGACGGCCGCCTATTATTTGATCTGCGTGTGTGCCGCAATGAATCCTTGAGCATCCACTTGAGCAAGCGACTTTGTCGATCGTCGATGTCCCGGCCAACGATTTTCTTAGGCTAGGCGGCAGCAAATCTTTGCTGGTATCCATTGGATGTCTCATTTGTGGCGGGTGTCGTGATCTGCACTGCCGTGACCGGGTCATCGGTAATTGTCAGGGTTACGTCTTGGTGGGAGGGAGTGGAGCCGTACCAACCTCTCGCCGAGTACTCTCCGTCCCTGTAGCCGAGGCTAGTTTCGGCTGCTGGGGTTGGTGTCATCGGTGTCTGCTGGTCAGACGTTGCTACGTCCGTTTCGGTGACGGGAGTCGTTCGCTGTGTCGAATGGCAGGCGGCAATGCTGAGAGCGAGCAGGACGGTTCCGCCAAGGCGATGCCCATCGCTGACATGCCTTTGGGCCACCCCGCGTAAAGGGTGACGTGGGTGAGGGCCTCGATGAGCTCCCCCGGGTCAACCCGTTGTCGAGTCCCCGGCCAAGGTGTGAGCTCAATTGCTCGGTGTTTCCGCCGGCGGTGAGCACGGCCACGGTGATGAGGCTGCGGTCTCGGGCTTTCTAGTCTTCTTCAACGAAGTCCAGGATCACGAATTTAGGGAGCGAACGGGCCGCTACTGGGATTGAAGGCACCCGCTGTCAGGGCTCCATAGCTCCAAGCTGACCAGGGCAGGCACATACGACTTGCCAACTCGCCGGCGGCAAATAGTTCGAAAACGAATATGCACCGTTGCCAGTAAAGAGGTTGATAGTCCACGAAGTCATTTTTCTGCGAATTTACCGGTCTTCATTTGGGCGCTGACACGGCGGGCCCATGCAGGTACGATGCGATTCAGCACTGAGGGTTACCGCCCGGAGATCGGTGCACACACTGATCGTGTTGGGGGAACACAGTGAAGCGAATTATCGGAATTATCCTCGCAGCGGTTCTTGTCGTGGGACTTGGCGCGTTCTTTGTGGTCCGGTCCGCGGAGGACAAGGTGACTGCGGACATGCTTTCCCGCGCCGGGCGGTTCGCCATTCCGGCTAACTGGAAGCTGACCGACGAAATCGTCCGCCCCGAGCAGTTCCTCTGCATCAGTACGAACCCGTGCCCCAGCCTCTACCGGCAATGGGACACAGGGAAAGAGCTGACCGAAAACGATGTCACAGCCGTCGTCTCGGGAGTCGGCTTCGAGATGAAGACCGACCGTCCATGCCAGCGGCAATCGAACGCCATCGGCGTCGCCACTATCTGCAGCTCCTCCGGTACCGACGGCGACTACAACTACATGCTCAACGTAGCCAGCCCTGACCCGAATGAACCTCAGACCGTCACCCTTATCGTCAGACCAGTCGACTAAACCTTGGGAAATCTTGAGGATAATTTCTCTGGCGACTGGATAAACACGCCGGTACTCTAAGACCATTCAGGCCGCGTCCGCTGCCTTGAGCCGCAGAACAAGGCGGCAATTCCGTTCAGTAACCGTGGGGGTAATGCTGTGCGCGCAAAATCACCGTTCCAACTAACTGCCATAGGCCTGGCAACTATCCTGGCCACCTGCGCTCTAACAATCCCGCCCGCAGCCGCAGCCGACTCTGTCGCCGCTGCCTGCGCAACCGTAGAAAGCATCTTCGCCAGGGGCTCGGGGCAAGGGCCACGCGACAGCGAAGCGGAACGCTTCGAAAGCCAAATCCGAAACCGGCTCACCAGCCCGTCGACCCTCCATCATTACAATCTCGGCTCAGAGACGGTCGACGGGTACTCCTACCCTGCTGTTCCTGTCGGCATGCAAACCGGATTGGAGTCATTGTGGAACACCGTCCAGGCGGGGATTAGCGGTGGCGAAGGTTACACCTATGGCACCAGCGTCAACGAAGGTGTTGACGAGCTGAATGCCTACCTGACCAAGCGCGCTGCCGCCTGCCCGGAAGCCCTCTTCGTGCTCGGCGGATACTCCCAGGGCGCCCAAGTCGTGGGCGAAGCGTACAACGACAAGCTCAGCGACAGCCTGCGCCGCCGGGTCGTCTACCAAGCACTTTTGGCGACCCCAAGCTCTTTCTCCCCGAGGGTAACAGCTATCTACCTGGCGCAGCCCCACTTGCCTGCCTTGATGAGGCGTCAAACTCTGAGTGGCGCTTCGACGTTCCGAACTGCGAGGTCTTCCAGGGCTCCCTCGGCTCTCGGATCCCGTATCTTCCCGAAGGCTTCACTTCAACCACGGGACTGTCCTGCGCATTGCAGGACTTCGTATGCGGATCGAGCCGAGTGTTCTGGGACAACAAGGGCCATATGAACTACTGGGGCGACAATCAGAGCATCGATAAAGCTGCGGTCCAGATCGCAAAGCGGATCAAGCCGCTTCTACCCGCCAGCCAGGTCAACGACACCGTCACACTGCCGGCTTCAGGAGCCACCGGCCTGGACGTAGTCTTCCTGATTGACTCTACAGGCTCGATGTGGGGACAGATTGACGCCACCAAGGCCTTCGCCGCCGACATGGCCAATACCATCAAGGCAAACCGTGGCCGCGTTGCCCTGGTCGAATATAAGGATGCAGGGGACGAATTTTCTGCCCGGATCCTCAGCGAGTTCCAGGAAGATACCCAGGAGTTCTCCACCCAGCTTTCCACGATCTATGCGTCCGGAGGAGGTGACCGTCCGGAAGCTGCACTCCACGCCCTGATGACCGCCTTCAACGGACTGGAATGGAGGGACGGTGCGACCAAGGCCGCCATCGTTCTGACGGACGCCGACTATCACGACCCCGACCTCGTTGACGGCAGCACCCTCGATGCAGTGGTCAAGCGGTCGCTGGAGATTGACCCTGTCAACGTGTACCCGGTTGTTCCCTCCTACTTCAGCAACTTTTACTCCGCCCTGGCAGGGCGGACCACCGGACAGGTCATTGTCGATGGCGGGGACACGAAGGCGGCGCTCACCACGGCGCTCACCAGGATTCAGGACCGGCCGGTGCCACTGTTGGCCCACCCCGAGTACTACGCCATCCCCGGTCAGGAAGTGTCGTTCGACGCCTCGTCCTCGTACTCTCTGTCCTCCAGCATCGTGAAGTACGACTGGGACTACGACGGCGACGGCACCTTTGAGGAGACCACCACCGCACCTGTCGGCCGGCATATCTACACCTCAGCAATGGAAGGCATCATGCAGGTCAGACTCACCGATGCCAACGGCCTGGTTGCCAACGCTTCGGCGCTTCTTCACATCGGCAAGTCTCCCCTTGATGGTTACCCCACCGCTCCCGTGAACGTCACTGCCATGCCGGTCTCTGACGCTGGCGACGTCAGCAGCGTCCAAGTGACGTGGCAATCCTCCGACCCGCTGGTGTACCGGTGGGCCCTCACCGTCGATGGCATCCCTGCGGGGCTGGTAGACGCGGGGACCCGCACGGCAACCATGACGGATGTGCACCGGGGCAAGGATGTCGAGATCGGAGTCGTCGGATTCACCGAGGGCGGCGGCATGGGATTGCCGGCGAGGGTGACTCTTCCCGCCAGGAGCGGATTTGCCTTCAGCGGGTTCATGGCACCGGTCGACCCCGCACCGGCACTGAATGTCATGACGGCCGGGCGGTCGGTGCCGATGAAGTTCAGCCTGGGCGGAGATTTTGGGCTGAACATCCTTCAGGCAGGCTCCCCGACCTCCGTTCCGATCACCTGTGACACGGGGGCGCCGCTTGCGGAGGTTGAAACGACCACGACGGCCGGTTCGAGCAGTCTGTCCTACGATGCGGCAAGCGGGACGTACACCTACGTCTGGAAAACAGATAAGGCGTGGGTTAACTCCTGCCGAATGTTCCAGATGACGCTGACGGATGGGTCAAAGCACACGGCTGTCTTCAAATACCGCAGCTGAACCCTAGCGAATAGGCGCCCTGTGCCTTTCTGGTGCGGGGCGCCTTTGGGCCCAATTCCCTGCCCGGAAAGAGCCCCCGCGTCGCCGCTTCAGACCAGACCTTCCAGGCTTGCCGGGGTCAGCCCGCGACTTCTGCCAGCAGCGCCGCAGCCACCTGCGGGGCGACGACGTTGGCGGCCTGCAGGAACTGGCGGGAGCGGCTGCCGGTCCACGGGAAGTCGTCCGGGAAGCCGTTGAGGACGCCGGCCTGGGAGCTGGCCAGGCGGGCGCCGTCGGACTCCCGGGTCCAGGTGCGGGCCTTCTCTGTCAGGCACCAGGCAGGGTTGTCGGTGCTGAACAGGTTGCCGCCGCCCGGCTTGCGGTTGGCCCGGGTGTTGGCGCCGATCCACACGTCGTTGCCGATGACGACCACCAGGCTTTCCCTTGGCCAGAAGCCAAGGGTGTGCCCGATGAAGCTGAGGACATCCGGTGGGGTTTTGATGGTGAGCTTTTCCAGGATCCAGCTTCCTGCACCCTTGCGTTGCGTGGTTCTTCTGCGGTTGTTGCTGGTGGGCGTCGTTCTGGTAGGGGACCACCCGCTGGGATGAGGGGCCGGAGTGCAACTTGGGGGACCGGCAACGGGGCCGAAAACTTCATCCGCCGGCACTGCTTCTACTGCGGGTGTGGAGAAGTTTTCGGTTCGGGGGCCGGCGCGGTAGCGCCCTGGTTGCGCGGAGGACCCGCCCAGCGATGATGGGACATATCAGAATGACAAGCAGCGATACAGCTTCCATCTGTTCATGGGAGGAAGCAGATCAAGCAGCATGACTCCTGCATGAGAGTCAGGCTGCAATTAGTGGGCCCTGCGCGTCAGTCTGCAAAAGGGGATGGAGTTACCCTGTGCGCCTTTACATTCCAACACCTTCTGGGGCGCATCCGCTCGGATTTGGGGTGATAACATCGGGCTCTTGTCGTGATGAAGGATGCCCATGGAAGCCGTATTTGGTTTTTTGTTAGTAGTCGTCTTTTTGTGGTGGTTGGCACGTAGAAAGAAGCAGCGAGCACTAAAGGTATTGGCCTCTTTGCAGAAGAAGGCTCAGAAACCGGAAGTGCGTGAACCGCTGACCTATACGAGGCCCCGCTCGGTTCCAGAGCCTGCCCCGGCAGAGCGTGTGTCCATGCGGTTCGCTGAGCCTGGCCGTGTTGGTGAGCTGTTCAGCTACGGCGGGCCCTCATCGGGAAAGGGCTACATTCATGATGGTTCTTTTGCAGTGATCGATGTCGAAACTACCGGGTTTTCACCAGGAAAAGGCGATCGTGTTATCGAATTGGCCATTGCCCGAGTCGACAAGAACGGCCGCATCGAAGACGAATATGCAACACTGCTGAACCCGGAAGGACGCGACACAGGTGCCGTATTTGTTCACGGCATCAGCAACGACGCAGTGCGGAATGCCCCATTATTTTCCGACGTTGTCGCGGACGTCTTGGCGCGGTTGGACGGCGCAGTCGTTGTGGCGCACAACGCAAGATTCGAAGAACGCTTCATGGCGGCGGAGTTTGCACGGGCTGGCGTGAGGACGCCGCCAATGCCAGCGCTTTGTTCTCTTTGGCTGGGGCAGCAAACGTTCGACACACCAAATCACAAGCTCGGCACGCTCGCGCAACATGCAGGAATACCCCTCGTGGACGCTCATGCCGCCCTGGGTGATGTTAGGGCGACAGCGGCATTGCTTCCCTTGATGCTCGACAGATACCGGCCAGGGATTGAGTTCGGACACGACCCAGCACGCGGTCTTTTTGATCCATACCGCTTGGGCTCAGTGAGCCCGATGACGCGGGCCAGTTCATTGCGGAAGGGTGCGGATGGTTGGATGCACTCCCTGCTGTCCCGTCTGCCGATCAGTACAGGCGACGTTAGCGACGCCGCCGCCTCAGAGTATCTTGAAGCCCTTGCCGTCGCGTTGGAAGACGGCAAGATCATTGGGGATGAAGCCAAAGCTCTGGCCAAAGTCGCCGGTAGAGGAGGCATGGGAGCTGAACAAGTTCGCGGCCTCAATGAACGGTTCTTGGAACTGATACGCGAAGCCGCATTCGCAGACGATGTCTTGACTGCAGAGGAGCTCACCGACTTGAAGCGCGCCGCAGACGCCCTGGCAGCTCCCGGTTATTTCGACGATCTGCAGGCGACCGTCACGGATGCCAGCGGGCAGGCGAGGGAAAAACTGAACCCCTCACCAACAGCACCTAAACCCCGGAAATGCGGTCACTGCCGGACGCCTGGCCACTACCGTTCGAAGTGCCCCGAACTGAACTAGAAGGGGTGTGGACAATGTCCACACGTGCCGCCTCGGACCGGGCCGTACAGCCTTCCGACTCGACCGGATTCCGCATGATTCCGCGGATTCCCAACGTTTGCAAGGGTCAGAATGTAGTTCGAGTCCCACCTTGGGCACAGCATGACCCCTCGTCAGAGGGGTTTTTGCTTTAATGTGTGGACATTCACCCTCGAGGGTCCCTCTGACGCTTTCCGCGGTCTGTGCCTGGCGCCGCGGTGGCCTGTGAAGTTATGTGGGTAGCGGGGTCATGGCCGTGGCCTGTAGGCCTCCAGCCTGCCGGAATCCAGGGCAATGCGCCGTCCTTTCTTGCTGTTTCCGGTAGCCAGTTGTGGCCGTCACTCATTCATGGGCAGGAGTTGTGGTGACGACATGACCAAGCCGAATTTTCTTCGAGGATCGTCCTCGGGTAGCTGCTTTCTGCGAACCCGGCAGAGTGCGCTCATCGCGTGTTTGTCCGGCCAAAGGGGTGTACGCATTGTGCACACTTTTGTGCACGGGCGGCTTTTGGACCTTCATTTTGGTCCCTATCCTCCTGGTTCCTCCGTTACCACTTCATGAAGTTCTCTGTTTCAGGCGACGTGATTTTGCGCCTGGATCGTCGGCGTCGTTGGACGTTCCTGTCAGCGGGAACCTCTATCCGTGGCCGGCATGCGAGCCGTCGACAGCGTGAAGGTATGTGGGATCCGGCCTCTTCTTCCGGGGGGAGGTCCTGGTTTGGTTGAGTCGTAAGACCTGTCCATAGTTGGATGCGCGTCTATCGTTTTCCTCCCATGCATAGGGTCAGTGCCGTCCCCGCTAAGAAAGGCGTCCCGAGCAGACTTGCGGTAGACGAGGCGGCTGTCGCGCCTCTCAGAGTGACGGGCCCGTCACTGACGGTCATTCCGCTGAACACAGCGACGATCACGTTGGCGGCACTGGCGTCGTGGACGAGGTAGTCGGCCGCTGGCGGAACCTGTGTCTGTCAGATTTCGGCGTCGTTCTGATAGCGGAGTCACCGCTAGGTTCGAGGGTCCGGAGTGCAACTTTGGATCGTGAGCGGCGCATGGCGCCCTGGTTGCGCGAAGGACCCGCCCAGCGATGATGGGGATTAGAATGACAAACAGCGAAGTTGCTTCTAGTTGTTCGTGGAAAGCAAAGTCCGTTGGCATCTGAATCAAAGACTTCTGCCCGTTCCGGTCCAACAAATGAAGGTTCTAGGGTTGTGACTCCAAATTTGACGTCGTTACCGCATACCTGGGACAAGAACGTGTATAACCACCGGCTCCCCTCAGCACAGTTCGCTTGTTTGCACCAGCCTTTCAACGGCCGACGTGACGACGTTTTAGCTGATGCCGATGGCAAGGGTGGACCGACCTTTGACTCCGCGCCGGCCGGCCGAATAGGACTGTCCCAGTTCTGAATCTACCTGAGTTGTAGAAAAGGGTTGTTCCCAGAGCTGGCCCGTGCCGTTAAGGTGATCACGGGCGGTGCCGATGAAGGACCGCCCGGTTGCGTGATCAGGTGCCAGTAATGGAGCTGATCCTAGCGATTCGATTCTCGGGAGGAAGCATGACCAATCCAGAGCAGGATCCAAGCCAGCAGGAAGGCCCCGCGGACGGTGGCGCGGCCGGCGTCCCCGGCATGCATGATGGGGGTGCCGACGGGGGAGCTGACAGCGGTGCCGACGGGGGAGCTGACAGCGGTGCCGACAGCGGTGCCGACAGCGGTGCCGATGGAGGAGCTGACGGAGGAGCCGCAGAACGGGGCATCTAAATTTTGAGCACCACCCGCACGGACTTTCAGGACCCCGACGCCTTGGAAAGCGGCGGGGTCCTGGAGACACGCCTGATTAAGATTGGCCGTGAGAGGTTCGCCGACGACGTCTGGGGGCGCACGGCGCTGCTCACGCGTGGCGCAAGCGACTTCTCCGATCTGTTCTCCGCCGAGGCCGTCGACGAACTGATCTCGCGCCGTGGACTGCGCACACCTTTTCTCCGCGTTGCCAAGGGCGGCTCTACATTTCCCGACTCGTCATTCACCTCTCCCGCCGGCGTCGGCGCCACCATCTCTGACCAGCTCGACGACACAGCGCTTTGGCGCAAATTCGCGGACGGTGCCACGCTCGTGCTGCAGGCACTGCACCGCACATGGGAGCCTGTCACGGACTTCAGCAGCAGGCTAAGCACCGAGCTCGGACATCCGGTGCAGGCCAATGCCTACATCACGCCGCCTCAGAACCGTGGGTTCGACGATCACTACGACGTGCACGACGTCTTCGTCCTGCAGATCGAGGGGACAAAGCGCTGGATCATCCATGAGCCGGTTCACACGGACCCGTTGCGTGATCAACCCTGGACCGATCGCCGCTCCACCGTGGCCGAGGCCGCGAAAGGCGAGGCCCACATCAACACGGTGCTCGAGCCAGGGGATGTCCTTTACCTGCCGCGTGGCTGGTTGCATGCCGCCCAGGCGCAGGGCGAGGTCTCCATCCACCTCACGCTTGGAATCCACAGTTGGACCCGCTACGCATTGGCCGAACAGCTCGCCCAGGCCGCGCTCGCAGCGCTGTGCGACGATCCCGAGATGCGCCATACATTGCCATTGGGCGTCGACGGACCAAACGGGGAGATCGACGTCGTCCGTGAGCGCCTCGCCGCTGCTGTCGTTGAGGCTGAAACCAGTTCTTTGTTCCACCGCACCCGGCGAGGACAGGGCCGCCCGGCACCGCTGGGACCGCTGGCCCAGCTCGCGGCTGTCGACGGCCTAAGCCCCGAGTCTGTGGTCCGGCTTCGCGATGCACTGGAAGCACGGCTAGAGGGATTGCGCCTTACCACGCGCGTGGGTTGGCTCGACTTCCCAGCGACCGACCTGCCTTCTGTCACGCGCCTGCTCGACGGGGAGATTCACACCGCGAGTGATCTCGGCGTCGAACTCGTTGAAAGACTGTTGCGCGCGGGGGTCCTCGTTCCCGTTGAACAGTGATCTAGGCAGTGACTTCGCCACAGTGGCGGCCACGGAGCGCTTCTTCTGCTCTGAAGGCGCCCGGTTGCGCGGCGACCCGATTGCAGGCACAGCGTCGCACGGCGTCGTCTGGGTCCTCATCGAGTACCGGGGCGGGTGGCCTCTCAATGGCTTCGAAGGGCTTGGTCTCGAGCCTGAGACCAAAGCACTCGTGCTCTCCGCCGCGAAGGCGGCGCGGGCGCGGGTGCTGCTGGTGAGACGGCCCGGCCCCCGCCGCCGTGAGGGTCAGAGCCATTGGGCAGTACTGCACCATGAGGATACGGGCGCCTATCGTCAGCAATGGGGAACGTGGGGCAAGGATGAGGATCTGGCGGAGATTGCCAGAGCCCTCAGCCTCCCCGGAACGCTCGGCTATCCACCCGTCATCCTGGTATGCACTCACAGTCGACATGACCAATGCTGTGCCGTGTGGGGACGGCCCGTGGGACGTGCGCTGAGTGAGCGGTGGTCGGAGCTGGTGTGGGAATGTTCGCATGTAGGCGGTGACAGGTTCGCAGCCAACGTCGTGGTTGCACCCGACGGCGTCTATTACGGGAATCTGGACGTGGAGTCGTCCGTCGCCACGATCAAAGAGCACCTCGCCGACCGTATCCACGCGGAATATTTGCGCGGATACACGGATCTCTTCCCAGCACAGCAGACCGCTGTCGCGGCCACGCTCAGACGTTTCGGCCCGGCCGGCCGGAATGACTACAGGGTGGTCGAGACCTCCCGCGACGGCGATTACTGGCGGATCCGCCTCACCGGCCGCCCGCCTCACCCGGCGCGTGTCGACGTCGAACTGCAGGCCCGGCGCGCTACGCCATGCCAACTGACCTGCCGCGGGCCGGCGATGAGCTCCGCCCTGGTCTACGAGCTCATTTCGATCCGCGCAGCCTAAAGGACGGGTTTACCGAAGGCAGTACCTTTGTCGGTGAGCCGACGAAGGTTCCAATCGACCCGGCGACCCAGGCCTCGAGCACCGCAGATTTTGAATCCGCCGACACGGTGCGCCGCCAGCACACCATCGGCATCCGCTTCGGCCAGGCAGGAATCGGAACACTCTCCGCCAGCCGCTACTCCACTTGGCACAAGGCTGAGACGTCTGAGCGTGGCACTGCGGACCCGCAGCGGCTGGCAGCGCTGACCGAAAGCGCGTTCGGCACAACAGAGAACTGCCGCGCCCCCTAAACGGAGGGCACGGCAGTCGCTTGGAGTCGCTCCAAATTCTGTCAGAAAGGCGGTGTGGACAATGTCCACACTTTTGGCTTCGGACTGGGCCGTACATCGCCCGGACTGGCTCGGATTGCTTATGTTTTCTGGGCTTCCCAACGTTTGCTAGGGTCAGAATGTAGTTCGAGTCCCACCTCGGGCACATGTTTTCCCTGTTCAGGGGCTTGTGGGCCGCTGACTGTGGACAAAACTGCTTTTGATGGGCCCTTCGGGGCCTATTTTGTTGGTGGCCGGTTGTGTGGCCGGGTGGCTCTCCTCATGTTCGGGGAAGGGTCTGGCTTGTACTCCTTCATGGTCATTCAGGGGCTGGGCAGCATGACCTGATTGGGCTGGGGGAGAAGGACTGGCTCCGGCCCATTTCCTGTCGCCTACTTTGTGGACTTCAGGGTGTGGTTGGGGGTCTGCTGCCAGTCACCGCGTAAGGGGTTTTGATGGTGAGCGGCAGCGCACGCTATCCCCGACAAGGTGAGCGTGGCGGCCCGGACGGAGCCGTATGAGAGGTTGCCGTCCAGTCAGGCGGCAAGCGCCGCTCTCAGAACCAGTTTTCGGCCAGCAGTTGCATTGAACGAGACTTGCCGGCGGGGTCGTGGGCGTATGTCATGGTGATCAGTTCATCAGCGTGGGTCGCCTCGGCGAAGGCCTCCAGCGCTTTGCAAGCAGCGGCTGGGGAGCCCACTGCCTTGATTCCTAGCATCGATTCGGCGTACGCCCTCTCGGCAACTGTTCCCATGATGCCGGGGGCAACCGGCGGCTGGAGTTTGCGCCGGTTGCCGCTACGAACATCGAGGATCATTCGCTGCGCAGTCGTCCACATCCGCTGCGCTTCCTCATCCGTGGGCGCGATGGCAACGTTGATGGCCGCCATGACGTATGGCCGGTCAACCTGTGCCGTCGGCGCCTGAGGACTAAATGTCTGTCGGTAAACCTGCAGTGCTGAAAACGTCTCAGCCGGGGAGAAGTGAGACGCAACGCAGAATGGCAACCCCAGGTAACCGGCAGCTGCGGCGCCACTACTACTGGAACCCAGAACCCAGATGGGAACTTTCGTCCCGGTGGCCACGCCGCCGGTAATTGGCAGGCTTTCGGCCATTCCCTCGTCACTGAACCAGCCATTGAGGTCCCGGATATTGCCGCCGAGCGAGATCAGATCCGCCCCGGTTCTGCGCAGAGCCTGCGCTGCCACCGGATCTGTTCCAGGTGCCCGCCCGACGCCGAGGTCGATTCTGCCTGGAAAGAGCTGGGAGAGGGTTCCGAAGTCCTCTGCAACCCTCAAGGGTGCGTGGTTGGGCAGCATGACGCCCCCGGAACCGACGCGGATCCTTTTGGTAAGGGAGGCCGCGCGGCCAATCAGTACCGATGTCGCACTGGCGCCGAGGAACGGTGTGTTGTGATGCTCCGCAAACCAGAGCCTGCTGTACCCGAGCTCGTCCGCCAACTGCGCACCGGCCATTGAGTGGGCGATGGCCTCCGCCATCGTGCCGCCCTCTGTGACGTGCACAAGATCAAGGATGCTCAGGGGTACGCGTGCTGACATGCCGGGTTGTCCTATCGTAAATGGTCAATCCATTGAATCACAGTGACGCGTGCAAATATCTACCACCGATCCCTAGCCGAATACGTCCACATCGACTTATAGTTGAATGGTTCGACCAATAGCCTATTTTCTATTTCCGGAACTGGAGACTACAGAGTCCCGATCCGGCGGAGGGTAAAAGATATGAGATCCGTCGTCATGATTAAGCAGGTGCCGGACACCTACGGACCCGTAGAGCTCGACTCCCTGACCGGCCTTCTTGACCGATCTTCCGGGGAGCAGGTTTCCGACGAAACAACTGAGCGCGCCCTTGAAGTTGCGCTGCAGCAAAAGGAAATTCATGGCGGCGAAGTTGTGGTTCTAACCATGGGTCCCGCCCAGGCAATCGACGCGCTCCGCAAGGCGCTTGCCATGGGGGCGGATAGTGGCGTGCACATTCTCGACGACGACCTGGCCGGGTCCGACGCCGCCCGCACGTCGGAGATTCTCGCTGCTGCCCTGCGCCGGATCGGCTTCGATTTGGCCTTGGCAGGCGACCGATCCACTGATGGGCAGGGTGGAGTGATTCCCGCCATGGTCGCGGAGCGCCTTGGTGTCGCCCAGGCGACTTACCTCGCCTCGCTGAGCATTGACGGCCTGTCCCTGACCGGGGAACGAGTCACTGAATCCGGCGTTCAAACGCTCCGTGCGGCATTGCCGTCGGTGGTTTCCGTGACGGAGAAGATTGCCGAACCCCGGTACCCCAACTTCCGCGGCATCATGAAGGCGAAGAAGAAACCCGTTGACGTATGGAGTGTTGCGGACCTGGGCGTGCAGGGCGTCGCCCCGGCGGGTTCCAGAATCGGAAGCGTCGCGGAACGCCCTGCCCGGCAGGCGGGCGTCCGCATCGTTGATGACGGCACCGCAGGCCGCCAATTGGCACAGTTCTTGTCCACGTCCGGGCTTGTCTAGAGGAGGCACCATGGCTGCAGTACTGGTTTATGTAGAGATGAATGAACACGGCCCGGCGAAGTCCGCCCGAGATCTGCTGGCATTCGGTGCCGGGCTGGGCGAGCCGGTGGCCGTGGTGGTTGCCGCCGACAGTCCTTCGCCCGAGTCCGTGGCGGAACTCGGGTCCTGGGGAGCCGGGCGGGTCATGCTAACCACGACGCCGGACGCGGGCCGGGTCCTGGTGACGCCGGCGGTGGACGCACTCGAGGCGGCCTGCGCGTCCGCGGCTGATGTAGCTGCTGTCCTGACTGCGGACACCGCTGACGGCCGCGAAGTGGCCGCCAGGCTGGCGGTCAGATGCGGCCTCCCGTATCTCGGTGACGTCGTCAATGCCGAGTTGCGTGGTGGGGACCTATTCGTGGAGAAGTCGGTTTTTGGCGGAAATTACGCGGTGCAGTCTGTCGTTTCGGGGGTGGCTGTATTGGCCGTCCGGGCAGGCGTCAACTGCGGCAGTCCGGCTCCGCGGGAGGCCTCCGTTGATCCGCTCGATGTGGGACCATCCGTTGCTGAGCGGACGGCGATACTGGATTCGCGGCCGCCGACCGGGACCGGCGGCCGGCCCGGCCTGTCCGAGGCCGAGGTTGTAGTCTCCGGCGGCCGAGGTTTGGGTTCCCGCGAGCAGTTCGCGCTCGTCGAAGCCCTGGCTGATGCATTTGGCGGTGCTGTGGGCGCCTCGCGCGCCGCTGTTGACGCCGACTACTGCGATCCCTTACTCCAAGTGGGGCAGACTGGAGCTACGGTCTCGCCCATGCTGTACATTGCGCTCGGCATCTCCGGGGCAACGCAGCATAAGGCGGGCATGCAGGCAGCCAAGACCATCGTGGCTATAAACCAAGATGCGGAAGCGCCAATTTTCGACATAGCGGACTTCGGTGTGGTGGGGGACGTTCTGGAAGTTGTGCCCCAGCTGCTGAATGAACTGGCAGCCGTAAGGCGCTGACGGTAGGGTCACCAAGCGGTGGCGGCGTGGTCAAAACTTTATGGTCAAACGGTTGGACCGTCCGCCGCAGAAGCGGGTAACATAGGCATGCTTGGCAATACAACCAGCCGAGCCCCGGAGCCGTAACAATCAGGAGGAATCACCGATGGCTGAAGTCGACTTGATCCCCGCCCCGGATGGTGCGGGGCCGTTCGCTGCCAAGGAGACGGTGGGGGAGCAGCCCATGTTCACAAAAGTACGGCCCCGGAGAGGGTTTGAGTACGTTTCTGAGCAGATCCGCGATGCATTGGCGGATGGGCGGCTCAAGCCCGGCGGCCGCCTTCCGGCGGAGCGTGAGATGGCGCTCATCTTCGGCGTGAGCCGGCAGGGCGTGCGGGAGGCCTTGCGCGGACTTGAGATGAGCGGGCTCGTGGAATCCAAGCCCGGCGTCAACGGCGGCGTGTTCATCCTGCCCGGAGACCCGGGTGTGGTGACCCGGGCAGTCAGCGACCTTGCCTCCCTTGGCGCACTTTCACCTGAAAGTCTGCTCGAGGCGCGCATCCTGCTGACCTCGGACGTTATTCGTCTGGCGTGTGAGCGGGCAACCGCGGAGGATTTCCAGCGGCTGGACGACGACATCACGAAGGTGGAGCAGTTCGAGGACTCCATTGATGAAGTCGGGGCCGTCCGCACGATTCGGGTGACTCACTTCTACACCCTGCTGGCTGAGGCAACACACAATGAAGTCCTGGTGATGCTGATGAACTCCCTGACGGACGTTGTGCAGATGCGGTTGAACCGGGTCGGCCCGCGACCGCTGACCGACGTCGGCGCGGTGCGGAGAAAGTTGCTTAAGCACCTTCGCAAGGGTGAGGCCGACGCTGCGGTTGCGGAGCTGACCGCTCACCTCAAGCGTCTGGAGGGCCGGCTTGAGGAGCGCGAGAACCAGATGTCCTCCGCAAGCTAGCACTCCGACGCATTGAAGGGGCTGGAACCGGTACACCACCGGAGCCGGCCCCTTCGGCATTTCCGCAGATATGGACGGATCCCCCCAAAATGATTGCTTCTTCACCGTCGGGCGACTAAATTAAACCTATAGGTCCGACCATTGGCATATTTGCTGATGAGGCTGAGGCAACCGCCTGAACGGACGAAGCACAAGACAAAGGATGTCAGCAGATGACTGTGGCCATGCACAACGATGTGAAAGCACTGGCAGCCGTACCCAAGGAACTCCTGATCGGCGGCGAGTGGCGACCAGCCGCTGACGGATCATCTTTCGATGTGGTGGATCCCGCCACCGGTGAACCGCTGTGCCAGGTGGCCGACGCCTCGGTGGCGGACGGGCTGGCTGCCATAGAGGCAGCAGTGGCTGCGCAGGCGTCTTTCGCTGCCACCACGCCCCGGCAGCGGGCGCAGATGCTGCGCCGCACCTGGGAGCTGCTGGGGGAACGCAAGGAGGATCTGGCCGTCCTGATGACGCTCGAGGCAGGGAAGCCAGTAGATGAGTCGCGAATGGAAATCGAGCTGGCCCGCGAATTTGTTCTGCATTTCGCCGAGGAAGCCGTAAGGATCTCCGGAAACTATCAGGAGAACCCCAACGGGGGCGGCCGAATGCTGGTGACGCGCCAGCCGGTCGGCCCGACCATTCTCATCACGCCGTGGAATTTCCCGATGTCCATGGGGTGCCGGAAGGTGGCGCCGGCCATTGCGGCGGGGTGCACCGTCGTCGTAAAGCCGGCAAAGGAAACCCCCCTGACAATGCTCGCCCTCGCGGAGATCTTCCGGGAGGCAGGCGTTCCCGCCGGGGCCGTTAACGTGGTGACCACAAGTTCGTCGTCGGCTGTCATTGAACCCATGATCGCCTCCGGCAAGGCACGCAAACTCTCTTTCACCGGCTCCACCGGCGTGGGGAAAAAGCTCATGGTTCAGGCTGCCGAGCAGGTCATGAAGACGTCCATGGAGCTGGGCGGCAATGCGCCGTTCATCGTATTCGAGGACGCGGACCTGGAGAACGCGCTCAACGGTCTGATGCTGACGAAAATGCGCAATGCCGGCGAGACGTGCACGGCCGCGAACCGCGTGTTTGTGCACAGTTCCCGCATCGACGACTTTTCAGCACGCCTTGCGGAGCGGATGGCTGGCTTCACCATGGGGCATGGCCTTGACGACGGCGTCACTCTGGGCCCGCTGATCAACGCCCGCCAGCAGCAGTCGGTGGACTCCCTGGTTCAGGACGCGGTGGAGAGGGGAGCAGAGGTAGTGGTGGGAGGCCACAAGGTTGACCGGCCAGGCTTCTTCTTCGAACCAACGGTCCTTAAGAACGTCCCGGCCGGTGCCCGCATCCTCAAGGAGGAGATCTTCGGTCCGGTGGCGCCTCTCGTTCCGTTCGACACTGAGGATGAAGTGGTGGCCCTGGCCAATGACACGGAGTACGGACTGGTTTCCTACATCTTCACCGAGAACCTGCGCCGTGCCATCCGAGTGGCCGAGGCCATGGAATCAGGCATGGTGGGCCTCAACCAAGGCAGCGTCTCGAACGCGGCGGCTCCCTTCGGCGGCACCAAGCATTCGGGCCTGGGACGCGAAGGCGGCCCGCAGGGCATTGACGAGTTCCTTGAGACAAAGTTCATTGCGATGCAGCTTTAGATCGGCAACTGCAGGATCACAAGCACATAGGAGGGGCGGAAACCACTGAACTGCTCCCCGGAAGTTGGACTGAGAATTCAGTTCTGACTTTCGGGGAGCAGTTCATTTATGCGGGCAGTTTGTTGTCGGAGGAACAACGCGAGGCTGCGGTAGCGTTGTTTTATGCCGGTTGGGCCGCTGCGGCCGTAGCGACGAGGCTCGGAGTGCGCACGAATGCGATCGGCAGGTTATACGATCGGTGGCGAGTGCGCGAGGCCTTGACGACGCTCGAGGGCGGGCAGAACCCGCCCGTGCATTCGGATCAGGGCTTCCAGTACCAGCACGCGTCGTGGCGGCTTCTCCTGAAGAGCGGCGGCGCGGTTCAACGGATGTCCCGCAAGGGCAACCGTGATGACCGCGCGGTGATGGAAAACTTCTTTGGCGACCTCAAGGAGGAGCTCTTCCGCCACGTCCGGTTCCTCAGCACCGACGCCCTGGCTGCGCAGCTGACGGAATGCATCCACTGGTACAACACTGAGAGGATCTCGACAAAGCTCGAGGGTCTGAGCCCGGTGCAATACCGTGCTCCGACCCTCGCGGCCTAGACCCTTACTTGGCCAGGCCAACTTCCGCGGAGCAGTTCACTGGTTCCGCCCCCTTTGTTCTTGTGATGTCGGTCAGCCCACCGGAGCGGCGGCGAGCATACCTGTAACGCGACGGATAAGCGTTGAAGGGTTACCAGCGGGCTCGTCGCCGCGCCAGACCACCTGACCATCGGGCCGCACCAGCACAAGCTTGGCCCCGTAGAGCTCGTGGGCTTCGGCGTTATCTACGTCCACCACGCGCAGGGGAACCCGGCACTCCTGGGCGGCTGCAACCAGGGCCTCCGCATCCAGCCGCGGGTCGAACCGCACCAGGACGAAGTCACTGCCGAACTCATCCAGGATGGAGCGGTCCGTGTCCAGCCACACGTGCGGTGCACGGGAGCCGGGGCGGGCGTTGGGGGCGTAGCTGGAGACGGTAAGCGGCGGAAGCGCCGTGCCGTCCGGGGAGACGACCGGAGACCCTTCGTAGACATATCCGAGGTGGATGCCGATACTGAACCATTCGCGTTTCATGGCCTCAGTGTAGGCATCGCCGTATTCACGCCTCGCAGCATCGGATTCCGGGCTGCCGTCATGGAACACCTCTGCCCGTGGCTGGGCCACGCGCGGGCCCAGCATGCGCTTGAGGTTATCGCCGGCCTCCGTAACGTTGCGGATGGCAACGGGCCGCTGTTCAAACTCGTAGCTGTCCAGAAGCGTTTCACCGCCCCAGCCTTCGAGGCTTGCCGCGAGCTTCCAGGAAAGGTTCACCGCGTCCAGGACGCCGGTGTTCATGCCGAATCCACCGGTGGGGGACGTGAGGTGGGCAGCATCGCCTGCCAGGAACACGCGACCCTGCCGGTATTTGTCGGCAACCAGCTGCCGGCGGACCCAGGGCAGCATCGAGAGGATCTCGAAATCGAAGTCTCGTCCGACAGCGCGAAGAATTGCCGCCCGCATCTCCTCCGCGGTGACCTCGTGCTGCGTCTCGTCGCCAATGAGCGAGAAGCGCCACTGGTCGCGGCCGTTGATGGCCACCAGGGTGGCCCAGGTGCCCTCGGGCCCGATGAAGATGTACCGATACGCGGGAGCGGTGGTGTGCAGCTCTTCCAGGCTGTCACAGCGGAAGATCGCATTCGAGGTATACGTGAGGGCTCCTTCGCCGCTCATGTCAACGTCCAGAATCTCCCGTACCTTGCTCTGGCCACCATCGGAACCTACGAGGAAGTCAGCCTCCACCTGGTACTCCGTGCCGTCCTCCTTGTTGCGGAGCGTGGCAGTGACGTAGTCGCCATGGTCAACGAACGAGGCAAGTTCGGTGAAGTAGCGGACCTCGGATTTTCCAGTGGATGCCGCGAACTTGGTCAATACAGGATCGAAGAAGTTCTGCGGGCAGCGCTCGCGGTGCTGCGGACTTTGGGGCGGGGTCTTTTCGTCCTGCGGCGGTGCGAACTTTTCCCTGCCGAACTCGTAGCCCGTCAGCGTGGTAACCCAGGCGCAGTCCTGGATGTAGCCCCGGTTGTAGCCGGCTGCCTCGACATCCGCCGTGATGCCCCACCGGCGGCAGAATTCCATGGTGCGGATGCCCACCATGTCCATCTTCGGTTGGGAGACTCGTCCGCTGCGCGCTTCAACAAGCAGGGACTGGACACCCCTCCAGCCGAGGTCGCCGGCCAGCGCCAGTCCCACGGGACCTCCACCGACGATGAGTACGGGAACTCTTTCCACCATGGTCTTCACCTTTCCTTTAGGATTCCATTCATCTTATGGTCAAACCATTAGACCTTGTCAATAGATCCCCGAAGCCTGCGGGGATTTTAGGCCTTGCTCTTGACCGCCGGAAACCATCAGACTAGTCTCATTCTAAATGGTTCGACCATTGAATCGATCACCCAAGGAGAGGAGCAGACAATGTCTGAGATCACTATGGAGAGCGACGTCGAGACCCGCCGGGAGTTGCGGGAACGGCTGGGCAGGGACGGGCTGAAGATCGCACAGCCGGACGAACCGCCGCTGTTCACGCGTTCTCCCGAGTCCCCGATGGTCCCCATGCACTGGCGCTGGGCTGACCTGCACGCCTACCTCGAGGAACTGGGACGGGTTCTCAACCTGGAGCCCGGCGGGGACCGCCGCACGCTGCGTCTGGCCAATCCCGGACTGGAGTACGGCACCACGCCGACGTTCTGGGCCTCGATCCAGTACATCAACCCGGGTGAGGTTGCGACCGCCCACCGCCACACGCCCGACGCCTTCCGGTTCATCATGCACGGCAACGGCTGCACCACCAATGTCGAAGGCGAGAAGTACGACATGAACGAGGGAGACCTCGTCCTGACCCCCAACTGGATGTGGCACGACCACGTCCACGAGGGCGCCGAGCCGATGATCTGGCTGGACGTGCTGGACGTGTCCGTCATGAAGAAGCTTCACAACATTTACTTCGATCCGTACGAAAAGGGGACGCAGCCGGTCAACGAGTACCCGGAAACCTCCTACCGCGAGTTTGGGTCGGGCCTGATGCGCCCGGTAGGTCCCGCGCCCCGCCAGGATCGCAACCCGCTGCTGGTCTACACAAAGGCACAAAGCGACGCCGCCATGGAACTGGCGAAAGGGCTCCGCCCCGACCCGCTCGACGACGTCATCCTTGAGTACCAGAACCCAGCCGGCGGTGGTTCCGCGTTGCCCTCGATGTCGATGAAGATGCAAATCATCCGGCCCGGTTTCCAGGGCAAGGCTCATCGCCACAGTGGCAGCAAGGTCTACCATGTCCTCGAGGGATCAGGCACCACGATCGTGAACGGCCGCCGCTTCGAATGGAACAAAGGCGATTTCATGTCCATCCCGCCATGGGCCACACACCGCCACCTTAATGAAGGCGCCTCCGAGGCCCGCCTGTTCCGGGTGGATGACAGCCCCATCCTCAGGTACCTGAACGCCTATCACGAGGAAGTTTTGGAAGACGCGAGCGAAGCCGAGATGCTGCGATGAGGCTCGCTGTTTTTGATGACTTCCGCATCGGCGTCGTCGAGGGGGAAACCGTGCGGGATGTCACCGACGTGGTCCCCGCCGAGTTCAACGATTGGCCGGAGCAACGCGTCAACTGGATCATTCGCCACTGGGCGACGGTCAGGGGGCAGCTTGCCTCGGCCGGTGGAACAGTCAGGCCGTTGGCCGAGGTCTCGCTTCGGGCAGTCAACCCTGCGCCGCCCCAGGTATTCGCTATCCCGGCCAACTACCGTGCCCATCTGGGCGAAATAGGAGCCCGGTCGATCACCAAGGGGGGCCGGACAGCCCGCGAAGTGGGCTTCTTCCTCAAAGCAGCCGGCTCGGTTTCCGGACCGGCCGACGGCATTGAGCTGCCCGCAGGTTCAACACGCCGCTTCGACCATGAGTGCGAACTCGCTGTTGTTATGGGTTCCGGCGGCCGCAACATCAGCCGCGAAGATGCCATGGAGCATGTCTTCGGCTATTCCTGCCTGGTTGACCTCACGATGCGGATCGAACCGGGGGAGCATGAGGAGGACCGGTCACTGCGGAAGTCCTTCGCCACGTTTACCCCGGTCGGCCCCTGGCTCGTGACCGCTGACGAAATCGGAGACGTTGACGCACTCCAGTCCCGTCTTTCGGTCAACGGCGAGGTACGGCAGAAGGCCGTCATCGCGGACATGATCGTGGGAATAGCCGAGGCTATTGAGCTAATCTCATCGGTGGTCGAGATTAAGCCCGGTGACGTGATTGCGTCCGGCACACCGAAGGGCGTGGGACCCGTGGTCCCCGGCGACGTGCTGGAGATCGAAATCGACGGCATCGGTGCCATGAAATTGGAGATCAAGGAAGCAACCCCCGCGCCGCGGCCCTTCTAGCCGGAGCTACCAATACCGCCAGGTCGGGCTCCGCAAACTCACTAAGGACAGTAATGGGTCAAAAAATCAGGGCAGCGTTTATTCGGGGCGGAACCAGCAAGGCGCTCGTTTTTCACTGTACTGACCTGCCGGATGACCGCACCTCCTGGGACGATATCTTCCTCCAGGCCATGGGCAGCCCCGATCCCTATGGGCGCCAGCTCAATGGCATGGGCGGTGGTATCTCCTCCCTCTCCAAGGTTTGCGTGGTGGGTCCACCGACGCATCCTGAGGCGGACGTCGACTATCTCTTCGCCCAGGTCCAAGTGGACCGTGCTTCCGTCGACTATGGGGGCAACTGCGGAAACATGTCCGCTGCCATAGGGCCCTTTGCCGTCGACGAAGGTTTGGTGGCAGTGCCGGATGGTGCTGCGCGCGTGCGGATTCACAACGTCAACACGGGCAAGATCATCGCTGCCACGTTCGAGGTCCAGGGGGGGCGCAGCGTCGAGAAGGGTGACTACGTCATCAAGGGGGTGGCCGGGACCGGCGCCCCCGTCCGCCTCGACTTCCTGGATCCCGGCGGAGCCGTCACGGGGACGTTGCTGCCCACCGGCGCCGTCATGGACAAAATTGAGGGCGGAATCGCGGACGGAGGGGAACCCAAACCGGCCCTCCGCGTATCCATGGTGGACGCTGCGAACCCCTGTGCCTTCTTCCTCGCGGAGGATTTCGGGCTCACAGGCGCTGAGCTCCCCGAGGCGCTGGAGGCCGATCTGGGCCTCCTTCTTCGCCTGGAAGACGCCCGCCGTCAGGCGTCCGTGGCCATGGGGATCACGGGCTCGGTGGAAGACGCGGGGGAGAACCGCCTGGTGCCATTTATTGCCCTGGTGGGGCGCCCGGCGCCGTACCTTACGCTTTCCGGTGAGCGGGTAGAGGCGGACGACGTCGATATCCTCGTGCGCTTTCTGTCCAGCGGACGGCCGCACCGCGCGGTCCCTGTTACAGGCGGCCTCTGCACGGCGATCGCTGCACGGATGGTAGGAACCACCGTCCATTCCATAGCCAGGCACGGGGAGGCAGATCAGCCTGTCCGTCTCGGCACGCCGTCGGGCGTCCTGGACGCCAACGCATCGGTAAATCCGACGGCGGACAGCGCCAATAGCGGCTATGTTGCCGAGTATGCCTCGACGTACCGCACCACGCGCAGGCTCTTCGACGGATACGCCTACCTCCCGTAGGCGTCCTCGCCGTGGCTTCGACGGCGCTTAGGCGCGGCCGGCGGCGTATTTGAACTGCACCTCCGAAAGCTGGACTTCCACTTGAGAGTCTGGCCTTCAGGGGTGCAGTTCTTTTGCCCGTTCGAACAGCAAGGAAGGCTCCGTCCGAACCGGACGAAGCCTTCCCGAAGGATGCCGTGCTAACGAACCAGCCGTGGCTATAAGCGCCGGTTCAGTGTGATCCGGCTCAGGCGAGTGCGGTCGCCGGCCGGGCGATGACCGGATCGGCGAACTTCGGCTGGCGGCGTTCGTTGTAGGCAGCTATCCCTTCCTGGAAATCGGGCTCACGCATGAACTTGCCGATGATTTCTTTCGAGGCGTCAACCGCCCGCCCGGGGTGCATGTCGAGCAATTCGCCGTACATCTGGCGCTTGGCGGAAGTGACGGAGGCGGGGGAGACCTGCGTGGCGATCATACGGGCCACTTTGTAGACCTCGTCCATGAACGTCTCCCGCGGGAACAGGCCGTTGAGGTAACCCATGCCCTTCAGCTCCTCGGAATACACAATGCGGCCGGTGAACAGGATGTCCGCGGCATGGGTGGTGCCGACGATGCGCGGGAGGATCCAGGACAGGCCGTATTCAGCCGGCAGGCCCAGCCGCGGCGTGGAGGTGGTGAATTTGATGCCCTCCGCTGCATAACGCAGGTCGCAGAAGCTCGCAATGGCGGCGGCGATTCCCGCGCAGGCGCCATTGATCGCCGCAATAACGGGAACGCGAAGGCCCCAGTGCCAGACGATGTCGGTTTCGAACTCGGGGTTCACGCCTGTGCCGGGCTGGGCGGCTGCGCTGGCGTCCACTGTGTCCGCATAGTTCTCGTCAGTCTTGGTGTAGAAGTTCAGTGCCTTTGTATCCGCGCCGACGCAGAACTGGTTGCCTGTTCCGGTGAGCACCACTACGCGGACTTTGGGATCGTTGTCCAAGGTGTCCATGATCCAGCGGTATTCAGTGTTCATCAGGTTGGTCCAGGAATTGCCGCGGCCGGGGCGGTGGAACCAGACTGTTGCGACGCCGTCGTCGTCAATTTCGTACTTGGTGACTTTCAGTTCCATTGGGATTTCCTCCGGATCGGGCCCGCCATCAGGGGCAGGTATGTTGGAGCGCCTTTAGGGCGCTGTGGTGGCTGAAGCTGTTGTTGCGGAGATGAAGGCCAGCGCCTGGGGCCAGGAGAGCTGGAACGCAGTGGCGTTCACTTCCTCGTTGTGACGCCTCTTGTCGCTGAAGCCATGCTTGGCCTGCGGGTAGAGATGGATGATGCTGGGCGCGTCGGCCCGGTTCTGCAGAGCCTCCTGCAGCCGCAGGAAGTTCTCGCGCGGAACGATTGAATCCTTGCCCGGGTAGGCCATGAAAGCCGGCGCCTTCATGGCAGCGGCAAGATCCACCACATCGTAGGTGTGCGTCGGCGCGGGTTCGCCGGGAACTGTGGGGTGGAATCCGAGGACGTTGACGAGGTCGTGATCCAGCCCGCCCAGGATGAAAGCAAAGCGGCCGCCAAGGCACCAGCCGATAACGCCGATCCGCTCAAGGCCCAAGTCCTCGCGCATGTGGGTGAGCAGCGTCTGCTGTTCGGCGATGGCAATTTCGTCCTTGAGCTCGTCAAGCAGGCCGTGGAGGACGTCGAAGTCAGCGTCGTCTGAACTCACGCCGTGCCACGGATCCCAGCTCAAGGCAACGGCGCCTGTCTGGGCGGCTATCGTGTCCGCAAACTCCCGGACCTGGGCGCCTATGCCCGTAATCATTGGCAGCAGGAGCATTCCTGTCTTTTGCGCGTTGCCGTCTTCAGGCCTGGGCGTGGCGACGTAGGCCCGCAAGCCTTCAATCGTGACGTACTCGGAGTCGGTGGCATATGGCACTGGTGGGGCTCCTTATCTTCTCGGCCGAAGGATTGTCGGTTGGGGCAGGCACGATCTGCGCCGTGCTGCGTGGTAGGTCTCACAGTAAGCCAATCTTTGAGAATTTGGAAGGTCAAACCATTTGAAAATTTGTGATTGCAGCTCCGGCGACCATTGACAACGGGGTCTACCCCATAGTCAAATGGTTAGACCGATAGCAATGAAGCAGGTATGTAGAGGGGTTGGCATGACAACGACAGCAGGTTCCAGCGAGACGTCCGCAGGCGAGATCCTCCCGCTCAGCGGGGTCAAAATCGTTGACCTATCCCAGATTGGTGCCGGCCCGTACGGCACGTCCATGTTGGGCGATCTTGGCGCTGACGTCATCAAGGTGGAGCCTCTACAGGGAGACAGCTTCCGTTACGTGGACAATGCCTACGCGCCGGGCGAGAGCGCGTACTTCTACGGTGTCAACCGCAGCAAGCGCTCCATAGCCTTGAATCTCAAGGACCCGGCAGGCTACGAGGTGTTGATGCGCCTGATCAGGGAAGCGGACGTTTTCGTCGTCGCCTTCCGGCCGGACGCCGTGGAGCGGATGGGGATAGATTACGCGACGCTCTGCAAGGTAAACCCCCGCATGGTCTACGCCTCGATCACCGCATTCGGTGAAGAGGGCCCACGTTCGCATCAGCCCGGCATGGACATCCTTGCCCAGGCCTTGAGCGGAATGATGGGCGTGACCGGCGAAGTGGGTGGCGGCCCTGTCAAGGTCGGTGTACCAATTGCTGACTTCGTGGGGTCGTTCTTCCTCGGCTTCGGCGTCTGCGCAGCATTGCGCCAGCGGGACCAGACCGGCCAGGGCGACAAGATCAGCATCAACCTCCTGGACGGCCAAGTGGCCGCTTTCGCCAACTACATCACCGCCTACGACAAGACACGCGTGGCCTTCCGCCCCCAGGGCGGCGGACACCCGCAGCTGGTGCCGTACCAGCCCTTCCTGGGGTCGGATGACAAGTACTTCATCCTGGCCTGCCTCAATGACCGGTTCTGGATTGAGCTTGTGCCGTTCCTCGCCGAGTTCGATGACTTCAGCGATCCCCGGTTCGCCACCAATACGGACCGCATCGCCCACCGCGAGGAGCTCTGCGGCAGGCTGCAGGATCTTTTCTCGACACAGCCTGCCGACTTCTGGCTTCAGAAACTGGAACAGGCCGGGATCCCCTGCAGTCCCATCCACCGCATGGAGGAAGCACTCGAAGACCCGCAGGTTGTACACAACCAGTCCGTGGTGGAACTGGAGCACCCGCGTTTCGGCGCCTACAAGGTGCCCAACAACCCGATCCGCTTCCAGAAGGCAGGCACCGGTCCTCGCGGCTACGCGCCCGGCCTCGGCGAGCACACCGAAGAAATTTTGTCCGAAGCGGGGCTGAATCCTGAGGAGATCCAAAGCCTGAGGGCCGCAGGGATCATCAACAGTACATTCACCCGCCAAACTGCCTAGCTGCGGAGATGCAGCAACTACAGCCAGAAAGCAAGAAGGAGCCCGAATTGACCACGAGCGCAGAGCTGACTACTGAGCAGCCCACCCCGGTCCGCTGGGGCCGGGACATTATCGAGGCAACCGTCAACGGCTACCCTGTCCGCGTGTACAAGGACCGGCCACGCTCCGTTGGTGAACTGCTGTTGGACGCCCGCCGCTGGGGTGAGCGGGAATTCCTCGTTCAGGGGGACCGCCGCCTCAGTTACAAGGACCACGAACAGGCAGTAGCGGCGGTTTCGAACCGCCTGGCTGCCTACGGGATTGCACCGGGAGATCGTGTCCTCCTCCTGGGATTTAACAGCATCGAATGGTTCGTGAGCTTCTGGGCAATCCAAAGCCTTGGGGGAGTGGCAGTTTTGGGCAACCCCTGGTGGGGTGCCCACGAACTCGAGGTGATCCTGGGCAGGGTGCAGCCGAAACTCGCGATATCCGATGTTGAAATGCGTCAGGTCTCACGCGTGTCTGTCGCCGAAATCCGGCAGATAGTGGATGCCGGCGAGCCTGCCGTTCTCCGACTCGCCGACGTGGACGAAGACGACCCTGCACTGATCATGTTCAGCTCCGGCACGTCCGGAATCCCCAAGGGAATCCTCGTTTCCCAGCGTTCGGTGTGCGGCAACCTGCAGAATCTGCTGAGCATGACCAGGCGCCTTCCCACCGAGCTGGACGATTCCCGCCCCGGGACGGCCAGCCTGCAGACCGTGCCGCTGTTCCATCTCGCCGGGGTCCAGGTGAGCTGCGGAACCATCCTGCAGGGCGGAAAGCTCGTCATGTTGAACGGAAAGTTCGATCCGGCCGAGGTCTTGCGGCTCATCGAAGCGGAGAAAGTGACATCCTGGGGTGCCATCCCCACCATGGTCTCCCGTGTCCTTGACCATCCGGACCTTGCATCACGCGATGTATCCACTCTTGGTTCCATTCCACTGGGGGGTGCAGCCGTCCCCGATGAGTTGCGCGCCCGCATCGCGGCCACCTTCCCGAAGGTGAGTAAACGCGTGGGCAGCCTCTACGGCCTCACCGAAACCGGGGGCCTGCTGGCCGCAGCCGCCGGCAAGGAGATCAATGGCCATCCTGGCCGCGTGGGCAAACCCCTCCCCGTCGTCGACATCAAAATCGTGGGTGCCGGTACCGACGGCATCGGCGAAATCCACGGGCGCACCCCCAACGTCCCCTTGGAAATTGTCGGAGAGGGTCCCGTTGCCGACGCTGAAGGATGGGTAGCCACCGGAGACCTGGGCCGGATCGATGATGAGGGCTACCTGTATGTCACCGGCCGGGCCAAGGAGATCATCATCCGCGGCGGTGAAAACATCGCTGCTGCCCACATCGAAAACACCCTGCAGCGTCACCCCGACCTGGCAGACGCCGGAGTGATCGCCCTGCCTGACGCGGATCTGGGCGAGATCGTCGGCGCCGTCATCGTGCTCGCTCCGGGAGCCGTTTTCAACCACGACAGCCTACTGGCGCTCTGCCACGAGTACCTCGGGAGATTTGAGATCCCCGAACGCTGGTGGGTCCGCAGCGACAAGCTCCCCATGACCGCGATCGGAAAACTGGACAAGAAGCTCCTCAAAGCGGAGTGGCTTGAGCGCGGGGCCGGGGACCTCGACGACACCGCGCCCTAGGGCGCGGCGAACGGGACGGAACTGATGACTGGAGTACTTGAAGGACTGAAGATCGTGGAAGTCGCCGGGCTGGGCCCGGCGCCCTTCTGCTGCATGCTGCTTGCGGACATGGGTGCGGAAGTGATTCGGATCGAAAGGCCTCAGCCGACTGAATACCTCGAGCAGGCCGCTGCCCGTGACACGTTCGGCCGGGGCCGGACCTCGGTAGTCGCCGACCTGAAGGACGAGGAGGGCAAACGGCTTGCCGCTGCCATTGCCCGTCAGGCAGACGTCCTGGTGGAGAGCTTCCGCCCCGGCGTCATGGAGCGGCTCGGCCTAGGGCCCGAGGATCTGATGACGGAGAACCCCGGCCTGGTTTATGCGCGAATGACCGGTTGGGGCCAGGAGGGCCCGCTGTCCGCGGCTGCCGGCCACGACATCAATTACATCGCCCAGGCAGGCGCGCTCGAACCAATTGGCAGGGCGGGACAGCCACCCGTAGTCCCACTTACCCTGGTGGGCGACTTCGGCGGCGGCAGCATGTTCTTGGCGGTGGGCATCCTGTCAGCACTCTTTGAACGCTCCCGCTCCGGCCAGGGACAGGTGGTGGACGCTTCCTGCGTGGACGGCGCGTCCATGCTCATGTCAGTGGTCCATCACATGAAGTCCCTGGGGCAATGGAAGGACGAACGCGCGTCCAACCTCTTCGACACGGGGGCACCCTATTATGACGTCTACGAAACGGCTGACGGGCGCTTCATTTCGTTCGGTGCGATCGAACGGAAATTCTACGAGGCGCTGGTCAGCACACTGGAGCTGGATCCCCAGGACATGAATCCGCAAAACGACCGGAATGCCTGGCCCCGGCGCCATGACCTGATCGCCGCGAAGGTCCGCACGCGGACCCGTGCGGAATGGGAAGACGTCTTCGACGGCGTGGAGGCCTGCTTCGCACCGGTCCTCTCACCGGCCGAAGCGCCGGACGCCGCATTGCACCGCGCCCGGGATGCCTTCATTACCGTCGATGGTTTTCCGGAACCGGCCCCCACCCCGCGATTTAGCCGCACGCCGTCGTCCGCGAAGCCGCGGCCCCGGCCGGGAGAACATACGGCCCAAATTCTTGATCGGCTCGGCCTGGCCGAGCCGCTTACCCGCAACTGATACCCAGGAGGGATGAACATGGTGGAGACTGCCTACATGAGCGAGACCACAAAGCCCCAGGCCGGCGAGAGCCCGGAGAGTCTCGAGGAGTTCGTGGCCCGGGCAACCGCATTCTTGGATGCCAACGCCGAGCCAAGTCCTGCCCGCACTGCATTCCAGTGGGGTGTCGGCGAGGACGCCGGCGTCAAGCTGTGGGAGGAACCGGACTCGGCAGAGGAACGAGTACGCCTCACTGAAGCACGCGTATGGCGTCACAAGCGCTTCGATGCCGGCTTCGGCTGGCTGGACGGACCCACGGAGTCCGGTGGCCGCAGCCTGCCGCGCGCCTACGTCCGCGCGTACCAGCGGCTGGAAGCGAAGTACCAGACGCCCAGCGAAACATACTTCAAGCTCGATCACGTCCTGGGCCCCGTACTGCTCAGCCGAGGAACAACGGAAGTCAAGGAAAGCATCCCCAGGGCCCTCCAGCGAGGCGAGTTGGTGGCCTGCGAACTGTTCAGCGAACCAGACGCGGGATCCGACCTGTTCTCCGTCCGAACCCGCGCCACACGGACCGAAGGCGGCTGGCTCTTGAGCGGGCAAAAGGTGTGGACCTCAGATGCCCACCTCGCCGACATTGGCGTCATCTTCTGCCGCACCTCTAACGAGCCCGGAAAACGGGCCTTCTCCGCCTTTGTCCTGGACATGCACCAGCAAGGTGTCAAGGTTGTACCGCTCCGCCAGATGACCGGGGGAGCGGCGTTCAACGAGGTCTACCTCGACGACGCCTATGTGCCGGATTCCTATCTGCTCGGCGAAGTCGGCCAGGGCTGGGACGTGACCGGCGAGATCCTGGCCCGGGAACGCGCCGGAATCGGCGCCGGCCTGAGCCGCTCCGGCTCCGGCCTGGCCAACGGCAGCCGCCTCATCGCCCTGGTCCGGGCGATGGACCAAGCCGAGGATCCGCTGGTGCGCCAGGCCCTGGTCAAAACCATAACGGGCTTCTGGGCCACCAAGCAGCTCACCCGGAACGGCACCGACCGCGCCGGAGCAACCGGCTACAAGTCCGATCCGACACCGCTGGTGAGCAAGCTCGCCCTGAGCTTCAACCTTCGCCGCGCCTCGCAGCTCGCAGGTCAGGTCCTGGGCCCCAGGCTCACAGCGGACGGCGGCGAATGGGGAACCTTCTCCTGGAACTCCCTGGTCCTCGGCGAACCGGGGGTGCATATCTTCGCAGGTACGGACGAGATCGTCCGGAACTCACTCGCGGAGAAGGTCCTCGGACTTCCGCGGGATTAGGCGAGCGCATGAACACGACCAGTGCCGACATGTCCGGCCTCGCTGTCCGCGAAATACGCGGACCAAAGAATACCCCTGATACCCCGCGGGTCGTCCTGGTCCACGGCGCCATGGATACGGGAGCCAGTTTTTCACGGCTGATCGGGCACCTGGGGGGACTCGACGTGGTCTCGTACGACCGCCGGGGGTACGGTGAATCGCGTCTCGCTGAGCAGCCGCCGGCACGCCTTGCCGACCATGTCGGCGACCTGCTGGCACTGCTGGACGGCCACCGCTCCATGGTGCTGGCGCACAGCCTGGGTGGGGTGATCGCCTTGGCAGCGGCCGAAAGGGCACCGCACCTGGTGCAGGGCATCCTCGTTTACGAGGCGCCGATGCCATGGGAATCATGGTGGCCGCCGCTCGTGCTTCCCGAAAACGCCTCCCATGACGCCGAGGTCCGTGCTGCCGCTGAGCAGTTCCTGAGGCGGCACCTCGGAGACGCACGATGGGAAGCGCTCGACGACGACAGGCGCGAGGGTTTTCTGCGGCACGGTCCGGCGTGGGCCGCAGAGCTTGTGGACGCGCGCGACGGCGGCCCCGCCTATCTGCCGGAGGCGATCGAAGTTCCCGTTTTGGCCGTCTATGGAACCGCCACGGACAGCAGGCACGAGCGGGCAACGCAGGAACTTGCCCGGCGTGCCCCGCAGGGAAGGCTGGCGACGATCGGCGGCGCGAATCACCTCGGCCACCGGACGGAACCTGGCCGCCTCGCTGAACTGCTGATCGGCCATATGGCCGCCACGGAAGGAACCTCATGCCCGACACCAGATCCCACGCTGACCAGAAACACGGACGTATGAGAGGGACCGGCGGCGGGCAGCTGCAGGGAAAACGCATCATTGTGACCGGAGGCGCCCAGGGAATGGGCGCCTCCAGTGTCCGGGCGTTTGCCCGGGAAGGCGCGACAGTCGTTGCCATGGACCTTCAGGCGCAGCAGGGGACAGCAGCCGCGGAGCGAATCGCCAAGGAGACCGGCGGCGACGTCGCCTTCCTGGCCGCCGATGTCTCCGACAGGGCACAGGTCTTTGACGCCGTGTCCGAGGCCGCGCAGCGCATGGGCGGCCTCGATGTCCTGGTGAATGTGGCCGGGGTGCAGCGCGCCAAGCCGGCGGAGGACCTGACCGAAGAAGACTTCGATTTCCTCCTGAACATCAACCTCCGCGGGACGTTCTATACGAATCAGGCGGCCTTTGTGGCCATGAAGCCGGCCGGCTCCGGTGCCATAATCAACTTCGGTTCCGACTCCGGCATGACCGCGATCCGTGGCCTGGGCGGATACTCGGCAACCAAAGGCGGCGTCCACGCCTGGACCCGGACCGTGGCCCTCGAATTCGCCGCCCACGGCGTCCGGGTGAACACCGTTGTCCCGGCCATGAAAACACCGATGACCGAGTCCGGTCAGGCGGACGGACGCGGCAACGTGTACGCGAAGACGCCGCTCGGCGGTGCCCTCGGCGACCCCGACCGGGACCTTGCCCCGGTAATGGTCTTCCTCGCCGGGGACGGCTCCCGGTTCATCACGGGACAAACAATTTCAGTCAATGGCGGGCTAGGAATGGTGCGCTAGCCCCGAAAGGAAACTCATGCTCTACTCGAAAGTTACCCCGGAACAGAAGCGAATCCGCCTCCGCGAACTCCTGACAGACGGGTCAATTCATCAGTTCCCCGGAACATTCAACCCGCTCTCGGCCCGCCTTATCGAGGAGAAGGGCTTCTCCGGCGTTTACATTTCCG
Organism: Arthrobacter sp. ISL-69; assembly: GCF_018613775.1. Lineage (NCBI taxonomy): Bacteria > Bacillati > Actinomycetota > Actinomycetes > Micrococcales > Micrococcaceae > Arthrobacter > Arthrobacter sp. ISL-69. The sequence continues at coordinate 44,575 of NZ_JAGGPO010000008.1, forward strand.
GAGCGGTGCTGGCCAACGACCTTGGTTTGCCGGACATCGGCCTGACCACTCTGACCGAAGTAGCAACCCGCGCCGGGCAGATCGCACGCATGACAGACCTGCCGGCACTTGTTGATGCGGACACCGGTTTCGGCGAACCGATGAACGCTGCCCGTACAGTCCAGGAACTCGAAAATGCGGGGCTGGCAGGGTGCCACATCGAGGATCAAATCAATCCAAAGCGGTGCGGCCACCTGGACGGTAAAGGCGTGGTGGACGTGGACGTTGCCACCCGTCGGATCCGTGCGGCAGCTGATGCACGCCGAGACCCGAACTTCCTCATCATGGCACGGACTGATGTCCGCGCCGCAGATGGCATCCGTGCCGCACAGGACCGGGCACGGGCACTCGTTGACGCGGGGGCCGACGCGATCTTCCCGGAGGCCATGAAGGACCTGGCAGAGTTCGCCGCCATTCGGGAAGCCGTTGACGTTCCGATCCTGGCCAACATGACCGAGTTCGGAAAATCCAGGCTGTTCACGGTCCGCGAGCTGGAGAGCGTCGGCGTCAATATGGTCATTTACCCGGTGACCCTCCTGCGCATGGCCATGGGCGCGGCGGAACGCGCCCTGGAGACAATCCGGGAATCGGGCACCCAGGAGGCAAGTGTTCCCGCGATGCTGACACGAGCACGCCTCTATGAACTGGTCGACTATGAGGGCTACAACCAGTTCGACACCGGAGTCTTCAACTTCTCAGTCCCGACCGTGTTCAGCCAGCCTGTCTAACGGATGACAGGCTGGCCGGCGGCCTAACGTCGGTGGGGCACCGGGCAGTCACACGGACTGCCACCAATCGCAACGAAACGGTGCCTCACCGCGACACTGCATTACCCACATCGGCCTCACAAGTTAGCCGGCACCCAGATGACGAAGAAGGCGCCCCGTTCCCGGGGCGCCTTCCTTCGTATGTTTCTGACCTAGATACCGAGGTGCTGGGCCGCAAGCTCGCGATGGTGGTCGGGGGTGCCGAACAGCAGTTCATTGCTCTTGGCCCGGCGGAAGTAGAGGTGGGCCGGATGTTCCCACGTGAACCCGATGCCGCCGTGAACCTGGATGGCATCGTAGCCAGCCTTGACGAAGGTCTCAGCTGTCAGGGCATGAGCCATCGCAGCTTCGGCAGGAAGCGCAGGGTCCTCTTCCGACGCCGCCCGAGCCACGCGGTGAGCAGCCGCACGGGCGAGCTCCACATCCATCAGTACGTCCGCCAGCTTCTGCTTGATCGCCTGGTAGCCGCCGATCACTTTGCCGAACTGCTCGCGGGTGCGTGCGTACTCAGCCGCCAGTTCGAGGAGCTTCAGCGCTCCACCGGCGTTCTCCGAGGCAAGCGCCACTGAGGCGGCCCGGAGCATCTGCGCCACCGCCGCCCAGCCAGTGCCCTCGGTACCGACCAGTTCGGCGGGCGCCTTGTCCAACACCACGATCGCCTGGCGGCGGGTCAGGTCCAGCGTGTCGACGCCATCGGCGCGAACCCCTGTGCCGTGGGCGTCCACGCGGAACACGGAGACTCCCAGCGGCGTGCGTGCCAGAACCAGCAGGAGGTCGGCCGTTTGGCCGTCAATCACGTTGGTCTTGATCCCGCTCAATGCCCAACCGTCGCCGGAACGATCAGCGCTGCACTGAATGCCTTCTTCGTCCCAGCGCTGCGATGGTTCGAGGAAGGCTACGGCCGCGCGAGTTTCTCCGGCGGAGATGCCCTCGAGGATTTCCTCCTTGGCGGCCGCATCGTCAGTGGCCAGCATCAGGTTGCCCGCAAGCACTACCGTCGAAAGGAACGGCGTCGGTGCCAGTGACCGGCCCAGTTCTTCCATCACGATGGCTTGCTCTGCCAGTGAGAATCCAGCGCCGCCGAATTCCTCCGGGATGGCCAGGGACTGCAGCCCGAGTTGCTGGGCCATCTGTTGCCACACGGCGGGGTCGAAGCCCAGCTCCGAATCGACAAGACGCCGAACGGCTGGTTCGGGGAACTTCTCCTCGCAGAATCGCCGCACCGTCTGGCGCAGCTCGGTTTGTTCCTCAGTGAATACCGGTGCCATGCCGCTCCCTTGCGTCTGCTAAACCTAAATGTCTATTGGTATGACCGTACTATCCTACGGAGCCAGCCGTGGAGCCGTCAAGACCCTTGACGTTCTAAAATAGGCAGATATACATTGGTCAAACCAATTGGCACAATATAGGACCGGAGATTGTCAATGAAGACAAGCAGCCGGCTCCGGTCATTGCCCGGCGCCACGGCGGTTGTAAAGACCGTTGCCCTGACTTCCGTGACCGTGTCGCCGACCTTTCTCATGGGCTCGCTGGTGGTACAAATGCGGCATGACATAGCGCTGGCGCCTGCGGCCATAGGGCTCGGGGCCGCAATCATGTTCGGAACCGGTGGAGTCTTGGCGCCCTTGTGCGGCCGTCTTGTCCAGCGGATCGGTCCCAAGCGCGGAATGCTCTTTGCTGCCTCGACCTCAGCATTTGCCCTCGCCGGGATAGCGGCGGCGCCGAATTTCCTCTGGCTGGCACTGTGCCTCGTGGTGGCGGGAACCGGCAACGCTCTGGGGCAACCTGCCTCCAACATGGCCCTGTCCGAATCCGTCCCCTTTCGGCGCTTGGGCGTCGCCATGGGGGTGAAACAGGCCTCCATCCCCACGGCCTCCCTCCTCGGAGGCCTGGCTGTGCCGGCCGTGGCCCTGGTGTTTGGCTGGAGATGGGCATTCGTCCTGGCGGCGGTATTAGCCCTGCTCGTTGCGGCCTGGGGAGTTGGCGACAGAATCCAACAGCCGACCGGTCCCCGCACGCCCGCCGCCATTGATCCGCCTTCCTCACGGAGGGCAATGGCCCTACTCACTGCTGGTGGCGCCGTGGCGGCGGCTTCCGCCACCAGCCTGGGGATCTTCCTTGTGGATTCTGCAGTCAGCTCCGGAATCAGCCCGAGCCATGCCGGAGTTCTCTTCGCCGGAGCTGCCCTCATGGGGCTGGTATCCCGGATTGGAGCGGGCTTCTTCCTCGATCGCCGGCCGTACTACAGCCCCTATTCCCTGGCTTGCCAGTTTCTCCTGGTCGGATCGGTCGGATTCCTGGTGCTCGCCGTAGGTCAGCCCTGGGCAGTGATGGCCGGTGCGGTGTTTGCATACGGTGCGGGCTGGGCCTGGCCGGGGGTGTTGACCTACGGAGTGATGCGGGATCGCCTGAGCTCCGTGGGGACCTCGACCGGCACCTTGCAAGTAGGTCTTTCTCTTGGCGCCGCGGCGGGACCGCTGGCGTTTGGAATCCTGGCGCAGGTTTCGTCGTACCGAATTTCGTGGCTTGTTGCCGGACTGGGACTGGCCGCATCGGCCGCCATCATCAGTCGGGGTCACGCGGCGGAGAGCAGGATCAGAAAACGTCGGCCCGTGGCTGACCTGGACTCAATATCTGAATGAACGCGGGCACCGCCATCCCATCGGCCGCGTCCCGGCCTAGAGCAAGCACAACGAAAGGACAGCCAGTGAGTGGTTCCTCGATTACAGTGACCGGCCATGACCAGAAGGCGGCCTGGCGGGACAAAGTCCTGCCGGCCGTGGAGCAGATACGTGAAGGTGTCTGGTCCATCCCGGTCCCTTTCCCAAACCATCCGATGCGGTACACCCTCAGCTACCTGCTGCTTGGGGCGAACGATGCCGTGCTCGTCGACCCGGGCTGGGCCAGCGACGTGGGCTGGCGGCACCTCGCGGCCGGCCTGGCCCGGGCAGACGTGGGCTTTGCGGAACTGACCGGCGTCGTCGTCACTCACCGGCATGCCGACCATTTGGGCCTGGCAGCCCGGGTACGGGACGCCTCGGGCGCGTGGGTGGCACTGGGCGAACATGAAACACTCGGTGTGCCCACCGGCGGCGACGATGACGCGTGGATTGCTGCTGACCGCAGCCTGCTCAGGCTCTGGGGCGTGCCCGCGGACCGGCTCGACGAAGTTGTCGTGGACCGGAAGCGCCTGACTGCACGGGGGCTGGCAGAGCCGGATCTCAGGTTCGCCGGCGGCACTCTCGTGCCCGCCGCGGGACTGCGCCTGCGCGTTGTCGCCACACCCGGCCACACACCCGGCCACATCTGCCTCGTGGACGAGGCACGGGGCCTGATCTTCAGCGGCGACCACGTCCTGCCCCGCATTACCCCGAACATTCCCTTCGAGATCCCGGGGCCCGTCAATCCGCTGGAGGACTACTACGAGTCGCTCGACCTGATCGGGTTCGAGGACGAGATGGAAGTTTGCCCTGCCCACGAGTACAGGTTCAGCGGGATGCGCCGCCGGGTCGACGAGCTGCAGGCAGACAACCGTGCCCGTTCGGCGGAGGTGGTCAAAATCCTCGCTGGCGGCAGCGCACATTCGATCTGGGAGATCGCGCGGTTGCTCACCTGGTCCCGCGGCTGGCATTCGCTCCAAGGACCGGTGCTCCGGCTGGCCCTGGGGGAGACTGCCAGCCACGTAGTGTATCTGGCGTCACAAGGACATCACGTACAGGTCCCGGTCCGGGACGCGATGCCGGCCGGGGACGCTTCCTGGTAGAGCCGTCCGGGCGGCCTACTCCATCACCACCACGGCGCGTCCGGTGATGCGGCCCGCCTCGAGGTCGTCAAATGCGTCCAGCGCATTTTCGAACGGATACGTCTTCAGATCGATGCCGATCCTGCCTGCTTGGGCGAGAGCGACGACGTCGTACAGCTCACTGCGGGTGCCGCTGTACGGGCGGTTGATGGTCACCCCGCGGGGAATCGACGTCGTGGTGCGCCTCGTCTCGAACTGCAGGACGCCGTCGCTCTGACCGGGTACACGAATTGCCCCGTACGGGGCAACCACCGATGTCGCCAGCTGCAGTGTCGCGCTGCTGCCCACGAGGTCCAGAACGAAGTCCGGGCCAAACCCCCCTGCGGCGTCGAGCACTTGCCGGGCTGCGTCGGGAGCGGAAGCATCGATGGCAAAGTCCACGCTTGAGCGGACGGCGTCCAGGGCGGCCTGCCGCACGTCCAAAGCGATGAGCCGGGCGGGCGTGATGGCTCCCAGGATGGAGACGGCGAACTGGCCCAGGCCGCCGAGGCCGATCACCGCTGCCGAGGAACCCGGCCCGAGCAGCGCGAGGCAGTCCTTGATGGAATGGTAGGGAACGAGGGCGGCGTCCGGAAGCACCGCCGCGAGTTCAGGTGCGAGCCCGGGGGCCGGAATTACGGCACTTGCCGGGGCCGTCACGTAAGTGGCCAGCCCGCCGTCGTGCTTTGTACCGGGACCCTGAGGAGGCTGCATCCGACCGCCGGTGCCCAGGCACGCGTTCTCGCGCCCGGAACCGCACTGGCGGCAGACTCCGCACGACCAGACGGTGTGGACCACGGCGAAGGTCCCCGGCTCCAGGCCGGACACGCCAGGGCCGACGTCGCTGACGACGCCCGCGATTTCATGTCCAAGGGTCAGCCCGGGCGGGATGGCCAGGCCGGGATGGGCGCGGAAAGCCACGTCCGTATGACAGATGCCGCCGGCGGAGACTTTGAGAAGGACCTGGCCGGGACCGGCTGTGGGCTTCTCTGCTTCAGCCCAGGCCACATAGCCGGTGCCGAGATATTTCAGTGCTCGCATTGTGAACTCACGCTTTCGTGAACTGCGCCGCGGCCGGAGGCGGTTGTCGCCTTCGACCGCGGCGCGGATCGAACAGGTGCAGTTGCTGCTCTTGCTACTTTGCGGCCATCTCCGCGGCTGCCTTCTCGCTGAAGGACGTGTCCATGATGTCCTCGACCTTCAGATCGGCCTTTTCGATCAGCCCTTGGGCCCGGTAGGTCTCGAGGTCTTCCGCCACGCCCGTCAGGTTCATTTCACCCGTGGGGCTGATCTCCGGAGAATAGGCTTTGGCCACGAGCTTAGGATCCAGTTCCGTGTATTTGGCAATGATGTCGATGACTTCTGGCGCGTTGGTGCCCGCGAGCTGTCCGTCGACCAATGCGGCGTTGTAGTCCTTGACGCTGCGGAGCCAGCCCTTCATGAAGCTGAGGGCCGCCTCGGGGTTCTTTTCCGTGAAGGCCGTGCCGTACATCATGGCGCCGAGTTGGAGGCCCGGGTAGAAGTCGGCTCCGACGGCGAACCGCACGGCTGACCCGTTCTCGATGGCCTTGGTGGCGAAGGGTTCAGCCGTGGTTGCGGCATCGATGGAACCGTTCTCCAGTGCCACGGCCTGGTCCGGGCCGCTGAGGAAGTTGGCCTGGATATCGGCGCGAGCCAGGCCGCCTTCCTTGAGGGCGCGGTCGAACCACAGTGTTGTGGAGGTCCCGTCCGCGTACAGGCCCAGGCGCTTGCCCTTGAGGTCCTTGACCGACGTGAACTCCTTACTGTCCACCAGCGACTTGCGGATCAGGAGGGACGAGTACTTGCTGCCGGGGACGAGCTTGCCGGTATCGGCCACCAGCCGCACACCCAGGCCGCGGCCGACGGCGTTGAAGATCCCGGCCCCCGGCGCAGCCGTGCCGGCGTCGAGGGCGCCGGAAGCCAGGGGCGCGACCATGTCCCCGCCTGACTTGAAGGCAACCAATTTAACGTTCAGGCCTTCTTCCTTGAAGTAGCCCTTTTCGATGCCGATATAGAGCGGAGCGTTGGAGATTCCCGCAGCGTGGCCCACTGAGACCTCGGCAGTTCCATTGGAGGTGCTGGCGCTGCTGTTGCCGCCGCAGGCGGCGACGCCGAGCAGTGCGGTGATGCCCATGACGGCGCCTGCTGTCCGGACAAGGAACCGGTTGCGGGCCGGCAGAATACGGGTGTTTTTGAACATGGGATGTCCTTTCGGCGGCTTCATTGCCGCGGAAGGTGGGATGAGCGGGATTGGGGCAGTGCTAGGAGTTCTTGCGGTTCCACGGTGTGAGCAGCCGTTCGACTTCCGTGAGCAGAAGGGTCATGGCGACGCCCAGGACGGAGATCAGGATGAGGGCGACGTACATCGTCTCGACTCGGAACGTGGACCATGAGTTCCAGATCATGAAGCCGAGGCCGCTTGTTCCGCCGAGCATTTCCGCGACGACGATGAGCATGAGCGCCATGCCGACGCCCAGCTTCATGCCGGCGATGATCAGGGGCGTGGCGGCGGGGACGGCGATGGTCCTGAAAACCTGCAGCCGGCTCGCCTTGAAGTTTTTGCCCACGTCGTGGTGGATCTGGTTGATGCCCATCACGCCTGCCGCGGTGTTGACCACGACCGGGAAGAAGACCCCGATGGCGACGACGGCGATCTTGCTGGATTCGCCCAGGCCGAAGATGATCAGCAGCAGCGGGAAGATGGCGGTCTTGGGAATCGGATAGGTTGCGGCAATGAGGGGTTCTGCGATTGTGCGGACCCAGCGGCTGAGTCCCATGATGATGCCGATAACAACGGCCGGGACGGCGCCGATAATGAAGCCGATTGAGAGCCTGCCCATGCTGATCATGGTGGTGTCGAGCAGTTGACCGGAACCGATCAGGCGACCGAATTCCTGCGCGATGGTGGTTGGGGCGGGGAAGAACTGGACATTCAGCAGCCCTGCCCTCGTTGCGATCTCCCACAGGACCAGCAGACCCAACGGGGCGAGGACGGCAGCGAAGCGCTCGGCGCCAATGCGCTTGACGAGGCTGCGCCGCCGGACGGGCTGCAGCGGGGGAGCAGGCGTGGTCTTGGCTGTGGCGGAACGTGCAGGGTCCGCAAGCGGCGTCTTGAGGCTCACAGGGCCGCTCCCACAACTTCGTCCTTCAGCGATGCCCAGATGTCGTAGACAATCTCGCCGTATTCAGGCTGCCGGCGCAGTTCGAGGACGCTGCGGGGCCTTTCGAAGGGAACTTCAATGACCTTCTTTACGCGGCCCGGACGGGCCGTCATGATCATGACCTCGTCACCGAGGATGACGGCCTCATCCACGCTGTGCGTAATGAAGACGACCGTTTTCCTGCTTTCTTCCCAGGTGCGGAGCAGTTCTTCCTGCAGGATGGTTTTGTTCTGTTCGTCCAGTGCTGAAAACGGCTCGTCCATGTAGAACACGTCCGGATCGTTAGCGAAGGCCCGCGCGATGGAAACACGCTGGCGCATGCCGCCGGAAAGCTGGTGCGGATAGGCCTTGGCAAACTTGGTCAGGCCGGTTTTGTTCAAGTAGTGCCCCACCTGTTCCCGGATTGTTGCCTTCGCTGCATTGCGCATCTTGAGCCCGTAGGCGGCATTTTCCCAGACGTTCATCCATGGGAAAAGTGAGTCCCCCTGGAACACCATGGAGTTTGTCACCGGCTTGTCCGATCCGGTGCTGACGTTGATTGTTCCGGACGTTGGCGTTTCGAGTCCGGCGAGCATGCGGAGAATCGTTGTCTTTCCGCAGCCGCTGGGCCCGACGATCGTGAAGAACGATCCTTCCGGAACATGCAGGCTGACGTTGTCGACAGCGGTGACCAGCCCACCGTCTGTGTTGAAAGTCTTGGTCAGGTTCGTGACTGTGATTCCAGTTGCTTGGGCTGTGTCGGACAACGGTGTCGTCGCAGGTCGCTGCATTGGATCCCCTCCCTGGGGTGGCGTTTGCGTGGGTGGCCCCGAAGGTCAGCACCGGCTACGACGGGCATTTCGCTGAGGCCTGCTCGATAGCGTGGCAGCCTTCTCCCATAAGGTCAATAGTTTTTGTGGTCTTACCTTTAAATATGCCGTCCAAAGGGTGGTATTCACTGATCTAACGATATACATTGGTCAAACCATTTGTATCTAGAAGGGTGTTGAGTAGAATGCTGCAAACCGAGACGGTGACTAGTCCCGAAACGGCTCAGGAGAGCTCCCTGGCCGAATACGCGGCGGAGTCCTGCCGCCGACTGGCGGCCGGGCTCTTGGGGAACACCGGGGAGGAGCTCCGGACGTTCCTGGCGTCGGAGGTCCGGAGGCTTCAGGACGTACTTGCAAACCCGTCCCTGCTCGAAGGCGCGGAACCTCAAACCCCGCCCCGCTTTGACCGCAAAGGCAGAGTGCAGATCACCACCAACCCGGTGGTCAGCCACCGCAATCCACTCGCGCCCCCGCTCATGCACCATCATGACGGCAACGAGAGCGAGTTCCGCGTCACCCTGCCACTGCAGTACCAGGGGCCCCGGAACCACCTGCATGGCGGCTACTGCGCCGTTCTCCTCGATGACGTGCTGTGGCACTCAGTGCGTTACGCGGCACCGGGGATCAGTTTTACCCGCGAGCTCACCATCACCTACGAGCGGCCCGTGCCGCTGTTCGAGGAGCTGAGGATTGTGGGGCGGGTCAGCGGGATAGAAGGCCGCAAGACGTTCGCCGAAGGTGAAATCATCGCCGGCGACGTTGTGTGCGCCCGCGCAACCGGTCTCTGGATTTCGCCGAAACCCAGCGAATAGACCGCCAAACTTTCACTGAGTGAAAGTCGCGGATGTGGCCCACATCATAACTGCAAGCATGGCAACAAGACCGAAATCAAGGGCAGTCACAAGGAAGTGAAGAGATGTCTGAAGAAGCGATCGTCATCATCGGAGCCGGCCACGCGGGAGTACAGGCGGCAGTCCGATTGGCCGAACTTGAATGGGCCGGACGCATTATCGTCGTTGAGGAGCAGGACGGTCCCACGTACGAACGGCCGCCGCTTTCAAAGGAATTCCTCAAGCCCGGAGCCTCCGACGAGATCGCAGCGCTCCGCAAGGAATCGTACTTTGAAGACAAGCGGATTGAACGGATCACCGGGGCAACCGTCACCGGGATCGATGCGGGTGCCAGGTCGGTCACGCTCTCCGATGGCACGAGCCTCGGCTACTTCCGACTGATCATCGCCACGGGCTCACAGGCCAGAGCCCTCACAGTCCCCGGCTCCGAGCTTCCCGGCATTCATCTCCTCAAGACCCGTGACGACGCCCAGGCCCTCCGTCGGGCAATGCGCTTCGGAGCCCATGTGGTGATCATCGGCGCCGGTTACATCGGACTGGAGGTAGCAGCCGCGGCAGCCAAGCTCGGGTGCACCACAACAGTCCTCGAGTTCCAGGACCGCGTCATGAGCCGGGTCACCTCAGCCCCGGTTTCGCGGCACTTTGAACAACTGCACCAGGAACAGGGCACCCGCTTCGTGTTCGGCGCCGCAGTGACGGAAGTCCGCGGCAATGGCAAGGTCCAGGAGGTCGTGACTGCAGACGGGTCCGCGTACGCCGCTGACGTAGTCGTGGCCGGCATCGGCGTGCTGCCCCGCCAGGCGCTCGCGGAGGCGGCGGGCATCGGTGTGAAGGACGGCATCCTCGTCGACGCCGACAGCCGGACTTCAGACCCCAACGTTTACGCCATCGGGGACGTCACCCGACTGATCATTGAGGATCAGGGGATCAACCGGCGGCTGGAGAGCATCCAGAGTGCACTCGCCCAGGCGGTTAATGCGGCCAACAGCATCATGGGCCTCACGAACACCAAACATGAGGTTCCGTGGTTCTGGACCGTCCAGCACGGTGTGCGTCTCCAGACTGCCGGGCTGCGGCTTCCGGAAGACGACATCATTGTCCGCGGCAACCCCAAGGACGGGCGCTTTTCGGTCCTCTACCTCCGGGACGGACGCCTCGCCGCAATCGATACCATCGCGGCGCTCTCCGACTTCACCGTAGGAAAGAAGCTGGTGGCCTCCGGGGCGGAAATCGACCCTGAGATTGCCGCCGACCCGGCAAACAAGCTGACAACCGCTGTACGCGAACTCGTCGACGAGACCCGCTGAGAACAGGAAAGGATCAACAGCCATGAGCAAGACCCTGATCAATGTCATCGACCGCGAGGGTGCAACCCGGGAAGTGGAATGGGAACCGGAACAGTCGCTGATGGAGACCCTCCGCGACAACGACTTCCCCGTCCTGGCATCGTGCGGCGGGACGGTCTCCTGCGCCACCTGCCACGTCTTCCTGGAAAAGCCCGTGCTCGAATCCCTTGCTGACCGCAGCGAGGACGAACTGGAACTGCTCGAGGATGCGGAGCACTACAACCCGGAGGCCTCGCGCCTGTCCTGCCAGGTCCAGCAGTGCGACAGCCTCGGTGGCATCAACGTCATCATCGCCCCGGAAGAGGACTAGTAAGGCGGCGGTGCCGCGGAAACGGCACCGCCCACCCCGGCAGGCAAGACTGGGCAGCCCGTGCCCCAAATCTGGTTCGGGGCACGAACCAAGGCAAGAACAAACACAACGAAGTCAGGCAAGAAGGGGTCAGCGGCATGAGGCAGAATCCGGCAGGAACTATCGGGGAGGTATCCGGGGAGGCAGGAAGCACGGCCGACCTGGCCAGCTTCCTGCGCGTTCCCCTGACAATCCTCGGTGACGTGGTGCGCCGCGCAGGAAAAGGCCGGGCACTGCCGACATCACAGGCTCAGGTACTTAGCCAGCTCTCCGCCGAGGAATCCCTCAGCGTCTCCGAACTGGCCCGGGCCCAGGAGCTGGCCGTGTCCTCCATGACCGAAGTCCTCCAGCGGCTCCAGGCCCGTGGACTCATCACGAAGACCGGCACCGAGCAGGACCGGCGGCAGGTGCGGGTTGCCATTACCGCCGACGGCCGGCACCGGCTCAACGAAACAGCAGCAGCCCGGGACGAAATGCTGGGAATGCGCCTGGCCAGTCTCCCGGAGGACGAGCTGAAGCGGCTCGAAGCGGCCGTGCCCGCACTGTGGCGGCTTGCCCGACTTGATGCGGAGATCTGGCCCCGGATCCCCGCCCGGCCGCACCGCCCGCGTTCCAGAGAAACCCGGCCGCACATCGGCCGCTAAGACCCAACCATCGCAGAAGTGCTCGGGATAGCCAGGGCACCTTAACCAACACACGTGTACAGACAGAGGAGAACAGAACATGGGCGTTCTAGACGGAAGAGTTGCTTTGATAACGGGGGCAAGCCGTGGCATTGGCGCCGCCATCGCGGAGGAATTCGCGAAACAGGGCGCCTCAGTGATCCTGACGGCGCGCTCCAGCAATGAGGAGCCGGGCAAGCTTCCAGGCACACTTGAGGAAACTGCTGCCACCGTTGAGGCTGCGGGCGGGCAGGCATTGAGCATCGTCGCGGACCTGACCAGCGACGAGGACCGTCAACGGATCGTACGTGAAGGCATTGAGCATTTCGGCCGGATCGACATCCTGGTCAACAATGCCGCCGTCACCTTCTTCCAGCCTGCAGCCGAACTGAAACTCAGCCGGTCACAGCTCATGTTCGACATCCAGGTCCAGGCCCCACTGCACCTGAGCCAGTTGGTCTTTCCCGGCATGCGCGAACGCGGCGAGGGCTGGATTCTGAACATCACGTCCGGAGAATCACGTCATCCGGGCATCCCGCCAACCCGTTTCAGCGCCAAGGGCACCACCACCATCTACGGCGTGATCAAAGCGGCCCTGGAGCGGCTCACCTCGGGTTTCGCAGCCGAAGGTTTCAAAGACGGTGTCACGGTCAACGCACTGCGGCCCACGGGACTCGTGGCCACGCCCGGACCGGTGTTCCACGGGGTCCTGAAGGCAGATGACCCCAACGCCGAGAGCCCGGACGTGATGGCGCGCGCCGCCGTCGTCCTCTGTTCTGCCAAACCGGACCAACTGAGCGGGAAGGTGCTCGAATCCGAAGAGGTCCTCGCCGAATGGGCGCCGCAGGCGCTCAACGCTGAGGCTGACGCCAATGTCTAGCGAGCCGGCCAGGCCGGCGCTGGCGGAAATTGAGTGGCTCCGCGGTGTCAAGGTTGTGGAGGTTACCACCGCCGTTTCCGCTCCGCTGATCGGACGCGTGCTCGCCGAGCTTGGTGCCGAAGTAGTCAAGGTTGAGTCACGTGCGAAGCCGGACGTGAACCGGGCCAGGCTGCCGCGGCCTACCGATCCCGAGGGCTTTCCCGCGCATGAGTCGTTCCAGTTGCTGCACGAGTCCAGCGCCAGCAAGAAGAGTGTGACCCTGAACCTCAAAACTGACGAGGGCCAGGCGCTTTTCCTGAAGCTTCTGGGCGATGCGGACGTCTTCATCGAGAACTTCGTCCCGGGCTGGCTGGACCGTCTTGGCCTGACTGTGGAAAGCCTCCGGGAGAAGTTCCCGCGCCTGGTTATCCTGTCCGCCAGCGGTTACGGCCAGACCGGGCCCCTGCGCACCCAGCGCTCCTACGCCCCGGTCATGTCCGCCCTGGCCGGAGTTGAGGGCCTGATCGGATACGACGATGGGCAGGTCATGGGATGTTCTGCGCTTGCGCTGGCCGATCTCAACTGCAGCTTTACGGGTGTCTTCCTCGTTGCCGCAGCGCTCAAGGGCCGGGAACAGACGGGCCATGGTACTCATGTGGACCTGTCGCAGATTGAGGCGGCTTCAACTCTGGCCGGCGAAGCGTTCGTAGAGGCGGAGCTTAACGGCGCTGCGCCGCTCCCGCGGGGGAACGCAGATCCCGACGGCACGCCCTGGACTCTGATTCCCACCGAGCGTCCGGACGAGTGGATTGCCGCGGTGGACGCGCAGTCCGGCACGCTGGCCGAGGGCGAGCTGCTCGAGCTCAAGAATTTGCCTGCAGGACGGCGGCCTGCCAGGGAAACTCTCCTTGAGCGGCTCCGGGTCCGCGGAATCGAAGCCACCCCCGTCCTGACTCCCACGGGCGTGGCCAAGGACCGGGGCTTCGCGGCACGGGGCTTCACCCAGACGGTACAACACCCGCACGCGATGATCGGCGACGTCAAAGTGACCAGCGTCCCATGGCACCTGGACGGGCAGCTGCCCCGTGTCCTTGGCGCCGCGCCGCTGCTTGGCGGCGATAACCCGACCATCCTTTCCAGATTCGTGGACGCCGCGAGCCTGGCCGATTTCGAAGCAAAGGGAGTGCTGCGATGACCAACACCATGTTGCAGGGCACGTTGACCATTGAACTCGGGACCACCCGGGCTGCGGCCTTCGCCGGCAAGCTCATCGCCGATGCCGGCGGGGATGTGGTGACCCTCGAGGACAGCCGGCGCCGGGCCCGCCTGACTAATGCCGCGCAGATATTCCTGGATGCCCACAAGGACGTTGTTGCCTTGGAAACGGCCCAGGACAACGTGGTGATTGAGGAGCTCGTGCCGTTCGCGGACCTCGTAGTCACAGACCTTCCCCAGGACGAGCTGGTGCGCCGTGGCCTTGATTGGGACTCGCTCCGCAGCCTCAATCCGCGCCTGAGCTACGTCCGCCTCTCAGCAGTGGGCTGGGAAACAGGCGGTCCTGCAGGGGAACTGACCATGCAGGCACTGAGCGGGCTGATGGAGATGGTGGGGGACCCGCAGCGCGAGCCGCTGGCGCTCCCGTATGGCATTGGCTCGCTGCAGCTGGGCCTGCACGGCGCAGCAGCCGGAACAACCGCCCTCCTTTCGGCCGCACGAAGCGGGCAGGGGCGCCTTGCGGAAATTGCGGGTTCCGAAGTCCTCGCGTCCTACGTCCGAATCTACGGTGCAGTGGCCTCCTATTACGGTATTCCTCTGCAGCGGGATGGCCGGCGCGCACCAGGTTCCGGGGGCCGGTACCCATTCGGGTTCTTCGCCTGCCGCGACGGCTACGTTGCCATGATCTGCCGCAGCGACCGCGAATGGGCGAGCCTTCTGGCCATGATGGGCGACCCGTCCTGGGCCAAGGATGAGCGGTACCAGGACCTCTACGGGATTGCCATGGAGTACCCGGACGAGGTGGACGCCCTCATCGAACCGTGGCTGTTGGAACACACCCGGGATGAGCTGCTGGCCCTCGCCCAGGAGTTCGCGGTCCCGGTTGCCCCGGTCCGCTCCGTAACCGAAGTCATGGAGGACGTGCAGTTGCGCGATCACCGCGACTTCTTCGACGTCCTGCGGACAGCAGACGGTCATGACATCCGCGTTCCCGGCCGGCCCTGGGCCAGCCCGCAGCGGCAGGTGGAGCTGCAGGGTCCGCGGACCCTGCAATCCGTTCTTCCGGCCGGACCCGACGCCATTGACCCGCACGCGATCACACATTCACTCGCACTAACTATCTCGGAGGCACCATGACGACAACGGAGGATCCGGTACTCGTTGAACGCAGCGGCCCCATTGGCCGGCTGATCTTCAACCGCCCGGACAAGAGCAACGCCATGACATTCGACGATGCGCAGTTTCTGACCGCCAAACTTCACGAACTCGAAGACGACGACGACATCAAAGTCATCATCCTTAAAGGCAACGGCAAGTCCTTCTGCGCTGGGCACGACTTTGATGACGTGGTCAGGGTGTACGGACTGGACCGAAAGGGCCCTGACGGGAAGCAGTTCAAGATGAGCCAGCGGGCCAGGTTGCAGATCGACCGGCGCCTTGCAGAGGAATACATGGCCTTCCAGTACTCACACAAACCGGTCATCGCACAGGTCCAGGGAGCCGCCGTCGGTTTCGGCATGTACCTGACCGAGCTCGTTGACATGGTGGTGTGCGCCGACAACGCCCGGTTCAGCCACGCCGAACAGCGGCTCGGCTTTGCCGGAAACACCTGGCACCTGAACATGCAGATCCTCACGTACGGACCGAAGAAGGTCCGGGAACTGCTGCTGTTCGGGTCCCAGTTCGACGGCAAGGATGCCGAACGGATGGGCCTGGCCAACATCTCGGTCCCTGAGGACGAGCTGGAGGCCACGGCGGAGAAGTGGGCGGAAAGGGTGGCCCGCAACCCTAAAGACGCCCTGGTCCTGGGCAAGGCCATGCACCAGATGGCGCTGGACTCACTGGGCGCCTCACAGCAATTCATCCGCGGCGTGGTGGGACACACGCTGGGTACAGGACTGTCCTTCGAAAAGGACGAATTCAATTTCTTCCGGGAACGCCGGGATACGGGAACCAAACAGGCATACCGGAACAGGGATGCCAGCTACGAAACGGAAAAGGTATAACAATGACTGATCTGCTCAACTACACCGGAAAAATCGTCGTCGTCACGGGCGCTGCCTCAGGCATGGGTAAGGCTACCGCCGAGCTCCTGGCCGGTCAGGGCGCCACCGTCTATGCCCTGGATATTAACGAACCCAAAGAGCCGGTAGGCACTTTCGTCAAAATCAACCTTGGTGACCGGATCTCCATAGATGAAGCACTGGCCGCCCTGCCGGCCAAGGTGGACGCCGTCTTCAGCTGCGCAGGCATAGCCGGCGAGATCTACTCCGGCCGGAACTTCTCTGAGCTGGACGTGCTCACCATCAACTTCATCGGCGGACGGCACCTCATCGAAGGACTGATCCCGCGTCTTCCCCAAGGCGGAGCGGTCGCCGTCATTGCCTCCACGGGCGGCATGCGCTGGCAGCAGCGGGCCGAAAAGCTCCTGCCTTTTGTGACCACCGCGGGCTTCGAAGAAGCCCAGCAGTGGTTCAAGGAGAACCGCGACGAACTCTTTGCGGACTTCCCCGGCGTGAATGTGCCGTACATGGTTTCCAAGGAAGCGCTGATCGTGTGGATGAAGCACCGGGCATACCAGCTGTCCAGCCAGGGAATTCGTTTGAACGCCGTTTCCCCGGCATCTACAGCCACGCCAATGAGTGACGACTTTACCCTCAACGCCGCCGGCCTTAAGGGATCGCATATCTCGCTGATCGGCGCCCAAGCCACCTCGGAGGACCAGGCCAAGGCACTCGTCTTCCTCAACTCCGATCTGGCGTCCTATGTGAGCGGGCAGGACCTGCAGGTGGATTACGCGTTCACCGTCAAGGGACTCCACGGCCTGGTCTAACCAGGTTCATCAAACGGAAGGTTGAAAGACATGACTGTTTCTGCCCTGATCCTTGAAGATGCGGCGCTCGCGCTGGTGCAAAAGGATCTCTTCATAGGTGGTCAGTGGGTTCCCGCCGAGGACAATCGGACCCTGGACGTTTTCGATCCCGCCACAGGCGAGGTGCTCTGCGCTGTGGCAGACGCCTCGCCGGCGGATGGGCGGCGCGCACTCGAAGCCGCCGTGGCCGCCCAGCCCAGTTTCGCCCGCACTACACCACGTTCGCGGTCCAAAATGCTGATCCGCGCGCTGGAGCTGTTGCAGGAGCGGACCGAGCAAATCGCTGCCATTATGTCCATGGAGGCCGGTAAACCGCTGGCCGAAGCCAGGGCAGAGATCGCCAGCGCCGGCGATTTTATCCAGCACTTTGCTGAAGAAGCGGTCCGCACGGAAGGAAACTACCAGGTAAACCCGGTCAGCGGTGGGCGGATGATCGTTACCCGCCAGCCCATCGGCACCGCTATTCTCATCACCCCCTGGAACTTTCCGCTCTCGCAGGCTGCGCGCAAGCTCGCACCAGCCATCGCGGCAGGCTGCACCTCCGTGGTCAAGCCTGCGAAGGAGACTCCGTTGACGCTGCTGGCATTCGCGGAAGTCCTCAAGGATGCAGGAGTCCCGGACGGTGTGGTCAATGTGGTGACCACCAGCGATTCCAACGGCGTGATGGAACCGTTGATCCGCTCCGGACTTGCCCGGAAACTCTCCTTCACCGGGTCAACCCCGGTGGGCGTGAAGCTTCTGGAACAGGCAGCCGAGCAGGTTCTGAGCACGTCCATGGAGCTGGGCGGCAACGCACCGTTCATCGTCTTCGAGGACGCGGACCTGACCATTGCCATTGACAGCCTCGTCATGAACAAGATGTGGAATGCAGGCCAGACCTGCACGTCCGCAAACCGGATTTTTGTCCACTCCTCGATCGTCGACCGCTTCCAGGAGATGCTCGTCGAGCGGATGTCCGCTTTCGTTCAGGGACGGGGCACCGACGCCGGCGTGAACCTGGGACCGCTGATCAATGCCAGGCAGCTGGCTGCCGTAGGGGCGATGGTGAAGGACGCGGTCGACGTCGGCGCGAAGCTTGTGCTCGGCGGTTCACCGCTGCCGGGGGCCGGCTACTTCTACCCGCCAACTATCCTGCGCGACGTTCCCGAGACCGCTGCCCTGAACCGCGACGAGATATTCGGCCCGGTGGCCGCCCTGATTCCGTTCGAGTCAGAGGAAGAAGTGGTCCGCCGTGCCAACGACACGGACTACGGATTGGTCTCTTACCTGTTTACCGAAGACCTCCGGCGCGCCGTCCGGGTGGCTGAGGACCTGGAATCCGGCAACGTAGGCCTGAACCGCGGCACCGTCGCTTACGCTGCGGCGCCCTTCGGAGGAGTTAAGAAGTCCGGGTTGGGCCGCGAAGGAGCCAAGGAAGGCATCGAGGAGTTCCTGGAGACGAAGTTCATCGCCTTGCAGCTCTAATCGTTTCGTTCACTGCAATTTGCAGGAAGGGTGCCGATCCTCGCAGGAGGATCGGCACCCTTTCTGCGTGCATAATGGGCCCTAAACGCCGGAGGCCGGCAGGAGCTCCTGCCGGCCTTCGGTTTGTTGCTGTGGGCTTATCCGCCCTGTCGCGCCGTGATGGTGACGCGGAGGCTGTCCACGCCGTTGGTGAGGCTATTGCCTTTGAGGAGGGTCAGATCCTTCTCCGGATCGAAGTCCACCTTCTCCACCTGTTCGGCAAGTACTTGGAAGAGGATTGTGCTCTCCAGCCGGGCAAGCGGTGCACCGAGACAGGCATGCACACCATGTCCAAAGCCGAAGTGGCCATCGGTCTCGCGGTCGATGTCGAACTCATCGGCGTGGTCCCATTGGGCCTCATCGCGGTTTGCCGACGCCAGCAGCAGACGGACGATGGAACCCTTCGGAATGGTCACACCGGAGAATTCGAAGTCCTCCTTTGTCCGGCGGGGGGCCTTGTGCACCGGCCCCCGAAAGCGGACCAGTTCCTCGATGAACTTTGCACTATCCTCCGCGGGATTTTCCCGGAGGCGGCGCAGCAGGGCAGGGTTTGCCCGCAGTTCGCGGAACCCGCCGGCGATCAGCCGTTCGGTGGTCTCGAACCCCGCCACGAAGACGAAGGCGCACAGCTCGATGGCCTCCTGCTCCGTCAGGAGCCCCTCGTCCTTCCATGAACGGGCAATATGCCCGGCTACAGTCTCACTCTTTTCATCGTAGAGACGATGGAGGGTCTGCCGGAGGTACTCGAAGAACTCCATGGTGTACTTTTCGTCATCATCGGTGCCGGGCGCCATGCGGGACAGGCGGGCGAAGTAGACGAACATGGAGTCTGAGAGCAGGTGAACCTTATTCAGGTCCTCGACAGGAACCCCGAGAATCCCACTGATAGTGGCCATGGTAAGGGGGCGCGATACGTCCCTGACCACCTCTGCACTGCCTGCGTTCACGAGTGCGCTGACGCGTTCTTCAGCCACTTCGCGGACGCGGTCAGTAACCAGGGCGATCGCCTTCGGAATGAAGGCAGAAGCGATGACCTTTCGCAGCTTGATGTGGGCTTGCCCGTCCAGCAGGGTGGGGAATGCGAACGGCGGAACGTCGTTGACCTGGCTTAGGAAGATCTTGGGAGTGCGCATGCCCTTACGGACATCCTGATACCGCGCGATGAAATAAACGTCCTCATCAGGATGATGGACCCGGAGTACAGGGTGGTGCTCGCGCATCCACTTGAAGTGGGCGTAGGGCTCTCCCTGCGTGCCCGTCTCATCGATAACAGTCCACGGCGCCAGGCCTTCGGGCCAGGCGATTTCATGGGAGTACGGGAGCTCGGTGCCCGGAATAGATGATGCTCCCGGGACCTCGGCAGCAGGGTTTGCTAGTTCGGCGTTGGCGGACATCCTTGTCCTTTCAGTGATAGCGGTTTGGTAGTTCCACCGTGCCATGTGTGACTCCCAACACCAGGCAAACTTTCACTGAGTGAAAACGGCCGGAGTAAGCGCCTCAGTTCCGCCGCGGGGGTTGGGCGCCCAGGGCCATTGAGATGCCAAAGGAAGCGGCTTGCATGGCAGGGATAGCCTCGGCCGCGCGCTCGGTCCCGAGGGC
Organism: Arthrobacter sp. ISL-69; assembly: GCF_018613775.1. Classification (NCBI taxonomy): domain Bacteria; kingdom Bacillati; phylum Actinomycetota; class Actinomycetes; order Micrococcales; family Micrococcaceae; genus Arthrobacter; species Arthrobacter sp. ISL-69. Next base: position 64,409 of record NZ_JAGGPO010000008.1, read on the forward strand.
ATAGACAACGCTGAGGGCGGCCACCACCCGGTTGCCGGTGCCAAAGACGGGAACCGCCATCCCGGTCCATCCTGGTGTGCCGATGCCGGGCGCAATGCAGGCTCTTTTCTGCCGGATATCGGCCAGCATCTTGCGAATCGTTTGCGGGTCTGTGACGGTGTCCGGCGTGTATCGGGCGAGCGGCTTGGAAAGAAACTGCTCCTGGAATGCAGCCGGCGCAAAAGCAAGAAGAACCAGCCCGGAGGAGGCGGCGTGAATCGGGTGCCGCTGGGCTACCAGTGCACGGTTGAGGTCCAAGCCTTCCGGTGTGAGCCGCTCCAGGTAGAGGATGGTGCGGCCCTCGAGCACCGAGAGGGTTGTCAGCCTGCCCAGGCTCTCGAAGAGATCCTCCATATAGGGAAGGGCGGTATCCCGAAGCGAGAGGGCGTCACTGCCGCGCGTGGAGAGCTCCCAAAGGCGCAGGCCGATACGTATTTGCTTGGACTCATCGCGCTCCAGTAGCCCGTGCCGAACAAGTTCCGACACGAGGCGGTACGTGGTGGGCACCGGGAGCCCTGCCCGGTCAGCCAGCACGGTCAACGGCAGGGAGCGCTGCTGGCGGTCGAAGGAGGCCAAAATGCGCGCTACCTTCGTGATAACTGATTCGCCGGGGGATGGAGCGGTCACGCCTGTGCCTGTCGTTCGAAGGAATCCGCACGCAACATCATCGATGTGCGTACGGATTCCTTGAATTCTATGGGGTTCTGGTCTGGAAAGGCAGTCGGACCCAGTTGGCCTCTTGCCTAAGGATTATTCTATTGCTGTGCGCGGACAGGGAGTTCCGTTGCTGGACTTCCTAACTTGATCGGATCCGCGATGACATCCATTTCACGGGCATTGGGAAGACCGAACCGGGCAACGAAGATTCCGACGACGGCAAAAACCATCACGTAGTAGGCCGGCGCCGTTGCACCGAAGCTGGCGGACATCCAGGTCGCAATGAACGGCACCGTTCCGCCGAAGACGGAGAATGCCACCGAGTAGGCGAAGCCGCTGGCGCTGGCACGTACATCCACCGGGAAAAGTTCAACGATAGCAACGCCGGAGACAATCATCGTTGAGTACATCAAGGATGCAAAGACTCCGAGGCCGATTGCAGCCGGCACTGCACCCCAGGACATGAGAATGAAGGCCGGGAGTACCCAAATCGCGAGGCCCGTCGACATGAGAGTGGCGAAGTTCTTGCGTGTCATCTTGTCCATAAGCCGTCCCAGCAAGGTGCAGGCAATCATGGCGATGACCATGCCGACGACCAGGATCCCCAGCGCCGTTGACATCTGGAAGCCTTCAAACTGGACTAGGTGGGAGACCATGTAGCCGACTGTCAGGTATCCGGCCACCGCCTGGAGGGCTACCCAGCAAAACAGGATGAACAGTTCCTTCGGTACGGTGCGGAAGGCCTGCACCAAAGGCGAGTGCCGGTGGCCAGCACCAGCATTGATCACTGCGGATTCCTTTGCGGCGTCCTTGAATGCATCCGACTCGTCAATGTGCAGGCGAAGGTAGAGTCCGACAATTCCGAGCGGCACAGCGATGAAGAATGGCAGACGCCAGCCCCAGTTGATCAAGGCTTCTGGTGAAAGCATCGAGGTGGTGATCATTGCCGTGAGCGCTGCGCAGGCGGCGCCGGCAATTGAGGCCACGATCAGGGGAGCCGTGTTGTGCCCGCGGTTTTGGGCTTTGGAATGCTCCACCACAAGGACAAAAGCGCCGGTGGATTCGCCTCCGACGGAGAAGCCCTGAAGCAGGCGGCAAGCGATCAGGAGGATCGGGGCGAGGATTCCCACCGTGTCATAGGTGGGAAGCAGGCCCAGGATGGTGGTGGCGATGCTCATCAGCAGGAGGGCGAGGATTAGTTGGCGTTTGCGCCCGAAACGGTCGCCGATGTGCCCGAAGACAATGCCACCGACCGGGCGGATGAGGAATGCGAGGCCGAACACCGCGAACGTGGAAAGGAGTCCGGCAACCGGGTCCACAGTGGGGAAGAACAGCTTGGCGATCGTCACGGCAAAGTAGGCATAGAGCGCGTTGTCAAAGTACTCAATGAAGTTTCCGATTGCGCCGGCTCTGCGTACTTTGCGCATGCGGGCATTCTCGGAAACTGCCGGAGAATGGGTGGTTGCCATAGTGTTTTCCCTCGGGTCGTGTTGGAAGGGGGACCGGCTCGTCAAGTTGCCGGTGTTGCGGAAGCGGATCGATCGGTACCGGGCATCTTTGCCCGATATCAAGCGGACTACTTCGATGTTTCTATTGGTAAGACCTTTATGCTATTTGAGCAATTAGTGGCCGTGATGTCAATGACATTGAGCCAACTTCTGACGCGGATTTAGCGGCTGACTTTGCCCATCAGCGAGGCGATCGGACGAAGGAAGAGCGGACGCGCCAGAAACCAGCTGCCGATAATCGCGAGGAGTGCAAGGGCGAAGAGCCCGAAGCCAAGCCAGCCGTCGTCGTCCCGGGCAGCGAACATGTGATTTAGGTTTCGCAGGGCGCCGGTCACGAGGACAAGGGTGACGTGAACAACCGAGAACAGCACGAAGTAGGCCATGACGGGAACGTGGATCCTGCGGGCCAGCTCGATCGGGTACACCTTGTTGATTCGCGCGGCGGATTGCGGCCAGGCTCCGGACATCCGCAGCCCCGAAATGATGGCAAGCGGGGCTGCGATGAAGACTGTTGCGAAGTAGCTGAGCAGCTGGAGGGCGTTGTAATGGATCCAGCCATTTTCGAGCGGCCAGTCAAGTGCGGCGTACTGCAAAAGTGCGGACAGGGCGTTCGGAAAGACGTCCAGGGATGTGGGCAGAATCCGCATCCAGTGGCCGGTAGCGAAGAGCAGCACGATGTAGATTGCGCCGTTGAGCACCCATAGGGTGTCGAGGGTCAGGTGTAGCCACAGATCCAGGCTGATCTTCTTCGGGGGGCGCTTGGTCCTTAGGAGGCCTGAATTACTTCGGGTCCACTGGCCGGAGGGTCTTGTCGTGGTCCGCACCTGCCAGCCGGTCCGAATGATCAGAACGATGAAAAAGGCATTGAAAAAGTGCTGCCAGTTGAGCCACGCCGGCAGGCCCTTGGGAGTGTCTCGCGGGAGGGTGCCGTTCCCCGGATACTCGGCCACGAACCCCTGGATCGCCGGCTCATCCATGAGCCAGCGGGCCAGGAGAACCAGAATTCCGAGGGCTGAAATCGCACCCACGGCCGTCGCTGAGAACGTCAGCCATTTGTTCTTTTGGGCAGGTTTCTTCGGGGCGAGCGTCGACATCGTCGTCTGTTCCTCTCGTGTGGGTTGGTGGAGGAGCGGAGCCGGTTAGGGGCAGCTGCCGTCCGCGCGGCGTATCGGGCCGGTCCGGCTTCCGCTGCGTCTGACGAATCCGTCCCTCCGTCGCAGGGTTCAAATTTTGGTTCAAGAGTAGGCGGATTTGGCTCATTGGTCAATTGGTAAGACCGATAGTAGAAGTTCTTTCGCTGCAGGAGGGCGGCATAAGCGGGAGGTTGGCTGCTCGCGGCGCACCCAGCCGGAGGCCGACGGGGCGCGAAACCTTTTGTGCTTGACATCACATGATGCTGGCCTTAGCGTAATGGTTCTACCAATGAGTCGAATGGGTGTTGCTCGCTTTTCCTGAGCCCACCTGACTGATTCATCGCCCGGCAAAGGTGCCACCAGGTTTCTCCTGTCTACCGGCACTCGGAGCCCCTCATTTTGGAGGCACGTTGAGCACGACGATCTCATTGCAGGACCGGGAACTGCGGCGCAAGCGCACGGAAGTCACCCGTGCTGGAGCCATCGGCAACTTTATAGAATTTTTCGATTTCAGCCTCTACGGCTTTTTCGCGGTCATGATCTCACAGCTGTTCTTCCCGACCATCAGCCCGGTCGCTGCCCTCCTGGCCACGTTTGCCGTATACGGCGGTGCCTTCGTCATGCGCCCGGTCGGGGCAATCGTGTTTGGTCACGTCGCCGACCGCGTTGGCCGCCGCCGCGCCCTCATCCTGGCTGTCATCCTCATGAGTCTGGCCACCACTTTGATCGGCATACTGCCGACTTTCGCCCAGGTCGGCGTAGCAGCCCCGGTCCTGCTGCTTCTTTGCCGCCTGACCCAGGCATTCTCAGCAGGTGGTGAGCAGAGCAACTCCTACGTGCTGGTCCTCGAGCAGTCTGCTGCCAACCAGCGCGGCCGAAACGGATCCTGGCTGGTCGTCGCGGTTATGGGCGGCGTGGTCAGCGGCATCTTGCTCTCGCTGCTGATGGAGTCTATGACCACAGTGGAACAAATGACTGCATGGGGTTGGCGTGTGCCGTTCCTGATCGCGGCCCCGTTGGGCCTCCTCGGCCTCTACCTGCGGCTGAAGCTGCAGGAATCCGATGTCTTCAAGGCGGCAGCCGCCGAGGTGTCAAAGTCCGACAAGCGGCACGTTCCGCTTGTCCAGGCCTTTCGCACCGTCAAGAAGGAAATGCTTGTCCTATTTGGGTGGGTCGCGCTCGTGTCGCTGTGCGGATACATCCTCATCGGCTTCATGGTGACCCTGTTGGTTAAATTCGAGGGCTACGATATGTCCTCGGCTCTGGGCATCATGGCGGTCGGCTTCCTTCTTGGCATCCCCGCTGTTCACGGAATTTGCCGCTGGTCCGACCGGGTCTCCCGCAAGACCTTCGCGGGTTTTAACGCGGCAGCCCTGGTGATTTGGGCTATTCCTGCATTCCTGCTGATCGGTCAGGGCCCCGTTGGTGCAACCGTGGCTATCACCGGATGGATCATCATCATGTACCCGATGAACCTGGTGGCAGGTTTCGCCGTCGTCGAGCTCTTTCCCGTTGATGTCCGCGCAACCGCCAGTGCCCTGCCTTACCAGTTGGCCTTCGCGGTCTTCGGCGGCAGTGCCCCGTACGTCGCGACATGGCTAACGTCATCGTTCTCGTCCATGGCCGTCGCCTACTACGTCACGATTTTCGCAGTCATTGGCATCGCCGTGGCGGTGTTCGGCCTGCCGAACGCCCGCCAAATGGCCGTGATCTCCACGGATGGGGACAAGACTCTGGAGGACGAGCTCGACGACGCCAAGGCAGCTTCCCTGCGTTAGCCCTGCAACCCCCGTGCAGTGGGGTCGCGGCGGTACGAATGCTCCAAAAAGACTTCGATGGAAGGGACAAGACATGCCTGAGACTCAGGGGAACCTGACCCGGCAACTGGCCGAGTTCGTTGCCAATACCCGTTACGAGGATCTACCGACAGTGGTGGTGGAAGAATGCAGGCGTCTGCTCCTCGACACTATCGGCTGTGCGCTGGGCGCAGTCAACACGCCCAGTGGAAGGATCGCGCTTCAGCATGTTGAGTCACTCGGCGGTGGTCCCAACGCGACGGTTCTGGGCCTGGGTATCAAAACGTCTGCAACCAATGCTGCGTATGCCAACGCGCGCCTGGCCAATGTGCTGGACGCGGATGACACGTTTCCGACTTCAACGCACTTCGGCAATGCGACTGTGTTTTCGGCCCTCGCCCTAACTGAACAATTCGACGGCAGCGATAGAGATCTTTTGACCGCAATTGCCGTGGGGTTCGATGTCGGCGCCAGAATCGGTAGCTGGATGGGCGCCCCGTTCCAGGTCAAGGACGGTGAAGTTGTGGGCTGGAATGAGCTTGGCGGACCGCCGGCCACGGTGACGTGGGCTGCAGCCGGGGCAGCGGCCAGCGCAGCACGACTCGATTCTGTGCAGACCAATCATGCCTTCGGGCTGGCGGGGGCGAACTCGCCCCAACCCACGATCCGCAAATGGGCGGAAGCCCGGATCCAACCTATGTACAAGTACGCCGATGCTGGCTGGTGCGCCGATATCGGCGTCTCCGCAACGTTGCTCAGCAAACTGGGCAGCACGGGGTTCCTGGACATCCTTGATGGCGACAACGCCTTCTGGCGATTTTATGGGTCACCGACCCACGTGGATGATCTCCTGATCAGCGGCCTGGGCTCTGACTGGCAGATACTCAATACCACCTACAAGCTTTGGCCATGCTGCCGTTGGATACATCATCCTCTCACCGCATTCTCACGTCTGATCGAAGAGCACGGTCTGAAGCCGGAGGAGATTGAGGGCGTCGTCGTGCGGGCCAATCCGCTTGCCTTGTCGGAGATCTTCCGCGCCCAGCAGCCGGCGGACCCGCTGACGGCCGAATTCAGCCATGCCCATGCGATCGCTGCCATGGCATACGGCATTCCTGCGGGCCCGGGCTGGTATGAGCGGGAAGCGATGACTGCTCCCCACATGGTCGCCTTCCGCGGGAAAGTAACCGTCAAACCTGAGCCCAGTTCCTCAAACATCGCAAAGTGGATGGGGGGCGGCCAATGGCGCGGCATCCCCGGGGGAGTGGAAGTCTTCGCCCGTGGAAGCCGGTTTGCGGCAACGGCCGACAACGCGCTCGGCGATCCCTGGTCCGATTCGACCCGGTTCCCCAAAGAGATCCTGGTTCAAAAGTTCCTGGGTATGTGTGGAGTGGGAGAAGCGGACGGGCAGTCCCCGCTCGCTGACCAGGCCGCGGCGTGCGCGGAGGCGATTCTTGCAGCCGATAGCGCCGCCGGGCTGTCATCTTGGGTATCGGATGTCGCAGATTTGTCGCGCACGCTGCGACGCACCCTCGTAGACGTCCGCTCGTAGCTTAGTAACGGGAAGGCTCCGATGCTTGGACGTGCGGCGCTGATCTCTATGAGCTTGGTGATCGGAACAATGCTGGCTGCTCAAGCCCGGATTAACTCCTTCTTGGCCGCCGACCTGGGCGACGGGTACGCCGCGGCGCTGGTGGTGTTCTCCCTCGGATTCGCCACCACGGCCTCCTTCAGCCTTGTGCACCCCCGGGCGCGGGCTGCAGTTCGCCGGTTCCCGGGTCAGTTGCGCAGTGGCCAGATTGGCTGGTGGATAATCCTGAGTGGCCCTATGGGTATCTTGGCGGTGCTCGCCCAAGCGGCCACAGTGAAAGTCATCGGCGTGGCGCTTTTCTCGCTCTTCTTCATCTTCGGCCAAATAGTGTCCAGCGCGTCGATCGACCACTTCGGCTGGTCGCCGGGCCGGCGACTCCGGCTCACTCCTCTTGGTTTGGCCGCAGTAATTCTGGCGCTGGCCGGGGTGGTTGCCGCCTCGCTGCCCCGGCTAGCGACCGCATGGGTTGCCACTGGACTGATCTTTGCCGTGGTCTTCACGGCCGGATTGCTTATGTCGGGGCAAATGGCGCTGAACGGCTCGGTCACGGCCGCCACCGGCCGTCCCGAGCCTGCGGGGCTGGCCACTTATGTCTTCGGTATCGCCGCGCTACTGGCGGTCACGGCAGCGATGCAGTTCGCAGGCCACGGAACGGGCGTGCTCGTCGGTCTGGCCGAGGTGAAGTGGTGGTACCCGGCGGCCGGGCTCATCGGTCCCGTGGTGGTGCTGCTCGGCGCAGTGATCGTTCGCACCGTTGGTGCCCTGCTCTTTTCGATGGGCCTGGTCGCCGGGCAGTTAGCCGGATCGATGCTGCTGGACGTTGCCTGGCCATCTGCCGGCACCATCTTCTCCTGGGCGACGCCAATAGGCGGATTGATGGCCCTTGCGGCCCTGTTCGTGCTGCAGCGGTGGGGACATCACCGGTCGGTCCCACCGGAGTAAACAAATACTTAGAAGGGTCAGGCCGAAGAATGCAGCCGGGGAAATCCTCGACAGTTCGGGGCCCCGGCTGCCCGAGGGCTTAGCCGCATGTGAAGCATGGCGGACATGTTGCAGTAGATAGCTGTCCGGACAAACACAGCCGGATCTCTTCGGGACCTGCGTTCTGACTGGGGGCTCCGTCAGCCACGAAGTTGAGGTGTGGACAGTGTCCACACTTTTGGCTTCGGATCGGGTCGTACATCGGTCGGACTGGGCCGGACTGCCTATGCTTTCAAGAGTTCCCAGTGTTTGTAAGGGCTGGAGTCCGGTTCGAGTCCCACCTTGGGCACAGGTGTTTTCGCAGGTCAGAGGCGTTTTTCCCTGAAATTGGTGCTTTTTCGTGTGGACAGTGTCCACACTCTCGCCTCTGACCTGGTTCTCCGAGGGTGTGTGGGTTCCCGGAGGCCCGTATTCGGTTGTGTGGGGGAGCGGGCTCAGTCCGGCGTGCCGGGTCCTGCCTGAACGGGCTTCGTCTGGGAGTTCATCCCTGCTGGTCCTTCCGGGTAGTTTTTAGTCTTCACGAGTTCATGGCGGCTAGGTCCGGATACAACATGACTTGCTGATTATTTGTGGCCCCGACCTAGGCTGGCGTCTGATTCCGATATATCTGTTCTGACTCGTTCACGTCGGGACTTGTGCGTGCCGGCATGACGTGCCTGCGTTGGGAGATACCAGTGGACACCTTCGCTTCCGCGGAGCACACGCAGGAGTGGAATTCCGATTCGGAGGGTGGGATGCGGCGGTGTTCGGCTGGCTCCGAAACGTCCCGTCGTCGTCTGCCGCCGCATCCCCATGACTGCGGTTTTTTAGTGGACCTTGGGCTACTGGCTCGTTGCAGTCTTCGAAGCACGGCGAAGAAGCAAGACCAAAGTCCGCCTTAATGCCCTGATTGGAATATAGAGTGCGTGCCGGCGGGCGCGTCCTGGCTAGTCCGAACACCGCCCAGCCATCATTGTCGTCCATGCGGGGAATTGGACAAGTGACTCGCCGAGGCTGTCGGCCCAGCGATTCTTGGGGCTGAACCTGCCGCGCCCCGGCGCTGGTCCCGAAGTCTTGCCGTGAATCAGCGGAGGACAGATTCTTGTCTTACAGGGCTCTCGGGCGGCACGGGGTCCGTGTTCTCCAACGGCACAGGGTCGGCGAGGGATTCCGTGATGAGGTCCCGAAACTGCCGACGAAGCTGCAGTAGGCCAAATTCGTCGACCTCTCGCACGCCGTGGATGACAAGGGGTTCGAGCCATCGCATCCCAAGGCGCCGGGCGGTCGCCTTTAGGGGAACGAGAATTGCTTCGTATTCCCAGCCATGGAGACCTCGGGGACCGTAGCCATCGGAGGCACCGCCCGTGCTCGTGACGATGCGGAGCGTCTTGCCGGCCAGGGCGCCCGGGGTGCCGGTCCCGTAGGCCCAGCCCCGGGCAAGAACGCCGTCGAGCCAGTGTTTGAGAATTGCCGGCGTCGAGTACCAGAACGTTGGGTATTGCAGCACAATGTGGTCAGCCTTTTCGAGAGCATTCTGTTCGGCCTGGATGTCGATGTTTGTCTCAGCGTAGAAGTCGGACAGGACACGGATGTCGATGTTCTCTATTGATGCCGCCTCTTCGACGAGGGCTGCGTTGATGCGTGAACCGCGGAGGTCGGGGTGTCCGACGATAAGTGCTGTTGTCATGTGGTTCTCCGAAAGATCAAAGGGTTGAACAGGGGCAGTCCGTATGGCCATCCGGTTGCGGACCAACGTGGAGTCGTCTGTCGGCGCCGGACCTATCACTTCTGGACGACCGGCGCCTTCTCCGCAAGTTCCGGTCGAGTAACGGGGTGGCCGTCGATGGACTCGTAAGCGCTCTTGGAGCGGGCAAGTCCGTCCATCAGGCTTGCTGGACCCCGGAAGGGAAGACCGCCAATGTGCCAACCGTCTGTGTGCAGTTCCTCAATGAGGACCCAGACCACCTCGCGGAAAGCTTCAGATCCTTCAAACTTCACCATCACGTCAGTTAGGGCCGCCGCCATCCGGTGCTTTTCATCTTCCGTGAAGACGCCGTCGACGAGCTTGACATTTACGAAGGGCATTACCTTCTCCTCTTGCTGGGTGCTTCCCGGTGATCACCGGGTACATCAAGCATCGACGAGAATCGGGATCGGGGAACCCGCAGAAATCACCATCCAGCCCACAAATTGCGTTATCTTGCCGATGCGGCGCGGTCAGGCGTCCGGAAAGTCTGGTGACCGCAACTGGAGGTGTTCAAGGTATACGGACGGGCTCATTCCGATCTTCTGGATGAAGGATCGTCGTAGTGTTTCCGCACTTCCAAATCCGCTCGCGGCTGCGGCTGCGGCGACCGTACTGCCCTTCTGGAGCATCGTTTGCGCAGCCTCGATCCGGATCATTTCGACGTACCGGCCGGGCGTGGTCTTCGTGCTCTCCTGAAATAGCCTCGCCAGGCTGCTGGCACTGAGATTTGTCATCGCGCCCATAGCTGTCAGTGAGTAATCTGCGCCCGGGTCGGCCGTAATGCGATCCAGGAGCTTTCGGAGGGGGCGGTCGGGCGGGACGCTGCTGCGGGCAGCGACCGAGAGTTGGGATTGGTTTCCAGGTCGGTGGGTGAAGATCACCATTTGACGGACGACGGCGCGAGCGACATCGGGTCCGTAGTCTTCTTCAACCATGGTCAGGGCCAGGTCCACACCGGAGCTGACGCCGGCAGATGTGATGATCGAGCCGTCCTGCACGAACAACGCGTCCGGGACGACGCGGACCAGTGGGAACGACCTGGTAAACCGCTCAACTTGGGTCCAGTGGGTTGTGGCGTTGCGGTAGTTCAGCAAGCCGCATTGCGCTAACAGGAAGGCTCCGGTGCACACCGAGGCGATCCGTCGCGCCCCGTTCGTCAACTGCGAAACGGCGTCGACGAGTTCTTGCTCGAAAGGTCTTGAAACCATCCCGTAGGCGCCTGGAACGATAACTGTGTCGAGGAATCCTGCGTTTTCGGACGCAATCTCGGCGGTTAAGTGATGTCCGTTGGAAGCGCGCTTTGACTTCCCATCGGTTGAGATAAGGACGGTTTCATAGCGTGCTCCGAACGCATTTGCATGATGGAACACATCAGCCGGCCCGGCTACGTCGATCATTGTCACCTGGTCATGGATCAGGATCCCGATACGCTGGCCTCGCTCGATCACGGTGTTCACCTCAGCCCTAAAAGAATACGGTCCGCAGCATTCAGACGCCCACAATCCCTTCCTCAATCTTTGCACTTCATCTCCCGGGCAACGCCCGGCACGGGTATGGGAGTTTTCCGCGTTGCGCGTTGCCCGGGCAAAGTAGCGAGACACCCGACGGCGGTCGATAAGCACCGACAAGAGAAGTCCACAACGATGACTCCTGTCCAGTCCGCACTGTCGTGTTTTCATCATTCTGCAGAGTGGAGCAACACATGAAACTCGGCGCTTTCCCGTGGCTACCACAGCGTTCTACGAGAAACTTGGATTTAGCAAGCATCGAGGAGACATCATCCAGAACTGGCTGATTCTGAAGACTGGTGCTGTCATATGACTCTTCCAAGAAGGTTTGAGGGGGCGGCGACGCCGTCGAGGGATCGGCATCACTCATGCACCAACACTAGCCAGACGCTCGGCCGCGCGGCCGGCCAGACCAACAGTCCCGCACCCTGTCGGAGGGCATGCTCGCAGGGCTCGCACCCCGTTTGGGCGTCCGCTGGCGCGGCCGGCTGTTGGGTCCAGTGTTGTCCGTCGCAGGACTCCGGCCATCCCTGGCCCTGTTTGTCTACACCGATGCTCCTATAGGCGTCAAATAGGACTTGGCTGTTTTAATTCAGGACTTGCATGACGCTTTGAACCAGGACCACCCGTCAAAAGAGGGCCGTCTTGCAGAGTCGGCTTCAATAGGACGCAACCCGTTCGAGGAGAACGAGGGTCAGGGACGCCGTCGGCCTCGTCGGCGGTGTGGGCTCCGGTATCGGTGTAACTGTCAAGCTAGGGGGGTGGCGGGGCCGGGTCTGCAGAACGCTCGGCGCGCCATGGGGTGCGCCACTCCGCAGCGTCCCAGCCATCCATGATGTAGATGCGTTCGTGTTCAACCCGGTCGTCCCTGAATTCCATCAGGCTGACGCTAAACATCCAAGGCGCGCCGTCGTAGCTGATCAGGTTCTCGACAACGACCAGGTCGGCACGATGGGTGATTCGCCGAGTGTGGAACTTGAGGTCCGCCGGGTACTGCCGTCGCCACTCGCGGAAGTTCTCCACGCCTTCGAACCGTTCGCCAGACTGAGGGAACTCAAGCACAGCGTCGTCGTGGTAGATCTCATGGGTGATGTCCTGGTCCATGCTTGCGAACTCCCAGTGTCGCCGCAGGGCCTGCAGGAGGTCCGTCTCATTGAGCATCACTCACCTCCTCGCACCAGGACTAAATCTTAACTTCGGGTTCCTTGCCTGGCAATGGGTAGCAGGTCGAACTCTAAGCGACGACGATGCTCCTATAGGCGTCAAATCTCTGTGTGGTGCGTGAACAGGTTCTTAGAGATTTCTTGGCACCCGCCTCCCACACTTGGATGAGGCAGGCATGAGCGCTGCCGCGGCAATAGAAGGGGGATGGCCAAGTGGGTGGGGCGGATATGGCAAGTGGGATCGCGTCGGAGCGCACGCGGTTGGCGAGGCTGCCGCAGCTGCGGCACTGGATCGCGCTGCCGCTGGTGTTTGCCGTCCTGATTGTGGCCGCGGGGCTGACCATGCGGTCCGTACCCGCCTTAACGGCCGCCGACTTCTCCGTCGATGCCGCGCTGAGTCGTGACCACACGCCGCCGCTGACCGTGATCGCCCTCTTGGTCGACGTGGTGTTCAGTCCTGCGGCTGGCGTGGTAATGATCGCCGCGATTTGCCTGTTCCTGCTGTTGGTCCGCCGGAGCCCGGTGAACGCCATCGCCACCGGGCTGGTGGCCGCCGGATCGTGGGTCAGCAGCGAGGTGTTCAAGCTGGTTGTCGCCCGGCACCGGCCAGACTCCACCGCGCTCTTTGACCCCCTCACCCCGGAACCTGGCACCGACAGCTTCCCTAGCGGGCATACTGCCCTGGCTGTGGCCCTCGTCATCGCCCTGTTCCTGCTGGCGCGGGGCACCCGCTGGCAGTGGCCCGTCCTGGTCTTGGGGGCGGCGGTGGCCGTTACGGTTGCCCTGTCCCGCATTTACCTTGGCGTCCACTACCCCACCGACGTTGCGGCGTCGTTCCTGACTTCTTTGACCGGAGCCTCCTTCATCTCGGGCCTGTGGAACAAATACGGGCTGGCGGTGCTGGCACGCCTGCCCTTCCTGGCCAGGCTGGGGCCGGTTCCGGCCCCGGCCTCCTGACCAACGGCCCCCTGACCGCACCTTTGAGAACAGCGCCTGGGTACAGCGCCGCTCTGGTCGGATTGGGTCAGAATGGCAGTCATGGACGCGAACCGGAAGAAGCGCGTGCTGCTGGTGGAGGATGACCGGCAGCTCGGACCCCTCATCGCCGAACTCATCGGGGACGACTTCGAGGTGACCCTGGCCCGTGACGGCCAGCAGGGGCTGCACCTCGGGCTCACCCGGGAGTGGGATGCCCTGGTGGTGGACCGCGGGCTCCCGCTGCTCGACGGGGCGGCACTGGTCACGGCACTGCGCGACAAGGGCGTCACCGCGCCGGTGCTGATCCTCACCGCCCTCGGTACCGTACAGGCCAAGGTGGACGGCCTGGATGCCGGCGCCAATGACTACCTGGTGAAGCCGTTCGACGCCGCTGAGCTCGCCGCCCGGCTGCGCGCACTGACCCGCACGTTCCTTCCGCCGCTGCGGACCATGCCGCTCGGGGACTGGACGTACGACGCCGCCGCCCGGCTCCTGCTTTCCCCCTACGGTGACCGCGTATCGCTGTCCCCCAGGGAGGGGTCGCTGCTTGAGGTGCTGGCCGCCGAACCGGAGCGAGTTTTCTCCCGGACGGAGCTCCTCGACAAGGTGTTCTCGGCAGCGGACCAGCCGGGCGCCGTCGACACCTACGTGCACTACCTCCGTCGGAAGGCGGGCCGCGACATCATCCGAACCGTGCACGGCGCCGGATACCAGTTGGGAGACCCATCGTGAATCCTTCCGATGCAGACCGGCTGATCCTGCGGACCGCCGCCCGTAAGGTGAGCGCCCAGATTGCCCTCGTGTGCGCGGCAAGCGTCGCCGTCGTCATCCTGGCGCTGGTGCTCTTCGCGCTGTACCGTTCCCAGCCCGCCGAACTCGTGCAGCACCCGGGACTGCCCCGGCTTTTGTTGACTCGGGGTCTTAGGCCGCTGTGAGCTCGGTGCAGTTGATTGTTTCATATTCGATGGGCGTGAGTTTTCCCAGCCGTCTTTGCCGTCGCCGGCGGTGGTAGGTCCGCTCGATCCAGGTCGTGATCGACAGCCGGAGTTCTTGCCTGGTGGTCCACCGGTGACGGTCCAGGACGTTCTTTTGCAGCAGTGAGAAGAACGATTCCATCGCGGCGTTGTCCGCGCATGCGCCGACTCTGCCCATCGACCCTGTCAGTCCGTGGTGCCGGAGCGTTTCAACGAACCGGCGGGACCGGAACTGGGAACCACGATCCGAGTGCACCACGGTCCGTTCCGGGCGGCGTCACCGCACCGCGTTCTCCAGTGCGGCCACGGCCAGTGAGGACTTCATCCGCGAGTCCATCGAGTATCCGACGATCCTCCCGGAGTAGACGTCCTTCACCGCGCAGAGGTAGAGCTTTCCTTCACCGGTGGGGTGTTCGGTGATGTCTGTCAGCCACAGTTCGTTCGGTGCCGAGGCGGTGAAGTCCCGTTCCACCAGGTCGTCGTGGACCGGTGGTCCCGGCTTGCGGGTCAGGCCGCGTTTCTTCGAAAACACCGACCAGATGCCGTGGTCCCTGCACAGGCGTTGGACCCTGTTCTCGCCGGCCGTGATGCCCTTCCCGGGGAGCTCGTCGGCGATGAAACGGTATCCGAAGGCGGGATCGTCGTCGTGGATGTCCAGGGCGGCGTTGATTAGGTGCGCGTCCGCCCAGTCCCGTTCCGTCACGGGGCTGGCTTTCCACCGGTAATAGCCTTGCTTGCTGAACTTCAACACCCTGCAGGTCACCGCCACGGGGACACCGTCGGCGGCAAGATCCGTGACCAGCGGGTAGGTCATTTTGGGTTGATGTCCCTTGCCAGGTAGGCAGCAGCCCGGCGGAGAATCTCATTCTCTTGCTCCAGCAAGCGGTTCCGCTTCTTTAGCTCGCGCATCTCGGCCGATTCCGCCGCTGCCGGGCCGGCTCCGGTCTCCTTACGCTCGGCGATGGCGATCCAGCGCTTCAGCGTGGTGACCGATAGCCCAAAATCCTTTGCAATCTGCGCCAGCGGCGCTTCGCCCTTGCGGGCAACATCAATAACATCCTGGCGGAACTCCGCCCCATAAGCCGTGGGCATGGTCAACATCCTTCCACGAGCAGCAGCTCGCTAGGTCAAGGAGTCAACAAAACCGCGGGCAGTCCCATGGTCTTGGCGGTCGGTCGGGGACTATCTCGTTAACGGT